>NZ_JACJEA010000012.1:0-122694 GCF_014163835.1 Pseudoalteromonas sp. SR43-5
GGCCAATATTTTAGCCCAGCCACTTCGCGAATTACATAGTGTGATTTTAGGGTTATTAAAGCCAGGTGGTAAAATTGCCATGTCAGGTATTTTAGAAGAACAAGCACAATCGGTTGCTGACATTTATGCACCGTTTATTGAACTAGATGACATTGCCGTTGAAGGTGATTGGACTCGAGTAAGTGGCACTAAAAAGTGTAATAAATCGAACAATCAAATCTAGAGTATTAACTCAAAACATGCATGTAAAGCCTGTATTTAACAGGCTTTACTATTTTTTTACATATCAAAAAATTTTCTAGTTATCTTGTAAAAAATAAAATCTGTATGAATTTCAAACAAATCAACCTACTTGTCATGTGGTTATCAAATGTCAATACGAAAAGGGCAAAAAAAAGTTACTTTTGTTCAATTTATAGCCTTTGATTTTTGTGAAAAAAACCGTAAACTTAGCGCCCCTTGAAAAGAGGCCTATTGAATATAGTGCGTATCGGTAAATACCAACTTGAGAATAATGTAATTGTCGCGCCAATGGCAGGCATTACAGACAGACCATTCAGACAACTTTGTCGACGCTTAGGTGCGGGCTTAGCTGTGTCTGAAATGCTATCGTCAAATCCTAAGGTTTGGAAAACAGAAAAGTCGATGAACCGTATGGATCACAGCGGTGAGTCGGGTATACGCGCGGTGCAAATTGCAGGAGCAGATCCTGAGCTTATGGCGCAGGCCGCACAATTCAATGTTGCTAATGGTGCACAGATCATAGATATCAATATGGGGTGCCCAGCAAAAAAAGTGAACAAGAAACTCGCAGGCTCTGCCTTATTACAGTTTCCTGAACTTGTGGAAGAGATTATTGATGCAGTTGTTAATGCTGTTGATATACCTGTGACACTTAAAATCCGTACAGGATGGGATCCGGATAACCGTAATGGTGTAGAGATTGCGAGAATAGCTGAACGTTATGGCATTGCATCACTTGCTGTACATGGGCGTACGCGCGCATGTATGTACAAAGGTGATGCTGAGTACGCCACGATTAGGGATATAAAACGTTCAGTGTCGATTCCTGTTGTTGCCAATGGTGATATTACATCACCAGAAAAAGCAAAACAGGTTTTAGACTATACGGGTGCAGATGCCATTATGATTGGCCGAGCCGCCCAAGGTCGCCCTTGGATATTTAGGGAGATAGACCACTATTTGCGAACTGGGGAACATTTACAGCCACCTGCTATTGCAGAGGTGCGCAGTATATTAATGGAGCATTTAACAAACCTCCATATGTTTTACGGTGAGCCAATGGGAGCGCGAATTGCTCGCAAACATGTATCTTGGTATTTGCAAACCCATGACAGTGATGGTCAGTTTAGGCGAGTATTTAATGCGCTCGACAACCCACAGGCACAGGTCGTCGCATTAGAGCAATACTTTAAAACACTAGCAGCTAACTAAGAAAGAAAGAGACTTAATAATGTTCGAACAAAACGTGACTTCTCCATTTATCACTAACCCTCATGTTCAGTCACACGAGAAACCGCAGCCATTGCGTGATGCAGTAAAAAAAGCTGTTCACCACTATTTAAAGCAGCTTAACGGTCAAGATGTGCAAGACGTTTACGACCTTGTTCTTTCAGAGCTAGAAGCGCCATTACTTGAAGAAGTAATGACATATACACGTGGTAACCAAACTCGTGCAGCAATTTTACTAGGTATCAACCGTGGTACTTTACGTAAAAAGCTTAAAAAATACGGCATGAACTAATACCAATTATATTGAAAGCGTAAGTATTCTAACGAGCTAAACAAGCCCATAACGTCGCTAAAAGTTTTTTATGTAGAATAACTACACTGCAAAATTTTTGCCTTGTTATAGACTTGTTTTTCTATCGTTATTACTACTTACTAATCCAATACAACTGGTATTATGCAAAAAAAGCACCTTAGGGTGCTTTTTTTATGCCTACAGTTTATTAACTAAATTGCAAAATGCTCACGCTTATTGAGCCTTTATAAGTCGTTTTTTGAGTAGTAATCAGTTAAAATGCCCGCTTCTAAGCTAGCTCATTAACTGAGGAAATCAAACTACAATGGATACTCATCGTCCCATTCGTCGCGCACTATTAAGTGTGTCTGATAAAACCGGTATTGTTGAATTTGCCCGCGCACTTGAAGCGCAAGGCGTTGATATTTTATCAACTGGCGGCACATGTAAACTACTTGCTGATAACGCCATAAAAGTGACTGAAGTATCAGATCACACAGGCCACCCTGAAATCATGGATGGTCGCGTAAAAACTCTTCACCCAAAAATTCACGGCGGCATATTAGCCCGTCGCGGACAAGATGAAAGCGTAATGGCAGATAACAACATTTCTGCTATCGACATAGTTGTAGTTAACTTATACCCCTTTGCGAATACAGTCGCTCAAGAAAACTGCAGCCTTGAAGATGCCATTGAAAATATTGATATTGGCGGCCCTACAATGGTTCGTGCAGCCGCTAAAAACCACAAAGATGTAACAATCGTGGTAAACGCGAGCGACTACGACCGTGTTATTAGCGAAATGCAAAACAACAATGGTTCAACAACGTACAAAACACGTTTTGATTTAGCGATTGCCGCCTACGAGCACACTGCACAATACGATGGCATGATTGCTAACTACTTCGGTAAAATGGTGCCTGATTACACCGAGGAAGCTGCTGTAGAGACTAAATTCCCACGTACTATCAATATGCAGTTCACTAAAAAGCAAGATATGCGTTACGGTGAAAACTCACATCAAGATGCTGCTTTTTATGTTGAAAATGACATTGCTGAAGCATCAGTTGCAACAGCAACTCAATTGCAAGGTAAGGCCCTTTCGTTTAACAACATTGCAGATACCGATGCAGCACTTGAATGTGTTAAAGAATTTGACGTACCTGCGTGCGTAATTGTAAAACATGCTAATCCGTGTGGTGTTTCAATTGGCGACAATATTCTACAAGCATACGAGCGCGCTTTTAAAACAGACCCTACATCAGCATTTGGTGGCATTATTGCCTTTAACCGAGAGCTAGATGCAGCAACTGCACAAGCAATTGTTGACCGTCAGTTTGTTGAAGTAATTATTGCACCTAGTATTTCGAGCGACGCTGCAAAAATTGTTGAAGCTAAAAAGAACGTGCGCCTATTAGAATGTGGACAGTGGACAGGTAAAGCAGCTGGCCAAGATATTAAACGCGTTAACGGCGGTATTTTAGTTCAAGACCGCGACTTAGGCATGGTAACGCAAGGCGACTTAAAAGTTGTTTCTAAGCGCCAGCCTTCTGAGCAAGAACTTAAAGATTTACTGTTTTGCTGGAAAGTAGCTAAATTTGTTAAATCAAACGCAATTGTTTATGCCCGTGACGGTATGACCATTGGTGTAGGCGCAGGCCAAATGAGCCGCGTATACTCAGCTAAAATTGCAGGTATAAAAGCCGCCGACGAAAACCTTGAAGTTAAAGGTTCAGTTATGGCGTCTGACGCATTCTTCCCATTCCGTGATGGCATTGACGCAGCCGCAGCCGCTGGCATTACTGCGGTAATTCAGCCTGGTGGCTCAATGCGTGATGAAGAAGTGATTGCAGCTGCTGATGAAGCTGGCATGGCAATGGTACTAACTGGTATGCGCCATTTCCGCCACTAATCACACAAAGGGTTAAACGTTGGTTTAACCCTTTTTGTTTGCTATAAATTCACGTATTCTGATTATTCAATAACCTATTTAAAATTATAATGTGAAGGAACAAACAATGAAATTTGCGCTAAAATCGCTACTTGTAGCCACACTAACAATGACATCGACTATGGCGCTTAGCCATAACCACGAATCAAGCCTTGAACATGCACTTCAATCAAGCGAACGCAGTGCTAAAAACAGCGCTCGTGATGAATATCGTCACCCAGCTCAAACACTTGCATTTTTTGGCTTTAAACCAACCATGACAGTTGTTGAAATTGCACCCGGTGGTGGTTGGTATAGTGAAATTTTAGCGCCAGCATTAAAAGAACAAGGCACTTATTTTGCCGCGCACTTTCCTGCTGATTCATCAGTTGGCTACTACCAACGCTCTCTTGCAGGCTTTAAACAAAAAGTAGCAGAAGATGAGCGCTTTAGTAGCGTTAAAATTACTGAGTTTGCACCTGTAACACATTTAGATATTGCGCCAGCTGGCAGTGCCGATATGGTTTTAACATTTCGTAATGTACATAACTGGTATATGGGCAAAGATAAAAGCGGTGCACTAAGTGCATTCCAAGCTTTTTATAAAGCCCTTAAACCAGGCGGTACATTAGGTTTAGTTGAACACCGTTTAGCTGAAGAGCGTGCTGATGAAGATCAAAAAACATCAGGTTATATGAAGCAAAGCTACGTAGTAGACCTTGCTGAACAAGCTGGGTTTGAATTAGTAGCAAGCAGTGAAATAAATGCAAATCCAAAAGATACAGCCGATCACCCTAAAGGTGTATGGACGCTACCACCAAGCTTAAGACTCGGCGAACAAGATGCTGACAAATATAAAGCCATTGGTGAAAGCGACCGCATGACGCTGAAATTTAAGAAACCGCTTTAAATAGGAATTTTCGCCATGAATGTTTTAGTCATTGGCAGCGGCGGCCGCGAACACGCACTTGCGTTTAAAGCCGCTCAAAACACCAAAGTAAATACTGTATTTGTAGCCCCTGGTAATGCAGGTACTGCACTTGAACCAAAACTTGAAAACGTAGCAATAAACGTTGACGACTTAGATGGTTTACTTAGTTTTGCACAGCAAAATAAGGTAGAGCTTACTATTGTAGGTCCAGAAATACCGTTAGTACTGGGTGTTGTTGATAAGTTTCGTGAACATAACATGGCTATTTTTGGACCAACGGCGGGCGCAGCTCAGCTTGAAGGTTCGAAATCGTTTACTAAAGACTTTTTAGCACGTCATAAAATCCCAACGGGCGACTACCAAACGTTTGAACAAATTGAGCCTGCCCTTGCTTATTTAAAAGAGAAAGGCGCGCCAATTGTTGTAAAAGCAGATGGTTTGGCTGCGGGTAAAGGCGTAATTGTAGCCATGACGGAGGCCGATGCCGAAGAAGCTATTCGCGATATGCTTGCGGGTAATGCTTTTGGCGATGCGGGAAGTCGTGTTGTTATTGAAGAGTTTTTAGACGGTGAAGAAGCGTCTTTCATTGTAATGGTTGATGGTAAAAACGTATTACCATTTGCAACAAGCCAAGATCATAAACGCGCTTACAATGGCGATGCGGGTCCTAACACGGGTGGCATGGGTGCATACTCACCTGCGCCAGTTGTTACTGATGAAATCCACCAGCGTATTATGAACGAAGTGATCTACCCTACGGTAGAAGGCATGGCAAGCGAAGGCCATCCGTACACCGGCTTTTTATATGCAGGTTTAATGATTGACGAAACAGGCACCCCTAAAGTAATTGAGTACAATTGTCGCTTTGGCGATCCTGAAACTCAACCAATGATGCTACGTTTGCAATCAGATTTGGTTGAATTGATTGAAGCTGCTAACCGTGTAGAACTTGATAAAACAACAATTGAGTTTGACCCACGCGCAGCCGTTGGTGTTGTACTTGCCGCTAAAGGCTACCCTGGTGATTACCCTAAAGGTGACGCTATTTCGGGGCTAAAAGTGGATTACCCTGCAGGTGAAAAAGTGTTTCATGCGGGTACTAAACAAAGTGGCAATGACGTTGTAACCGCAGGCGGTCGCGTATTATGCGCAACAGCACTTGGTAACACTGTTACGCAAGCGCAGCAACGCGCCTATGAGCTTGTTAAACAAATTAGCTGGGATGGTATGGAATATCGTACAGATATAGCTTACCGTGCTATTGCACGCGAGCAATAGCCTATAATACCTATTCATTGGTATAACCAATTAATTTAACTAAAAAAGCGCAGTTTCCCTGCGCTTTTTTAGTGCTACACTAATTAAAAGGTTTTTTAAAAGTAAATTAACGTTGGAACTAAGAACTTTACGTTACCATGCAATTGCTGTTGCCATACTGATTTTTATATTTTTTATAATCAGTACATTGGCATCAAACTTAGTCGTGCCTACACGATATACAATTGATAAAACGGCTCCAATGTACCTCGATTACGCCTACTATATTGACGAAACCAAAACTAAAACATTCGATACCATCATTAACCAACCTGAATTACTTACTCATCAACCATTTTCAGATGTTCCATGGAGCTTTAGCCAACAAAATTATTGGTTGTTTCTTGATTTAGAAAATAAAAGCCTTAACAAGCAAAATGTTGTAGCACATTTTGACAACCCTATGGTCGATCACCTTACGGTTTATCGCCTCGATAAAAATAACAAACTAGTTGAAACATACAAACTCGGCGATAAAGAAGAAGCCCTCTCTTTATTTGAATACAGCGTGCCGCATATTCGCTTTTTAGTAGAAAGAAAATCATCACAACGCCTAGTAATAAAAATAGACACAATAGGCATAAGTAAAACACCTGTAAACTTGTATCGTGATAAAGAGTTTATTGACTTAGTGCGCTCTCAAACTGGGATCTGGGGTATTTTTGTAGGCGTGCTATTGATGGCTGCGCTTTACAACTTGGTCCTTTATTTTGGTATAAAAGACCGTGTTTATTTAATTTATATTGGCTACATCGTCAGCGCTATTACACTAATGGGTGCAGTACTGGGCTTTGGTTTTTATTTATGGCCTAAGCAATGGCAGCTCTTTATTCACGAACAAATTGTGTTTAGTAATTATGGGGTCGCCTTTTTCACCCTTGCTTTTTGCACCATGTTTTTGCGCTATCATAAAGATAAATGTTGGCGTTACAAAATGAGTATAGCTCTACTTTGGCTTATGTTTACTCTTGCTGTATGTAGCTTGTTTATTCCTGAAAATATAGCGGCTCCTATATTTTTTGGTGTAATGGTACTGCTTTATATTACTTGTATTATTTTAATATATAACAAGTTACGCAGTGGTTTTAGGTGGGCTAAGTTTTATGTTTTATCATGGATACCGCTAATTTTTGGTGCGGCAATTCAACCTATGGAACTCACTGGTGTTTTACCGTATACCTTTGCAACCCGCCATGCCTTTTTAGTCGCTATTTTGTGCGAAGTTATTTTAATGGCGATGGCATTAGCAGACAGGGTAAGGTATCAGCGAGAACGTGCGCTTTACCATGCCACGCATACACAACAAACACGATTACTTAATAGCTCCAAGCTAAAACAAGCATTTATGGCACTACAGAGCCAAAATCGCTCAACAACGTTGTGTTTAATAAAAATACGTCACTTTAATTCACTCAATACGATTATTACCTCTTCTCAGGGCTACACACTTATAAAGCATATAGCCAAAGAGCTTGAATTAGAACTCAGCCATGAACGTGAATTTACAAACCTCGAAACAGATTTAAACACCAGTCCTCGCTTAGCCGATTTAAGCAGTGGTGTATTTGCCTGTATTTCTACAAAAACACAAAACCAAGAAATGCTAGAAGCACTACTGACTAAAATAATTAGTAGCTTACCAAAACAATATGAAATTAAAGGGCTAAACCTGCAGCTTAGTTACAGTATAGGTATTAGTAGTGCAGGTAAAAGTAACGACTTTGAATATTGGTTAAAGCGTGGTTATTTAGCGCTTAAAAAAGCAAAAGGTAGCGTTAATCAAGTTGGGTCATCGTCAAACGGTAATAATCTGATGATGGACGTTGCTCTAGCCGCTAAGCTGCAACAAGCAATCAAAACAAATCAACTGGCGCTTTATTACCAACCTCAAATAAACTTATTAAGTAACCACGTAAGTGGTGCTGAAGCTTTATTACGTTGGCCCGACCCAACTTACAGCAACTTATCAATTGAAGAGCTAATAATACTTGCTGAACACACAGGTATTATTAACGAGCTAACACTGTGGGTAATAGAGCAAGCCTGTAAAGACATAGTTGAGCTTACAAAAAATGGCTATAACGAGCACACAATTAGCGTAAATTTAAGTGCTAAAAACTTAACCATAAATAACTTAGCCGAAAAAGTAGAAAATATTTTAATTAAATACCAAGTGCCGGCACACTTACTTAAATTTGAACTAACCGAATCGGCCTTCGTAGATAGTCAAGATGCACTTATAAAGTTAGTTGATGAGTTAACCGCATTAGGTATTAAAGTGGTACTGGATGACTTTGGGACAGGCTACGCGTCACTTAGCTACTTAGTTAATTATCACTTTAGTGAGCTTAAAATAGATAAGTCATTTGTTTTTGATTTGCCTAATAACCCAACTCACCAAGTTATTGTACAAACAGCCATTGATATGGCGCATAACCTCAATTTATCAATAACAATTGAGGGGGTAGAAACCCAAGAAATCCATCACTTGCTCAAAGATATGAACGCTGATTCCGCCCAAGGTTATTTATACGCAAAAGCACTGCCTTACACCGACTATTTACACTTCTTAAAAAGCCAATATAGCTTAAAAATGTTAGACTCCTCTTTTTAACATCTTTAGGGGCCAAGTAAAGATGCAAGGCACACTGCGTAAACTAAAATCGAGCTTAACCGAACCAGTACAATATCACTTACCTGTAGGTGAACACTTAGTAGACTTAAATGCATTTATAGGTAAGGAGCTTACGCTTACCTTTAGTGGCACTATTTTATGTTCTAACTGCGGTAAAAAAACCAAAAAAAGCTATTCTCAAGGTCACTGTTTTGTATGTATGCGCAAGCTTGCTAGTTGCGATATGTGCATAATGAAACCAGAAACCTGCCACTACGATCAAGGCACTTGCCGAGAGCCGCAGTGGGGCGAAGAAAACTGCATGATCCCACACTATGTATATCTCGCTAATACCTCAGGTTTAAAGGTAGGTATTACCCGCCACACACAAATACCGACTCGCTGGGTTGATCAAGGCGCCACTCAGGCATTACCTATTTTTAAAGTGCAAACTCGCCTGCAATCTGGTTTAGTAGAAGTTGCATTGGCTGAATTTATTGCCGACAAAACTAATTGGCGCAATATGCTAAAAGGTCAAAACGACGCAATTGACTTAAAAGCAGCGGCAGCCGAGCTGATCCCACAAATTAGTGAAAAGCTAAACGAGCTCAGTGAATTATTTGGCGCAACAGCAATAGAGCAACTTGATGAAGATGTGGTTGATTTAAACTTTCCAGTAACCGAATACCCAACAAAAATCAGCTCATTTAACTTTGATAAAGACCCTGTTGTAAGTGGTGTTTTACAAGGTATTAAAGGTCAGTACTTAATCTTTGAAAAAGGCGTTATTAATATACGTAAATTTACGTCTTATGAAGTAACCGTAGGCTAACGGGCCATGTTAAACAGCTACCCACAATTATTGGTTATTTATAATGAGCTTGAGATAGCCCATAACCAACAAGAGCAACAAGAATGCTTGCACAGCGTTACGCAAAGTGAGCTAAGCGATGCGCGAGTACTTAACAAGCAAGGTGACTACCTTAATTTACAAGGCACTGTTTGCCCTAAATTGAATGGCGAGCAACTAGCACAGCTTGTTACAGCTTACTTATTAAATGAAGGGCAATGCTGCCTTGGTAAAATCAAAACCCTAAGTACTGCGCAGGCGTTTGATTTACTAGGACTATAAACACTCTCTTCATTTAAACCTCAGTAAGCACTTTTATATGCGCTACAGCACTGCGACCTAAAGCTGATAGCGCATAGCCACCTTCTAAATACGAAATAACCCCTTTACAACCGCCCTCTTTAGCAACACCACATAGTTGCTCGGTAAGCCAAATATAGTCATCCTCTACAAACTTTAAGCTTGCCATATCATCTTCTAGGTGAGCATCGAACCCTGCGCTTATAAAAAGTAATTCAGGTTTAAACGCTTTTAATTTTGGTAGCCATTGCTGAGCAAACACCTCTTTTAAATCGTCGCCATTACTGGCAATTGGCAGAGGTGAATTAACTATATGGCTATTATTTTTAACCGCTGTATTTGGATAAAACGGATACTGAAATAACGAACAAAGCAGTACATTTTCGTCATCAATAAAAATATCTTGCGTGCCATTACCGTGGTGTACATCAAAATCCGCAATAGCAATGCGCTTAACCCCTTTGCTTTGTGCGTACTTAACAGCAATAGCTAAGTTATTAAACACACAAAACCCAGATGATGAGTTTTTATTAGCGTGATGCCCTGGCGGGCGTACTGAGCAAAAAGCAGCATCGAGTTTATCGGCAAGTATTTCATCAACAGCTAACAACCCCGCACCTACTGCACGCTCAATCGCTTTAAATGAATCGGGGCACAGCCACGTATCGCCATCTAAATTAGCCAGCCCTTCTGTTGGTAGCGTATTTTCTACGTGTTTAAGTAAAGCTTCATCGTGAGCAAGTAAGTAATGCTCACGCTCGGCCTTGGGTGCTTGTAGGTGTGTTAAGCCAACATCTACGCCGCTGGCAAGTAATCGGTCTGTTATGGCATCTAAGCGTTCTGGGCACTCGGGGTGGTCGTCTATCATTTTATGCTTACGGCAATGAGGATGAGAAATAACAGCGGTACGCATAAAAAGTCCCTTACAAGGTGTAAAAACTTAATATAGCAAAGCCACCGATGGGTGGCTTTGCGACTTTGGTTTATATCAATACTTTAAATATCATTATTAACTATTTTGCTTTTAAATGTAGGTTTCTAAAGTCAAAGCTAAAGTCGGTCACTTGTGTTGATACCGCACGCATTTTGGCACTGTTTACACGATTTTGTGAGCTCATTTCAAAACGAATAAACGCATCCGCCTCAAGTAGCTTTTCATCCCACTTAACAATAAATGTATTACCAGTGTAATGCTCAAGAGTGCCTTTCAAGCGTTTAGTGTGCGTAAAATCAATGCGTAATTTACCATCTAACTGCTCAATAATTACATCGCCATACCAATCATCGTGTAATGTACCGGTGTAATTAATGTTTGGTAATTGTGGTTGGTAGTCAGCGGGGGCTTCTGGTTTTGCATTAACATACGCTTGTTGTTTGCCTTCAAAATGGCTTTTAGCTAAATCCTCTACCCAGTCTTTATCTTCAAGCTCAAGTGCATCTTCAAGTACTTCATGGGTTACCGCCGAAAGCGCACCAAAAGCTTGTTGATTAGATAAAATAACAATACCAAGTTTTTTCTCAGGCAATAAAGTAACTTGCGATACCATTCCTAAAATACCACCGCCATGACCTAGCTTTTTAAAGCCATGGTAGTCTTCAATGCTCCAGCCTAACCCATAACCCCTAAACTGCTGATGATACGATTCAAACGCACTTTTAGACGCCATAGATGTAATATGTGGGTGCCACATTTGCGCTTGTTGCTTTTCACTAAATAGCTGCTCGCCACTTGGCATTTTACCGCCTGCTAATTGCGTACGAAGCCATTGGCTCATGTCGCTTACACTTGATGCAATGGCGCCTGCGCCTCTAAAGTCCTCAAGGTAGTTCACAAAAAATGGATGAAGCGTGCCATCCATAGGAATATGACCTGTCGCCCAGTTTTTATTACTTTTTGGAATACGTGAAAAGCCCGCGCGTGAGTTATCCATGTGCAGCGGCTGTAAAATATTTTTTTCGATGTAATCGTTCCAGCTCATACCCGATACGCGTGCAACCACTTCACCAGCGGTAACAAACATCAAGTTGTTATAAGCGTACTTACTACGAAAACTGCTCGCTGGTTTTAAATACTGTAATCCCGCTAAAATTTCATCAACTGATTTATCGGTACTTGGCCAAATCATTAAATCGCCTTGCCCAAGCCCAAGCCCACTGCGATGGCTTAATAAGTCACGAATACGCATTTCGCGTGTTACGTACGAATCGTACAATCTAAACTCTGGTAAATGATCAATTACGCGATCATCCCAGCTTAATTTACCTTCATCAACCAACTTTGCCAGTGCCGCAGTAGTGAATGCTTTTGTGTTTGAAGCAATACCAAATAAAGTGTCTTTGTTTACTTTTTTGTTGGTATCGAGATTAGTTACACCAAAGCCTTTAGCAAATATTACTTTATCGTTTTCAACAATGGCAACTGCCATACCGGGTACGTCAAAACGTGCCATTGACGCTTTAATTACGTCGTCAATTTTGTTGGTATCAACTTGTGCCCAGCTGCTAAACGTAGTGCCTGCTAATAGTGCAATTGCGGCAAGTTTGGTTAATTTCATATCAATCCTATTTTATTATTTTTGATGAACTGCAAATTCAATTGCTGCGCGCTCTTGATTGGTGTCGCTTTTTTGTGCGCGATTTAATATGGCATCACTGTATTCTTTTGGTACGCCCGCTTCAAGTGAACCGCGATGAACGTGTTTTATGTACCAATCATATGGGAGTACATTGCTGTCATGGGTATTAGCTATATAACAATGTGCGGCTACAGTCTCACCCGTTAAAAGCGTTGGGGCTATATCTACACAATCGTAACCTACGCCCTCAATACCATCTAAAATAGCTTTTTCTTCTTCATTGAGCTCATAAATAACGCCGTAAACCAATGCATTTTCTTTATCGCTTGGACAAATACTGCATTTACCTGAGCCATCTTTAAATAGCATATCAAAAGTAAGCTCGTAGCCTTTAAGTATCGCAGTTCCTACACGCTTTACATTGGGCAAGCGCGCTAACAAACGATTAGATGACATATTAGAACCAAACGAGAAATTATATAGCGGCATTTTTATCTCCTGCGCTTTTTGAATAAGTTAAATAACAACACGTACTGCAAGTGCAATTAAAATAATGCCAATTCCACGGTCAAACCAATAACCGCGTTGTTGGAAAAAGCCCCTTACATTATCGCGAGAAAGCATCATTGAAAGCATTGAAAACCACGCCCAAGTAGCCAATGCCATGTACACGCCGTAGCCGACCTGTACGCTAGTAGGTGTTGTTGGGCTAATCACGAGTGTAAATAACGACATAAAAAATAACGTGGCTTTTGGGTTTAATGCATTGGTGAAAAAGCCGCGCCTAAAAGCCACCCAAACGGGTTCCTCTTGAACGGTTTTGTTTTCAACATCTTTTACAGCCTCGCCTTCATTACTTGCAGGCGGTTTTGCAGCTCTAAGAGCTTGTACGCCTAAGTAAGCTAAATATGCACCAGCAAGGTACTTGAGCGCCATAAATAAACTAGGCGATTGCGTTAAAATAAGCGCAACACCTAAAACACAATAGGCAACGTGCAGTAAAATAGCAGCGCCAACACCTGCGCTTGTCCACAATGCATTGCGCCTTCCTTGTTGCACACTTTGCTTAAGTACTACGGCAAAGTCAGGCCCTGGGCTTGCTACTGCAAAAAAATGAGCAATAACAATCAGTAAAAATTCATCTAAGTATTCCACGCAGATCCTTGCTAGTTTGGCGAATAAGCTAATAACAGCGGGTTGGCCGAGTTATTTACCAATGCTTTAATTTCTTTTTGTGCTTTTTTAAACTGGCCACGTAAATGCGGCTTTAAATGCTTTTTAGACACTTTATCGTTTTTAAAGTAACTAATTAGGGCATGCATAAATACCGTATGCGTTTCACTTAACTTAGCTTCACGGTTAGCGTATGGGTTATAGCAAGAGCCACACCCGCCTTTAAACTGATACACCGTATTACTCATCATCACACCAAACCCTAAAAAACAAGCAAGTGCATCAGCAGCTTGTGGTAAATACTCCCTACCACCTGGCGGTAGCACCCCAACGTGATGAATAAGTATGGTGGCCAGAGTACCTGCATAACTAGCCACTAAATCTTGTGGCTGATTAATCTGGTTAGGATTAAAAGAAATATTAATCGTATGGCTTGGCGGCACAATTAAATGGCTGCCTTCGCCACGTATTTCATTGCTAAATTCAAAGTGTGGAAAAACTTGCGGTTGTAATTGCTGCGGTGCAACTAGTTGGATAGGCCATGCGTTCATACCCGCGTAATTAGTAACGCGGTTAAAAACATTACTCGCCATTTCTTCAATGCTCGATACCGAATCAGGGAAAAAAGTGGCTGTTGGCAGTATTATTTGAGTGTGCTTTGTAAAAAACTCAGCATCAAAGTTTTCTACAGCCCAAATAAATGTATCAATAAGCCATTGCTGTTCTTGCTGCTCTAATAATGGCTTTGATTTAAATAAAGCTAACATAGTGTGCTCTTTTAGGTTTTAGTTTAGGTGCTTACGTAGGTGCTAACTTAGTCTTTTTGTGTAAGCGCCCAGTCCCACGCTTGAGTATTGTATAACGGCACTGTTGATAGCGCATGGTGGTGGCTACCACTGGACTCTTTAGTTGAGTACGATAAGTACAATAAAGTACGATTTTCAGCATCGTAAATACGACGCACTTTTAGTGATTTAAATAATATACTTTTAGATGATTTAAAGATCACTTCGCCCGACTTGCTACGGTCTATTTTTTGTAGCTGCTGCGCTGTAATTGGCCCCGTTTGACGACACGCTATAGACATATCAGAGGGATCAGAAAAGTCCAAATTAGCCTCTATATGACTAATATGACAAGTAACGCCCTCAACAATAGGATCTTGCTGCGAATTCACCACAACATCTTTAGTTGTAAATAACCCAAGGCTTACCGAAGCAACATCGTCAGAGCAAGCACTTAACGTAACAATTGCACCTGCAAGTAAAGCTAAACGTTTAAATTTTTGTGGTAATTTCATACTTATCCTTAATCAATATATAGGTAACTTAGTAGATAAGTTACTAAGCGAAGGTTCACCTGTTTGTTTTTATACTAACATCAAAAATAAATACGACTAAATTAGTTTAAAGTAAAGATTTTAGATAGCTCAGGGTTTAGTGACCCCTCTTGTATTTGGTACAATTACCTCTCGCTCATGCAGTAACTCATAATAGGAAACGCCTAAATGCCGCACATTATTATTGAACACTCAGAAGACCTCCCCGTTTTACCTCAAGTACTGGTAGAAAAAATTCATACAACCGCTTTCGAAAGTAACTTGTTTGAATTAGAAACCATAAAAACACGTGCTATTGCTTATCAGCAATATCAACTTGGCGCAGGAAAATCAGGGTTTATACATATCGCGGTACATATTTTGGCAGGACGCTCAATTGAGCAAAAACAAATGTTAAGCGAACTGCTACTTTCATGTTTAAAAACATATTGCAGAGCATCAGACAGTCTAAGCGTAAATATTTACGATATTGAGCATGAGATATACCGTAAAAATTAGTTAACTCTTGTAGCTTTGAGCAATAAAAGTAAACACTAGTAAGTAAAAAGCCCCAATAGGGGCTTTTTTGTCTTCTGACATTAAATGCTGATCACTGTCACTTATAAAGCAAAGCATCTGATCTAACGCTGGAATTTAATAGTGCATTCGCACTATTCCAAATTTAAGAAAGCTTAGCTTAATCTATGGATTAACTTTATTTAGATTACGTTTATTCTTAGGGGTAACTAAAGAATAAAAATTACACAATATTAAATTAATGTAGCTTTAAATAATTTGGATAGATATTTACTTGGGAAATTTGTAAAAGTGGTGGCCCCTCCCAGACTCGAACTGGGGACCTAACGATTATGAGTCGTGTGCTCTAACCAACTGAGCTAAGGGGCCAACTTTATATAACTGCTAGGCAGTTAATTTTTGAAGCGTTCAGTCACAGAGCGACTAAAGCGGGTTGCAGTATAAAAACTTTTTAGGTGCTTGTCACTACCAAAAACCTTTATTTTAACAATCAACAAGCTAACTGCTTAAATAGTAATCTTTTAAGTGGGCATTAACATAAAATGTAAGATATTTACCGTGCTATTCACTGCATTAAATTATAAACAAAACCTATCCCATATAGTCTTTTATATTTAACCCTCTACTTTTTAAGCAAAGCTAACATATATGTGTAGGCATACAAGGCTGTAAAAAATATGCTTGGGGCTACTGTCAGTGCCAGATTAGGTGTCTGATTAACTACATTCACCATAATCACTAAGCTCGATTGAACAGTAATCGGAATAATAGGCGCAAAAAGTACGCCTGCTATTTTTTTATTACTTAAATACGAGGCGCTAGAGTTAATTGCATTATTAAAACTTTGTCGTATTGCGACGTTTTGTGGTGTTTTAGAATGAAACATACAAATAATTGGAGTTACGAACGCAAGCGTTACATAACTAAACTTATACTTGTTGACGACCTTTTCTAAAATAAAGGTAAAAAACAGCGTTACAAATCCACTATACAACCCTTGCACTAATGCAGCTTGAAAAGTGACCGATTTAGCAATGTCTGCCGCACTATTTGCCCTGAAGGCCCAACTAAAATAAAAAATGAATGACACAACGCCTGACATTATAAGTCGAATATTCAATTAACTACCTCAACATGCCTAAAAACCTAGTTTAATGATAACACTAGAAGTGAAGGTAATATTGTCACTAAATAATAAGGTATTTGATTGTATATTATAGATGTATAAACACACTAATGTTGAAGATTTCCTAAATGGCATCAAATCAGAATCTGAGCGCGACTGTTAGCTGGAAAGCTTATTAGTAAACAATAAGTATAGTTTTAAAATAATATTGGGAGTGAGTTAAGGAAGTGAATTAATGGGTTGAAGAGTTTTAAAAAATGGATTTAATCTAAAAACTCTCTAAAAACTAATATTGTGAGCCGATCGGTACTAAAGTATTTAGCTAAACCTCAGTAGTCGGCTTACACAATATATAATCTGTCATTATTTTTTCGCAATAATGTAGATTGCATGTATTAACCCTGGGAAATAACCTAGCAGTGTTAATAGAATATTTAACCAAAAATGCATACCTAAGCCAACTTGCAAAAACACACCTAATGGCGGTAATAAAACCGAAAGTATTATACGAATAATATCCATGATCAAACTCCATTTAAATTAAACATTGAAAAGACTTAAAGCCCAGTATTACTGGGCCTTAACTATACTGTATTATTCAGCAACAATAGCTAGTTTATCAACTACGTCGCGAACATCTTCAGCATTTTTAGCAATTTTAACTGCTAGTTGCTTTTCAGCTTCAGACTCTACAGAGCCATTCAGAGTTACCACACCGTTGTCGGTATCAACATCAATGTCTGTACCACCTACTTCTGAGTCAAACAGGAAGCGAGTTGTGATTACAGTGGTGATTTTAGCGTCCGTTAGGTCGTTATCATCATCGTCCATCATGTCGTTGTTTTTATCTTCGGTGTCCATGCTTTTAACAACAGTAAGGCTGTTATCAACATCAGTTACACCATCTAGGCTAAGTACAAGTTCTTCTGCTAGCTCTTTATCGAGTTCGCTATTAACTTTACCTGTAAGTACTACCTTGCCATTTTTTACATCAGTGTTAATGTCAAAGTTGTTTAGATTAGTGTTCATAAGTAGAACGGTTTCTGCCTTACCATCAATCCAAGCATCTTTACTTTCGTTTTCCCAGCTGTTTGCTTGGGCACCCATAGCCGTAGTACCAAGAACTAGAGCTGCGATAATAGATTTGTTAAATGTTTTCATAATCTTTCTCCTTTTGATTAAAGACACTTTAACTAATGCGAGCTTCAGGCCAACTTTATTTATACTTAAAATTCAAAGGCTTGAATTAATTAAAAGATAAAACCTTATCTATGTTTGTGTAACTATTTACAGGCTACTCGGTAAAACTTTCTCAAATAGTGAAAATAGCTAGATAATTGCTCTTTTGGTTAATCTATCGTTAATATAACAAAACAAAAAACACCGTTAAAAAATAACCAATTGATAATTAATGAAATTATATTTGGTACGCGGTTTGCAGCCTAACTACAAGAGCAGTATCAATAGTAAATATAATAAGGAATAACTCATGTCTGTAAAAGTTGAAGACCGCCCAATAGAGCAAGTACGCGAACAAGTGATTGATCAATTAATTTATAATTACAGTCATGGTGTTATTTCTGTTGATGCATTCGAAAGACGTTTAGATAATGCGATGGATGCACCTAATAACGAAGCTCTGCTAGCCTTAGTAGAAGACTTAACACTTAATACCGATCAGCAATATAAAGCAGAAAAACAATCGCAATTTACACCACATTATAGTGCACAGCAAAACAGTGATGATGATTTTACATTACGCAGTATTTTAGGATCTAACGAGCGAAGTGGTCAGTGGGTTGTGCCAAAAAATATATATTTGAGTAACTTTATGGGATCGGTGGTGCTTGATTTTACCGATGCTATTTTTGCGCATCAAAATGTAACTATTCACGTTAACTGTATTTTTGGTAGCGATGAAATTTACGTACCAGAGCATGTCAATGTAGTGTCTAAAATGTTTTGTATTTTAAGTAGCCTTGAAAATAAATCTGTGTCGCTTAACAAACGCCAAGGCCCTACAATTCATATTGAAGGAAAGGCAGTAATGGGCTCAGTCGAAGTAAAAATAAAGCGCACAATTAAAGAAAAATTTATGAGCTTTGCTAATGAGCTAAAAACACAACTTGGCGCTGGAAATAATCGTTCATAAAGCTTCGTTAAGCACCGCACTTTGCGGTGCTTAACCTATTATAAATCGTTATTTCGCTCACTTGGGATATCACTTAAATATTCTACAAATTCTACTTCAAACCCTGCAGGATCAATAAAGTAGACATTCTTTCTGAAAGGATTCTCGTTACCTTGCTTGCTTAGAGTAAAACCCACTTTATTTAAGCGCATTACTACTGCGCTTAAATTATTAGTTACATAAGCAAAGTGTGCAAAACCAATTTGATGGCCCGATAAGTTTCTGTTTTCACCTTCACCATGACTGCTTATCGCAATGTAATGCGTGTCATCCCCAAAGTGTACCCAGCGTCTTGGTTTTCCATGCCAATCGCCTCTGCCCTCACTTCTAATCGACCAATGTGGAAATACAGCGCGATAAAATGTAAGCATATTATCTATATCACTCGCGACTAAGTTTACGTGCTCTAAATACATAATGTTATCCTATCAGTTAAATTAGGAGTACGATAAAACCTCAAGTTAACTTTAGGTAAAGTGTTATTTAAATTTAATTTATTTAAATGCAGATAATTATTTTTTAAAAATATATAAACTTTTCAATCTTGTATAAAAAACAAACACAAGTATTTGGGGTTTATTGTTTACTTTATGGCAAAAGTCGCTAAAATACGCCGGCTGAAATATATAAACGTTCTTTTACAACCCAAAGGTAATACCATGCATCCAATGTTAAACATTGCGGTTCGCGCTGCGCGCAACGCAGGCAAAATTTTACTTCGCGCAAGTGAAGATTTATCAAAAGTTGAAGTGCAACAAAAAGGCGCTAACGACTTAGTAACTAACATTGATAAAGAAGCCGAAGCCGTAATTCGTGACACTATTTTACAGTCTTACCCTACTCACTCAATTGTTGGTGAAGAACTAGGTGAGCATAAAGGCAAGGATGATGATTACCAATGGATTGTAGATCCTATCGATGGAACAACTAACTTCATCAAAGGTATCCCTCATTACGCGGTTTCTATCGCACTTAAAGTTAAAGGTCGTTTAGACCAAGCTGTTATTTATGATCCAATTCGTGGTGAGCTTTTCACTGCATCTCGCGGTCAAGGCACTCAGTTAAACAGTAAACGTCTACGCGTTAGCAAAACTACGGTTCTTGCAGGCACTGTACTTGCTACTGGTTTCCCTTTCAAAAACAAAAACCACATGGATGCATACACTGAAGCGTTTAAAGCATTGTTTGTACACACTGCTGATATTCGCCGTGCAGGTTGTTCTGCTTTAGATATGGCATACGTTGCAGCTGGCCGTGTTGATGGATTTTTTGAAATTGGTTTAAAACCTTGGAACTCTGCTGCGGGCGAACTAATGGTTAAAGAAGCGGGCGGTATGGTTGTAGATTTCGCCGGTGGTAATAACTATAACCACAGCGGCAATATTATCTGTGGTTCACCAAAACTGACTCAAGCAATTATCCGCGAAATTCGTCCAGTATTAACTGAGTCGTTACTTCGCTAATTAAATGCTATTAATAGCATACTAAAAAGGAGCCTAGGCTCCTTTTTTTGTGCCTAAAAATAAGGGTTATCGAGCTTAATCTCTATTGTTTTACCTTTTGTATAAGGTAGTGTATTTAAATCCTTTGCGAAGTATTCATTAAATAATGCATCAAACTCGCCGTTTGTCTGCATTAATATTAAGCCCTCCTCTACTGCCTTTGCCAATTCGGGTTTACTCTTAGTCACAAAATAATAAATACCCGTTGGGTAGCTTATATATAAATCAGGCACAACGACTAAGTTACTTTGTTTGTTTTCAATAAGCTCAGAATTAACCTCAATAAACGAGCGAGGAAAGTAATCTATTCGCCCACGGCTCGTTAAAGTGAACATGGCTTGGTAATTGGTAAGCGGCCTTACACGTAAGCCGTTATAGGACATTATTCTTGTATCTGGCCAGTTGTGACCCTGCACTGCTGAAAACTCTCCTAGCTGCTCTAGGGTTTTTACGTCTTTAAAGCGTGCTACGTTTTGTTTATTAGTGAGTAAAGCCCGCTTTCCTATATAACCTTTAAATAGTGGTATTTTAATAGCTAAAGCAAGTGCCTCTCGCTCTGGACTACTCATACTCCAATACATATCTAGTTCGTTATCATTTAGGTTTATGAGCTTACGTTTTTGCTGATCTGATATGGGAGTCATCCTAATAACCCCAGGATAGTTAACACTCTCAAGTGCACGTACCAGTAGCTCACTTAAGTACTCTTCTCGTGCGTTTTGAGTATCTTGCTTTTGGGCTACATTAATTATTTGCTCTTGCGCCATAAGTGCAAAACTTGCAAGCAGACCAAGTACACTGGTCGAGATTTTTATTGGCAACATAATAATTACCTATTTTTATTTAAATTACCTGCTTATTGCTTGCTAGGCGTACCACTGCGGGCGCAGGCCCTTTACGTTTGCAAATAAACAAATAACTATGGCGATAACGTTTGGCTTCTTTTTTAGCATCAGTTGCGAGTGCTGCAACTTGGTGACTGTTTTTACATTGTTGTAAATCAGGCTCAACTAAGCCAATCGATAACGTTAGTAGCGGCACAAATTGCTTTTCTCCTTCACGATTTGTGGCCCAATACCCTTCGCTCTTTATGTGCTCAGGTGTAAAAAATATACGAGACTGGAGTTGAAATTGCTCAATAATGGTATTACATATATCAACCGCGTTGTGCTGATCAAACACCACCATAAAGTCATCGCCACCTATATGTCCTACAAAGTTAGCACTATTTTTACACGCTTGCACTGTTACATCAGCTAATAGTTTAATTACACTGTCGCCGCTAGCGTAGCCGTATAAGTCATTAAATTGCTTAAAATGATTTAAGTCTATATACGCGAGTGAAAACGGATTACTACCTTTTAATCGCTGCTCTATAGCTTCATTAATTGCCACATTACCAGGGAGCATAGTCAGTGGATTAGCGTGTTGTGCATGGCGTATTTTTTCTTCGGTTATGTGTTTTAAAATATCGCGAAGCGGCGCTAACCCTAAATAAGCGTTTTCTCTGGTTATCACTATATGGCGGCGTATATCAAAGTCCTGCTCAGTTATTTGCTTACTTACGGTATCGAGTAATTGATTTTCGTCAACGACTAAGGGCTGCTTATCCATCAGTGCAGTAACGGGGCGTTTATCGTAAAGAGCATGCCCATAGGGCGCTGCAAAAACTTCTGTTAATTGATCTCTGTGAAGTAACCCTACTGGCTGGTTTTCAGTATTTAACACTGCAATGCTTATGAGTGATTTATCTTGCTCAAAGAGCTTATGCGCATCTTTACAGCGAGTGTCGCTGCTTATTGCAAGTTGCGTAATCGATAAGCGACCTATAGCCATAGATTGATCAAACAATGTGTTTGATTGCGTAAATGAAAGAGCTTTTAGTTGCTCTGAGCTGAAATCTTCACTTGGCTTTATGCTTGGCTTTTCGAGTAAAAACCCTTGTACATTACTAATGCCTAAGTTTTCTACAAATGTAAGCTCTTCTGGACGCTCAATGCCTTCAGCAATAACCTGAGTATTAGTAGCTCTGGCCAAAATAGTAATAGATTTCAAAAACTCTTTTTTAACTTCGCTTTCATCACAATGATCAATAAAATAGCGGTCAATTTTTACAAAATCAGGGCATAGTTCAGACCATTGCTTTAACCCTGAATACCCAGCGCCTAAATCATCTATTGCTATAGTAAAACCGAGCTCTCGGTAATGGGCTATCGTTTTTAATAACAAGAAGCCATCATCTACTTTTTCTTGCTCAGTAACCTCTATAACTACACGGTTAGCAGCTAAGCCAAATTGCTCTATTAGGTGCAATGTTTCCCCTTTAGGGTGGCAAGGGTCTAGTAGTGTTTTAGGGCTTACATTTAAAAATAATTTACCTTGTAGGTTAAGCCTTACAAAGTTTTCAATCGCTTTAGAGCGACATAGTAATTCAAGCTCCGAAATTAAACATTCCTCATGGGCAACTTTAAATAACGTATTAGGCATTTCTAACGGGCTATTTTTAGGTCCTCGACTAAGTGCTTCGTAACCTAAAATAACTTGATTACTAATATCAAAAATAGGCTGAAACAGCGTTGTTATTTCACCGCTTTTTAAAATGTACTCTAATACTTTGCGCTGAATCGTCACGTATTTGCCTTACAACTATTTTGATTGGAGCAATAAAGTACCAAGTGTGTATGACATTTTTATTGCGCAAAAAAATGCGCTCATAAAAAAACCGCTCATAAGAGCGGTTTTTATTAAGTACAAACCTAGTTACGGCATAGCGTCTTGGTCTGCGCCTTCTTTTTCAATTACTTCAGGTATTAAATCTTCTTTGCTTACGCCCATTGCTATAGCAACAGAGCTTGCAACATAAATCGAAGAATAAGTACCAATAAACACACCAAACAGTAATGCAGTTGCAAAACCATGAATGGTTTGTCCGCCCCATGCAAACAAGGCAATCAATACTAAAATAGTCGTGATTGATGTTACAAGTGTACGGTTAAGTGTTTGTGTAAGTGAAATATCAATAATTTCTATCGTATCGTCAATGCGTACCTTACGGAAGTTTTCACGTATACGGTCTGATACAACAATCGTATCATTGAGTGAATAACCAATTACCGCAAGAATTGCCGCTAATATAGTTAAATCAAACTCTAAACCTAATACCGAAAATAAACCCACAGTAATGATAACATCGTGTAGTAGTGCACCTACCGCACCTACTGCAAAGCGCCATTCAAAACGAAACGCAACGTAGATTAAGATACAAATAAGCGCTGTTAACATGGCAAGGCCACCCTGCTCTTTTAAGTCTTCACCTACACTTGGGCCTACAAATTCAATACGGCGCATTACTACGCTGTCGTCTGCTTTTTTAAGTGCATCGATTACTTGGTTACCAATTACTTCAGCTTTTACATCGCTACCGCGTGGTGCTAAGCGAACTAAAATTTCTTGGCTTGAACCAAATAGCTGCACTGATGCATCAGCAAAACCATTATCAGCTAGTGCATCACGTACTTTTTTAAGGTCAGCCGGTTGTGAAAAACCCACTTCTACCGCAGTACCGCCGGTAAAATCTAAACCAAAGTTTAGGCCTTTGATAAAAATTGATGCAAACGACGCTAAAATTAGTAGCGTCGAGAAACCCATAGCCACTTTTCGAAGAGACATGAAACGAAGGGTTCTACTACCCAAACTTAAAATTTGCATGTCTGCTCCTTAAATCGAAAGTTTATCAATGCGTTTACCACCAACAAATAAGTTGATTACCGCACGGGTACCAACGATGGCTGTAAACATTGAAGTTAAAATACCAATCGCAAGTGTCACTGCAAAGCCCGCAATCGGACCAGTGCCCACTGCAAACAGTATAATGGCAGCAATTAGTGTCGTGATGTTGGCATCAAATATAGTGCTAAATGCGCTATCGTAACCAAAATGAATCGCTTGTTGAGGGCTACGACCATCGGCCAGCTCTTCACGAATACGTTCAAAAATAAGTACGTTAGCATCAACCGCCATACCTACCGTTAATACAATACCGGCAATACCTGGTAGCGTAAGTGTAGCGCCCGGAATTAAAGACATAACACCTACAATTAGTACTAAGTTAGCCGCAAGCGCAAGGTTTGCAACCATACCAAAACCTTTGTAGTACACAAGCATAAACACAAGTACAAACGCAAAGCCAAGTGCAACCGCAGTCATACCCGCTTCAATATTTTCTTGTCCTAAGCTTGGACCTACTGTGCGCTCTTCAACAATTTGAATTGGCGCTACAAGTGCACCAGCACGAAGTAGTAAGCTTAAGTTATGTGCTTCTGCTGGGTTATCAATGCCGGTAATACGGAACGAGCGATCAAGACGGGCTTGAATCGTTGCTACGTTAATAACTTCTTCAACCTTAATAGGCGGAAGCGCTTTACCGTTTGCATCTTTTTTACCTGATGGCTTGTACTCAATAAATACCGTTGCCATACGCTTACCAATAGCACGTTTGGTAAAGGCATTCATTTTTGCCCCACCTTTGCTATCTAGCGTAATACTCACTTGCGGGCGTTGGTATTCATCAGCGCCAGATTGCGCGCCAGTTATATGGCTGCCTTCTAGAATAATACGCTTTTTAAGTACAACAGGGTAACCGTCGCGGCTCATGATCATTTCAGTACCCGCAGGGATACGACCTTGAGCAGCAGCGCTAATATCAGCGTTTTCGTCTACTTCACGAAATTCAAGTGTTGCTGTTGCGCCTAAAATTTCTTTAGCGCGTGCTGTGTCTTGAATACCAGGTAGTTGAACAATAATACGCTCAGCGCCTTGGCGTTGTACGTTAGGTTCTGCAACACCAATTTGGTTGATACGGTTACGAATAATCGTTTCATTTTGCTTGATAGCGTAGTCACGAATTTCTTTGAGTTTTTGCTCACTCATTGTCGCAAAAAATGCTTTATCGTTACTGCTGTCATCAATGTAGACATTTAGCGGGTAGCGAGTTTCTAAGAAGCTCTCTGCTGCATTTTTGTCTTCTTCAGTACGCATTTCTACACGCATACGATCGGAGCCTGCTACGCGGCGAACACTACGATAACGTAGTTTTTCTTCGCGCAGGTCACTGCGAAAATCTTGTTCCATTTGCTCAAGCTGGTTATCAACCGCTGTTGCCATGTCGATTTCCATGGTGAAATGTACGCCACCACTTAAATCAAGACCTAGCTTCATAGGGTTACCACCAACCGCTTTTAACCAAGCTGGTTGAGCAGGTGCCATATTAATAGCAGAAATGTAATCATCGCTCAGCGAATCACGCAGTAAATCATGCGCTTTAAGCTGTTCTTCAACATTTTTAAAACGAACTAAAATTTGCCCATCTTCAAGTATTGTCGATTTAGCGGTTACATTATTTTTTTCAAGGATTGCGTTTACTTTGTCTACAACACTGAGATCGACATCAGCGCCTTTAGCACCTGAAACTTGTATGGCCGGATCACGACCATACAAGTTTGGAGAGGCATATAAAAGGCCAATGGCTACCACAGCTAAAACAAGTAAATACTTCCAAACTGGAAACTTGTTTAACACGGGGTCGTCCTTATTATTTTTATAGCGACTTCATTGTGCCTTTTGGCAATACTGCAGATACTGCAGATTTTTGTACTGTAACTTCTGCTTGCTCGTTTAAAGAGATAACGATGAAATCTTTCTCTTCAGAAATTTTCACAATTTTACCCACTAAACCGCCTTGGGTAAGTACTTCATCACCTTTAGCCATCATACTCATTAAGCTTTTGTGCTCTTTAACGCGCTTAGCTTGTGGGCGGTAGATTAAAAAGTAAAAAACCAAACCGAAAATAGCTAACATTATTAGCATTTCCCAACCACCGCCTGCCGCAGGTTGACCAGCTGCTGCGTGTGCATTTGAAATAAATAAACTCATGATACTTCCTCTTTAATTTTAAAGTTTAATTTTTTATATCTGCTAACTCTGGCACATCTTGGCCTCGGCGAGCATAAAAATCTTGTACAAATTCTTCTAATTTAACTTCGCTAATTGCATTACGTAAACCTTCCATAACACGTTGATAGTAACGTAAGTTATGAATTGTGTTTAGTCGCGCACCTAAAATTTCGTTACATTTATCAAGGTGATGCAAATAAGCTCGTGAATAGTTTTTACACGTATGGCAATCACACTCAGGGTCAAGTGGCCCTGTATCTGTTTTATGCACTGCGTTACGTATTTTT
Source organism: Pseudoalteromonas sp. SR43-5 (assembly GCF_014163835.1). Classification (NCBI taxonomy): domain Bacteria; kingdom Pseudomonadati; phylum Pseudomonadota; class Gammaproteobacteria; order Alteromonadales; family Pseudoalteromonadaceae; genus Pseudoalteromonas; species Pseudoalteromonas sp. SR43-5. The sequence continues at coordinate 26,371 of NZ_JACJEA010000012.1, forward strand.
ACTACACCCGTGGTAATAAATAAATGCCCGTTACGCGCATTACGTGTTGGCATAACACAGTCAAACATATCAATACCACGGCGAACCGACTCAACTAAGTCTTCTGGCTTGCCTACACCCATAAGGTAACGAGGCTTGTCTTCTGGCATTTTAAACGCACAATGATCAAGGATATTCATCATTTCGTTTTTAGGCTCACCTACTGATAGGCCACCTAATGCATAACCGTCAAAACCAATTTCTTCAAGGCCAGCTTGTGATTGTGCACGTAATTCTGGGTACATACCACCTTGGATAATACCAAATAAAGCAGATGGATTATCGCCATGCCCTTCTTTTGAACGCTTAGCCCAACGAAGAGATAACTCCATAGAATCTTTAGCTTCTTTTTCAGTTGCTGGGTATGGCGTACACTCGTCAAAAATCATAACGATGTCTGAGCCTAAGTCGCGCTGTACTTCCATCGACTTTTCAGGCGACATCATAATTTCATCACCATTTACTGGAGATTGAAATAAAACGCCTTCTTCAGTGATTTTGCGCATTGCGCCTAAGCTAAATACTTGAAAACCGCCTGAGTCAGTTAAAATTGGGAAGTCCCAATTCATAAAGTCGTGTAAATCACCATGTTGTTTAATGATCTCAGTACCTGGGCGAAGCATTAAATGAAAGGTATTACCTAAACATATTTGCGCACCAGTGGCTTTAACTTCATCTGGCGTCATACCTTTTACAGTACCGTAAGTACCAACAGGCATAAAAGCAGGTGTTTCTATTACACCACGGTCAAAAATTAAGCGGCCGCGGCGCGCTTTTCCGTCAGTACAATCTAATTCAAATTTCATATCATCCTCAATGTCGGAAAAACAGTCCAACAAGCTATAATTTAACCGCCTGATTCTACCCTTTTTGCCTCACTAATACTATTAGCTGCGATAAATTCAGTTTTGCCAATTGCCGCAAACAAAAACCCCAGCAACTAAGCTGGGGGTTTTAATATATTCTACTGAGTATTAAACAATATTTTGTTACTTACGTGTTAAAAACATCGCGTCGCCATAACTAAAAAAGCGGTACTGCTGCTCTATTGCAGTATTGTAAGCGCCCATAATATTGTCTTGGCCGCTAAAAGCACTTACTAACATAATGAGCGTTGATTCTGGTAAGTGAAAATTTGTGACCATGGCATCAACAACATTAAATTGATAACCCGGAAAAATAAATATATCGGTATCACCAAAATACGTATCTAACTTGCCGCCGTGAACTTTAGCAGCCGACTCTAATGAGCGAACTGAAGTTGTGCCTATCGCAATTACACGCCCACCATTTGCTTTAGTTTGCGCAACAGCTGCAACTACGTCATCAGGTACTTCTATGTATTCTGAGTGCATTACATGCTCATCAACACTATCAACTCGTACCGGCTGAAAAGTACCAGCGCCAACGTGTAGCGTAACAAAAGCCATATTTACGCCTTTATCTTTGAGTGCTGTCATTAACTTATCGTCAAAATGTAGACCTGCAGTTGGTGCTGCAACTGCACCTGGTTTTTCACCATAAACAGTTTGGTAACGCTCACGGTCAGCATCGGTATCAGGTCGGTCAATATAAGGAGGCAGTGGCATATGGCCAATATCATTAAGTATATCTAGCACATTTTGGCTATGATCGAACTCAAGCTCAAATAAAGTATCGTGGCGTGCAACCATTGTTGCCTTGGCTTTGCCTTCTAAAATAACTTCGTTACCAACCTTAAGCGACTTGCTCGCCCGTACATGCGCAAGTACGCGATGTTCATCTAATACCCGCTCTACAAGTACTTCAACTTTTCCGCCTGAAGCTTTTTGACCAAACATACGTGCTGGAATAACGCGTGTATTGTTAAAGACCAATAAATCGCCTTCGTTTACTAAATCAAGTATATCGCTAAACACTTTATGTTCTAAAGTTCCGCTTGGGCCATCTAAAGTGAGTAGACGGCTGCTGGTTCTGTCCGCTTTAGGAAAACGAGCTATTAATTCATCAGGTAAGTCAAAGCTAAAGTCAGCCACGCGCATAATTAGTAATCCACATCATTTAAAATCGCGCCAAGTGTATATGTATCGGATATTAAGCTCAAGAAATCAGCCAAACTTATAATGTCTGTTTGCGTGTTTGCCATTAAATTCTCTTGTTCTTATGGTTAAATGTCACTATTCTTATTCGGCTAAATTATTATAAGTTATATTAGGGGTGTTCAACTCGTGCCAAACCAGCTTAAATTGCTAATATTAAACGCAAGTAGTGCTGAACGTCGCGCGATTAAGGGCACTTTAGAGAGCTTAAATGTATTTACCTTTATTGATGCCCAAGACAGCCAACAAGCTTTAAAGCTTTTAAAACAACACCCTGTTGATATTATAATAACGGGCATTAATGTTGGTAAAATTGATGGCTGGCGCTTTTCTAGGATGATCCGCTCAGGATTATTAAAAACACCAAAAAACACACCAATCTTACTTATTCCGCCAATTTACTGTGAGCGGATTGCCGAAACAACAGCCCGAAGCTATGGGATAGATGCTGTACTACCGTTTGAGCACAAAGATATGCTCCCTCAAGTACTTGCGAATGTTTTATCTACTCACTTAGAAAAAAGTAGCCGGCTAAACTTATTATTATTAGAGCCACTTCAAAATACGGCAGACAAAATAAGTGAACAGTTAAAGTTAAACTTTGCTATCACTCACGTAACTTCAGCTAAAGCGGCACTTAACGCTTATAACCAACAGCAGTTTTCAATTGTGCTACTCGATGCCACTACATCAAGTGCAGAGAGCTCGAGTGTACTCGTTGAAGAAATCCTCCAGCACAATTCTAAACAAGCTATTGTTACAATTATAGAAAGTGACGATGCCGATTACGCTGAGCAGCTTTTGCTTTCGGGTGTTACCGACTTTATTAGAGCCCCTTACGATCCTTCATTTTTAAACAAAGTGTGTGACCACGCCGCACGACGTGAAGATTTTATGGTGAGTTATGCTGAATTTGCTTACAAAGTAGAACAATTAAGCGTGAGCGAAGTGCGTTACAAGGAGTTATTTTCAGCTCATCAGCGTATTTTATTGCACTTAAATACAGTTGTTTTAGAGCTCGATCAGCAAGGTAATATTCGTTTTATTAACCCCGCATGGGAAACATTAAGCGGTTTTGGTGTTAAATCATCACTACAAAACCCATTAAGCGCTTATTGTAATAACGAAGATAAAGGAAGGCTTGACTACACTATTAACGATATTTTACATGGTGGCGAGCAACAGCAACAAATAGAAGTAAAGTTAACCCACAAAAATGGCAATTTAATTTGGGTTGAATGCAGATTGCAGCTAATAAAAAATAGCCGTAATAACGCGACCATAACCGCAACTATCGACAATATACACGAACGAAAGCAAGCTGAGATTCAACTACGTCATTTAGCACACCATGACCCATTAACTGGTTTACATAATCGTTATTATTTTGATCAACAGCTTAATAAAATATGCCAAGATAAATACACCTATGATGGCATTGAGCATGCTGTTATTTATATTGACCTCGATCACTTTAAAATAATAAACGACAGTAAAGGCCATCATCAGGGCGATATAGTTTTAAAAGAAGTGGCGCAATTATTTAAAGCAAATATTGGCGACGATCACCTGGTATGCAGAATTGGTGGGGATGAATTTGCAGTCATACTTACCAATATGAATTTACTGGATGCACACCTTATTGCAGAAGGTGTGTGTAGTGCGATAGAAAAACATGCTTTTAAATCAGAAGATCAGATATACACTATTAGGTGCTCTATTGGTTTAACTCAAATCACGACACAAAATAACGACCCTAATGAGTGTTTAAAACAAGCCGATATTGCTTTGTATATTGCCAAAAACCTAGGGCGTAACTTAGTACATTGCTATTCAAAAGAAGATGCTCAAAACAATACACTACAAACAGGGCTTGAATGGGGCCACGAAATTCGCCAAGCACTACAGCAAGATAATATTGAACTACATTACCAACCTATTTGGGATTTTAAAGAGTGTAAAGTTGCTTATTTTGAAGCGCTTTTACGCTTAAAACTAAAAGGTGAACTCGTATACCCAAACCAGTTTATTCCCTCTTTAGAAATGCTTAACGACACATTTTTGATGGATCAATGCGTTATACGTAATGCTATTGCTTGTGTATCTAAGCACCCAGAGTTAAACCAAGTTGCTATTAATTTGTCAGCACAATCGTTCTTAGATGAGCGCTTATTGCCATTAATTGAATCAAACCTTGAAAAGTATAACGTGCCTGCTTCGCGGATAATTTTTGAAATAACTGAATCTGCGAGTATTAATAACCTAAAGGCCACTCGTAAAATGATTGAGAAGCTTAATAGCTTAGGCTGTCATTTTTCTATCGATGATTTTGGAACTGGATTTAGTACATTTAATTATTTAAAACAGCTACCAGCACAGCATGTAAAAATTGATGGCTCATTTGTAAGTGATATGCTCAATGACCCTATAGATTTAGCGTTAGTAAAAGCAATAAATGATATTAGTCGGTCTCTCGATAAGCGCTCTGTAGCTGAGTACGTTGAAAACGAAGAGATATTTTTTGCACTAAAAGAAATTGGTGTTGATTATGGGCAAGGCTACTTTATTGCACGTCCAATACCTGTTGAAAAAGTAAAAGATGAACTCGAAAAAATTTCTAAAAATAAAACGTTTTACCAACAACAAGCTAGCCCAAAATAAACAAAATTAAACAATTTTAATCATTTTATTACTACCAATATTACCTTTCTTGCCTATACTTTCAGCATCAAATAAAAAATGTCGTGCCTTTTTATGTATTTCACTTTAAAAACATGACATTACCTTTTGGCGGCGTAGTACCGATATTTATAGTGGGTTTCAAAGCTATTGAAGCTTTTAAGGAAGAAGGTATGACACAACTAGTTATGTTATTACTGATTATACATTTTGCAATCGCGTATCAGTGTTACCGCTACGCGAATATTAAAGGCTACCCAGTTAAGGTTTTTACTGTATTAGGCTGTGTGCCTTACTTTAACTTGGTGGTATGGATTTATTTATTATTTTTACCTGAACTTGAGCCTTTTGAAAGCCATCTTCAAAATCAAAAGCAGCCTTTGTAGGCTGCTTTAGTTCACTTATTATTCTGCTTTAGAAAAATCTAAACTACATTGACGCTTTAAAAACACCTCAAGCTGTTGACTAAATAGCCTAAAGTCTCGAATTCGGCCCGTAGTTTTACGCCACAAGATACCAATATCTCTATATGCATCACTTTGTGATGGTGTAGCCACCATATTTTTATTATCTAAAATACCCGCATTAATCGCCATCTGTGGTAAAAAAGTCACCCCGAGCTGATGCTCAACCATGCTTAATAGAGTATGTAAGCTTGCAGCTTCAAATGGGTTAATACAACTGGCACGGTTTAAGTGACATGCACTAAGCGCATGGCCCGTCATGCAGTGCTCGCGCTCTAATAAGAATACGCTAGCCTCTGGTAATAGATTAAAGTCGACTACGCCCTTTGCAGCGCTGTAATCCTTATGGTGCACTAAACTAAACTGATCTTTTGCCAATACTTGTGTATGAAATTTATCTGTTTCGTACGGCAGTGCAAGTAGCGCTAAATCAATATGCCCATGTTCAAGTTTATCCAGTAGCTTGTCACTCGTATCTTCAATTAATACCAGCTCTAAATCACAAAAGGTTTCTTTACAAAAATGATAAAGCGGAGCCGCTATAAAGCTTGCAATTGTAGGTATAACACCCACAGTCAGCTTACCACTTAGTGGTGTTAAAAAGCTTTTTGTAAGCTCTTTTAAACTAATTGTATCGTTAATTATTTTACGAGAACGCTCAACAACTTCTTCACCAATACTGGTAAACATCAGGCTGCGATTTTCACGCTCAATTAGCTGACAGCCTAGTGTTTCTTCAAGATTTTGAATAGCGCTACTTAAAGTAGATTGTCCTATAAAGCAGGCACTAGCGGCTCTGCCAAAGTGCTGATGTTGATGAACAGCTAATAAATACTGTAGTTGTTTAATACTTGGAAGGTTAGTCATTTTTTCTTTCCACAAATAAAAAGACCCCAACACCTAGGGCATTGAGATCTTTTCAAGCTAAAAGTCTTTGAGTACTTTTTATTAAACCCCAAATGCGGTTCTTAGTACGTAGAAAATAACAATAGCAAGGGCAGCGCCAACTGGCAATGTAATTACCCAAGAAACTACAATGTTTCTGATAACACCCATGTTAAGCGCGCCAATTCCACGTGCCATACCTACACCTAATACCGCACCCACTAAGGTTTGAGTAGTAGAGATTGGCATACCAGTACCTGAGGCAATAACAACGGTAGAAGCAGCAGCTAGTTCAGCAGCAAAACCACGGCTAGGTGTTAAATGTGTAATACCTTCACCAATTGTTTTGATTACTTTTTTGCCTAAAATAGCAAGACCAGCAACAATACCAAAACCACCTAGAGGTAGAATCCACCAAGCAATAGCTGCTTTTTTAGCAATTTCACCATTGTTTTCAACAATGTTTACAACAGCTGCTAGTGGACCAATTGCATTAGCAACGTCATTAGAACCATGTGCAAATGCCATACAACATGCTGTAAGTACCATAAGAACAGCAAATACTTTTTCAACATTGTTGAACTGCATTTGTTTATCTGCTTTTGGATCAATATTTAAGCGAGATATGGCAATTTTACCAATCACAGCAACAACTATTGCAACACCTACTGACAGTGCATAGCCTTCAGCTGAGCCTAGGTCTATACCAACGTGCTTTAAGCCCTTTTTAATTGTAACCAATGCCATGATAAAACCTGCTAAGCCCATATAAAGAGGGACATAACGTTTAGCATTTTTTAGTGGTGCATCTGTATTAAAAATAAGTTTTTGTGCACTCATGAATATTAAGTATGCAATAAAGCCTGATATGGCAGGTGTTATAATCCAACTACCTACGATACCACCTACTTTATCCCATTGAATCGCCTCAGTACCTACTGCAACTAACGCAAAACCAATGATTGCACCAATGATTGAGTGAGTTGTAGATACAGGCCAACCTAAGAACGAGGCCATTAATAACCAAGCACCGGCTGCAAATAAAGACGAAATCATACCCAGAACCATTAATTCCGGAATATCTGCAAATGGTGCTGCATCAATAATTCCTTTACGAATTGTTGATGTAACCTCACCACCTGCTAAATAGGCGCCTGCAAATTCAAAAATCATCGCTATAAAAATAGCTTGTTTGATTGTTAGCGCTTTTGAACCTACAGATGTACCCATGGCGTTCGCTACGTCGTTCGCGCCAATACCATAAGCCATAAAAAAGCCGACTGCTGCGGCAATTAAAATTAATACCGTGCCGTAAGATGCAATGATATCCATTGTAAAACCTTAATCTTTCGTGTTTGAACTGATTTTAAATTAACGAGCTAACATCAGCTCAAGACGTGATCCTACGCGCTCTGCAATATCTGCAAGCTCGCCAACCCATTCAATGATTTTGTACAAAAACATCACATCAATTGGGTTTAACTCACCCTCTACATCACGTAGCTGGCGGCGTACTTTTATCTGCATTTCGTCCGTGTCTTGTTCTATGGCATCCAATTCAACTAACATTTTTTCTACTAAGGTGACTTCTCGACCTTTAAAACCCGTTTCTAGCAATTCTTCTAATTCGTTAATTGCTTTAGATGCTTGTTTAGTCGCATCTACACAACGGGTTAAGTAAGCTAAGAAATCAGCTTGCATAACTTTAGGAATGGTCATTTCACGACCAATCACTCGTCCTGCAATATCTTTTGCTTTATTGGCAATTTTATCTTGTTGAGTTACTAATTCGAGAAGATCTGTACGCTCTACCGGCATGAATAAACCACGTGGCAATTGTAAGCGTATATCTCTTTTCATATCATCAGCTTCACGTTCTAAATTGCGAATAGTGATGCGAAGCTCTTCAGCTTGTACCCACTCTTCTTTAAATACGTGATTAAAAAAAGGTATCAAAGCTTTACTTGCTTGATGAACCTTCTTGATGTGTTCTTCCATTGGTTTGATAGGAGATTTTGCAAATACTCCTAAAAACGCGTTTGTAGGCATAACTGACCCTTTAATCAAATTGATATGCTTTGCAGCATGAATTTTACAGTATTAACCAAGATTGTGAACGCTTTTTATTACTTCACTAAGGCTTGCAATGCACAAAGCGGCACTAAGCCGCTTTAATAAAAAAGAAAAATAGGTAAAAAATTATAGCGATTTTTCTATATCTTCTTGAGATGTATGACGAATATCTTTGCCATTTACAAAATAAATAATGTATTCCGCAATATTTTGACAGCGATCACCTATGCGCTCTAATGAACGAACAGACCAAACTAAGTCCATAATTTTAGGGATTGAGCGTGGATCTTCCATCATATAAGTCATTATTTGACGTGTGATAGCTTCATATTCACGGTCAACTTTTGCATCTTCTTTATGTACTTGAAATGCGCGCTGCACATCCATACGTGCAAATGCGTCTAGTACATCATGTAACATCTTTAGAACTTGGCGGCCCATATTCTCAATATTTACTAACAAGTCTTGTTGATCTTTAGTAAATGAGTCTAGTGCAACTTTAGCAATTCGCTCAGCTTCATCGCCAATACGTTCTAAATCTGCAATAGTTTTTGCAATTGCAATCACTAAACGTAAGTCACTTGCTGCAGGCTGACGACGAGCAATGATACGCGTACATTCTTCATCAATGCTGACTTCCATTGCATTTACTTTGTAATCGTTCTGACGTACCTTTTGAGCAAGCTCAGCATCGTTACGACTCACCGCATCAAGCGCGCTATTTAATTGCTGCTCAACTAAGCCACCCATACTCAATACATGGTTACGTACATTTTCTAGTTCTTGGTTAAAGCGCCCAGAAATATGCTTATTAATATTATGTTCCATAGTTACCTTCTCTCTTAATCTTGTACAACACGCTATAACGGGCTAATTAACCGTAACGACCGGTAATGTAATCTTCAGTCTTTTTCTTCGTTGGTGTAGTAAATAAGGTATTTGTGTCTGAGTATTCAATCAATTCGCCCATATACATAAAGGCTGTTTGATCAGATACACGCGCTGCTTGTTGCATGTTGTGTGTAACAATAACAACGGTAAATTTGTTTTTTAAATCGTTTATTAGCTCTTCGATTACCAAAGTAGAAATAGGGTCGAGTGCTGATGTTGGTTCATCAAGTAAAAGTACCTCAGGCTCAATTGCAATTGAGCGAGCTATAACTAAACGTTGTTGCTGACCACCCGATAAGCCAAACGCGCTATCGTGCAATCTATCTTTTACTTCATCCCACAAAGCAGCACCACGAAGTGATTGCTCTACTACTTCATCTAATTTACGTTTCTCTTTAATGCCTTGTAAGCGCAGGCCATAAACTACATTTTCATAAATTGATTTAGGAAATGGATTAGGGCGCTGAAACACCATGCCTACATTACGACGAAGTGCTGCTACATCTACGCTCTTATCGTAAATATTTTGACCATGGAGTAATATTTCACCTTCAATACGGCAAATATCAACCAAATCATTCATGCGATTAATACAACGCAGTAATGTTGATTTACCACACCCAGACGGCCCGATAAACGCAGTTACTTGGCCTTTAGGAATGTTCATATTAACTTTATTAAGCGCCTGCTTATCACCGTAGTAAAGATCGAGGTCTTTAATCTCTAGCGCTTTTTGATCATCCGTTAAATTTTCTAGGTCTAACTTTTGACCAATATTAGCTTGGTTTACTTGTGGAGCGACTGTAATCATTTTTGTTACCTATAAAATCTTTACTAATTAGTGTTCAAGCGATCTGAATTTTTCACGTAAATGGTTACGTATACCAATGGCCGTTATGTTTAGGGTAATAATCACCGACACCAATAAAAAGGCAGTGGCGTATACCAGCGGACGTGCCGCTTCAACATTAGGGCTTTGGAAGCCAACATCGTATATATGAAAGCCTAAGTGCATGAACTTTCTATCTAAGTGAAAATACGGGAAGTTACCATCAAGTGGTAATGTAGGGGCCATTTTTACAACGCCTACTAACATTAATGGTGCAACTTCACCTGCAGCACGCGCAACTGCCAGTATTAAACCAGTCATAATTGCAGGGCTTGCCATTGGAATAATTATGCGCCATAACGTTTCAACCTTTGTTGCGCCAAGCGCTAGTGAACCGTCACGTACGGTACTTGGAATACGAGATAAGCCTTCCTCAGTCGATACAATAACAACTGGCAAAGTTAATATAGCAAGCGTTAACGCCGACCACATTACACCTGGCGTACCAAATACTGGCGTTGGTGCCGCTTCAGGGTAAAATAATTGGTCTAAGCTACCACCTAACATGTATACAAAAAAGCCGAGGCCAAACACACCGTACACAATTGAAGGCACACCGGCCAAGTTAATCACCGCAATACGAATCATCTTAGTGACTGCATTTTTAGCGGCATACTCGTGTAAGTAAATTGCAGCAACAACACCAAACGGCGTCACTATTACAGCCATCAGCATAACCATAAACACAGTACCAAATATAGCAGGGAAAACACCGCCCTCTGTATTTGCTTCACGTGGGTCATCAGATACAAACTTACCTAGCTGCACAAAGTAGTGCCCTAGCTTTGCAAAAAAGCCCATATCATTTGGAAACCAAACATCAAGTACTTGATACATTGGAATCGTAACTACTTCACCGCGCATATCTTTTACAGTTACGTGGTCACGTTTAGCTTGTTTACGTAGTGCAAATAAATCTTTTTCAAGTACACCATACTGCGCACGTAATTCAGTACGCTCTTGAGCAAGCTCAGCAACACGTTCATCAGTGAGTGCGTTATCTAGTAAGTAGCCCTTTTCTTTTAAACGAAGACGCTCAAGCTCATAGTTAATATGCCCAATGTCACCATTTTGTAAATCAAGTGCTTCGTCGTTTAAATCCACGGCACGCTCTACAAGTTCATGTAGAGCTTCAATTTTATCGCCTTCGACTGGTTTACCATCTTTAATTACACTTTCAACATAACCATAAAAATTACCGTTTTTACTACGCTCAAATACAGCAAGCGTTGCAGGCGTTGTTTTATTTTTAATGTCGGTTTCTAATATCCAACGAAAGTCTAAATCTACATACTCACGATTACCTGTTTTAATAAGTAAGCGCTCTATTTCTTCTTTTTCAAATCCGCTAACGTCAATACCTGTCGCGGCTAAACGCGTTTTTGGTACTAATTCACGGTCATAAACTTCGCCAATAACGGTTTGTTTTGAAATTGACCCTTCAAGTTCAAACTGCACAACTTCTGAAGGCCAGAAAAAACTTAATCCTTTCCAGGCTATCATTGCTAATAAGCCTAGAACTGAAATTAAACTGATGCTCACTGCACCACCGGTCATCCAAATCCAAGGAGAACCAGACTTAAACCACTGCTTTACCATGTCATGTCTCTCCGCTTACATTGAGCTATATTTTTCACGCAGTTGCTGGCGAACAAACTCAGCGACTGTGTTAAAAATGAATGTGAATATGAATAGTACAAAGGCCGCTAAGAACAATATTCTGTAATGCGAACTACCTACTTCTGACTCAGGCATTTCAACTGCAATATTTGCTGCAAGCGTACGCATACCTTGGAAGATGCTCCAATCCATAATAGGTGTATTACCCGTTGCCATAAGTACAATCATGGTTTCGCCAACGGCGCGGCCAAGTCCCATCATTACCGCAGAGAAAATACCAGGGCTTGCTGTTAGTAATACAACACGTATTAGTGTTTGCCACTGCGTTGCACCTAATGCTAATGAGCCATTTGATAAATGCTTTGGAACACTAAATACGGCGTCTTCTGCAATTGAGAATATAGTTGGAATAACTGCAAACCCCATCGCAATACCTACAACCAGCGAGTTACGTTGATCGAATGTCATACCTAGCTCATTTGTTAAGTACTGACGTACATTGCCGTCAAACATCCAAAGCTCAACAAATTCACTCATCGCAAACGAAAACCAGCCAATAAGTAAAACGACCGGAATAAGGATAATTGAATGAGATCCTTCAGGAATTCGATGACGGATTTTGGTTGGTAATTTAGTCCAAGCTAAACCTGTCGCTAACATACCTAAAGGTAATAATATGAGTAACCCAACAATTGCAGGTAAGTGCTCTTCTATCAAAGGAGCTAACCAAAGACCGGCTAAAAAACCTAAAATAACGGTTGGTAATGCTTCCATTATTTCAACAGTAGGCTTAACTACCTTACGTAATTTACTCGACATAAAGTATGCCGTGTAAATTGCCGCCGAAAGCGCAATAGGCACTGCAAATAACATCGCATAAAGGGCTGCTTTTAATGTACCGAACGAAATTGGCACTAATGAAAACTTAGATTCAAAGTCATCACTGGCTGATGTTGACTGCCATATATAACCTGGCTCTGGGTAACCTTCGTACCACACTTCTTGCCAAAGCGCTGACCAAGTGACTTCTGGATGCTCGTTATGTATTTCTAATACTGTTAGTTTGTTATCCGCCAAAATTAATGCAGCATTTGAACGCGGTGAAATTGCAAAGTTTTGTATTGCGCCTTCACTTACTTTACCTTGCCATAATTTTGCTTCGCTTGTTGTGTAGTACACCCCAAGCTCACCGTTACTGCTGGTCGTAAAAAAAGTACGACGGTAGAACTCTGTAAATACATTTAATTTACTTTGCTTAGTCGTTTCAAATGAACGTATTTTTTCATATTCGCGGCCAGTGTCAGTGTTAACTTCAAACCACTGCGAAACTTCGCCGTTATCATTGGCAAGCATTAATGAGTTTGCACCTGCTAGTAATTGTGCAGATACAATATTGGCATTTTCTTCGTTAGCTGAAAGTAGCTGAATTTGCTCTACATCACTTGGGTCACGTGTATCGTATACGTAAACTTGATTAGCAGAACGTACAAAAGTACGGGTTGTATCTGGCGACATTAATAGCTCATCTACACGCCCTTCAACATCTAGCTCTGTGCGCTCAACAACCCACTCAACTTCGCCAGTAAACATATTCTCTTCAGCAACAAAACTGCTAAACAGCACCCGTTTGTCTTCTGTAAGTGCGACAACAGCTGTTCTGTCTTCATAGTGGCTAAATGCAAAGCGTTTAATAGCTGAGCCTTGTTCATCTACTTCCAAAGCCATTTCCCCAAGAGGAAAGTCTAAACGAGGCGTTAATTTACGCTCATTATTAGGAAAGGTGACCAAAAATTTAGGTGCTACGACCATTACAGTGCCATCTTTTAAACCAAACGCATAATACCCTTGAAAAGGCGCGCTAGTTGCAAAGCTTGTTGCATCACTTGGTAGCTCGGCGTTTAATGTTTTAAGCTTTTTACCAAAGCTGCCATCTTGCACACTGTAAAAATCAACCTGACCTTGCTGACTGAGTAAATAAGCAACTTCAGTTTGCTCTTCTACACCTAGGCCTGCTATTTGCTGCGAATTAGCGACCTGAAAGCTATCGCGTTTTTCTACTTTTGCTGATTCAAAAATTGGCTGTACTACATAAAGAAGGTAAAAGAATATTAATAGCAGTGCTACCAATACCATTATCCCACCTGCGGTTATACCAAATTTGGCAAACCGATCTTTAAATAGACGGCTTCGATCCGTATTAAAAGTCGGTTTATTCGGATTTGAAGTCATCAAAACACCCTTAAATCTTAACGTTGTATAAATTATATTTCATCAAGATGACAGTAATGTTACAGCAGTAATAATAAGCACGTTAAAACGGTTTTAAATAAAACTAGCGAAGAAAATCGCTAAATAAGTCTCATATAGATGATTTTTAAGTGAACTAAATTATAAAATAATTGGACAAAGCATTTATCGAGGTCAATACTAAAAGAGTACTTACTAAATAAGAATGACTATTAATACCGCGTATAGTCAACACAACCACATTCAATTTTATTATTTTAAAATCAACGATTTATAAAAGTGCAACAATACACAATTTAGATTAGACAATACACTTAATGCCTATGCATTTACTTTCTTTGGGCTTAAAAAGAGAATTATTTATGAAGCAGTTGGTTATAACTATTCTAGGGCAAGATCGCCCTGGTTTAGTAGAGAGTATCTCATCCGTCGTGTTACAAAATCATGGCAACTGGCTAAGCAGTAACTTAAGCCATTTATTAGGTCATTTTGCAGGTATTATTCAACTTGAAGTTGCTGAGGAGCACTTTCAATCACTACAAAGCGCTTTAAATAAGTTACCTAAGTTAGACGTTCGAATTGAAACCGGAAACACAGAAATTGAACCATCAACATTAGAACAAATCAATCTGGTTATAACAGGTAACGATCGCCCAGGTATTGTTCAAGAGTTGGCGAGTGTAATACGCCACAAAGGCGCTAACATTACTCATTTAAATTCAAGGCAGCAAAGTGCGCCTAATTGGGGGGTGCCTATTTTTAGCGCTGTTGCTACCGTTACTTTACCCAATGGTATGAATAAAGACGAAGTCATTGAAGCATTGGAATCAATAACAAGTGATTTAATTGTAGATACAGAAGAAGTTTGATCTCCCTAGGTGCGTGCCACACTGTTGACACGCATATTATTTTAGCCAGTTTATCAAAGCCCTCTGCGGGTTATTTAACGCAGACATAAAATAAGCCGATGCAAGCATCGGCTATTTTGAATAGTTATCTTATAAAGCTACATATCCATATGACGATTCGTACTTTGCATCATTTGCTTTATACCTTGCTTTTCCAGCTCTAGTATTTGTTGCAGCTTTTCTTGGCCACTTTGAGTTTCAGCGCGCTCAAGTAAGTATTCGTATAATTCAATTATTTTTTGATGCTGCTCTGATAAATAAGCTTGAATAACTTTCTCATCAAATTGCTGGTCTTTACTAATGTCTTCGAAAGTAATTAGCTCAGGATTTTTAGCAAAGTATTCATAACAGTACGTATCGAGCGTATTTATTTCGGTTATCGCTTTAAACCCGACTAAATCTTCAGCGAGTTTTTTTTCGTAATTTAGGTAGTAGTCCACC
Source organism: Pseudoalteromonas sp. SR43-5 (assembly GCF_014163835.1). NCBI lineage: Bacteria > Pseudomonadati > Pseudomonadota > Gammaproteobacteria > Alteromonadales > Pseudoalteromonadaceae > Pseudoalteromonas > Pseudoalteromonas sp. SR43-5. The sequence goes on from NZ_JACJEA010000012.1 coordinate 41,585, forward strand.
AGCATTGCATTATGTTCATCGAGTAAATCCTTTACGCTATGAAAATTAGCCGCCATTTGCGTATGAAACAAAACGGTCCAATCGTATACCTCTTTAATTGTTTTAACTTGCATGTGCATTCCTTACTTAGTTGACTGTATAGGTACTACACTGCGTAAAGCGTGCCAATTAAAAAACCATTTAAAAACAGAAGGTTAATTTTAAAATAGATATTAGTTAGCAATTTAATAGAATAACTTACAAATTATAGGTAATTTTTATAGAGCAATGCGTGGGTAGTAACCGCACTGCTCTATCGTCTTGTTGCTTTATATTATTTAAGTCCTTGTTTGCGCCACAGTAGGTAAACCGCAGGAATAACAAGTAAGGTGAGTACAATTGCACTGCCCATACCGCCAACCATAGGTGCAGCTATTCGACTCATTACTTCGCTTCCGGTGCCTGTGCCATACAGCACAGGTAGCAAGCCAATAATAATTGTCGCGACAGTCATCATAACCGGGCGTACTCGAAGCCCTGCACCTTCAATAATAGCTTGCTGTAATTGCACTAAACTAAGTGGCTTATCTGCCTGCTCTGCTTCGATGCATTTTTCTTGATAGGCTTGGTTTAAATACACCAACATAATGACCCCAATTTCTACCGCTACCCCAGCTAAGGCAATAAAACCTACACCCACTGCAACTGAAAAGTTAAAGCCCTCTAAATACATTAGCCATACGCCACCAATCATTGCCAGTGGCAAAGTAGCCATAATAATAGTGACCTCAGCAAAGCTTCTAAAATTAAGATAAAGCAACACAATAATAATCGCTAATGTAAGTGGTAATACATAAGTCAGTTTGTCTTTAGCGCGCTGCATGTATTCATACTGCCCAGCCCACGTAATTGAGTAGCCAGCAGGTAGTATTAGGTCCTTATCGAGCACTTGCTGAGCGTGCTCAACGTAAGTACCAATATCAACGCCATCTATATCAATAAAACTCCAACCGTTTAAACGTGCATTTTCGCTTTTTATACCAGGCGGTCCATCTTCAATAAATACATTGGCTACATCACCAAGTGCTATACGCTGCCCTGTAGGCGTTACAATGGGTAACAGCATTAGCTCTTCTGGCGAGTCTCTGTATGCTTGCGGGTAACGCAAATTAACTGGGTAACGCTCTTGCCCTTCTACGGTTTGAGTTACGTTTGTACCACCAATTGCAGTAGATACAACTTGCTGTATGTCGCTAATATTTAAGCTATAGCGCGCGGCTTTTTCACGATTTATATCTACTTTTATATAACGTCCACCGGCTACTCGCTCTGAGTAAACCGATGCAGTGCCTTGCACATCTTTCAATAACACTTCTATTTGTTGACCAATTTTTTGAATTTCACTCAACTTTGGTCCCGCAACTTTAATACCCACAGGGGTTTTAATACCGGTTGCGAGCATATCAATACGTGTTTTAATTGGCATTACCCACGCGTTCGTCAACCCCGGAAACTTAACCAAACCGTCGAGTTCTTTTTTAAGTTTTTCAAGCGTCATACCCTCGCGCCATTCGTTTTTTGGTTTTAACTGAATAAACGTCTCTATCATTGTAAGCGGCGCAGGATCTGTTGCTGTTTCTGCTCGCCCAACTTTACCAAATACTGTTTTAACCTCGGGCACTGTGGCAATTAACTTGTCGGTTTGCTGTAGTATTTCGCGCGCTTTACCTACCGATAAACTAGGATACGTTGTGGGCATATACATTAAATCGCCCTCATCAAGTGGCGGAATAAATTCACTGCCTATTTTGTTTACCGGGTAAAAGCCAATAACAGAAACAACCACCGCGAGTACCAATGTCATTTTTGGAAATTTAAGCACCCAGTTAAGTAGTGGGCGATACGCTGCGACGAGTAATCGGTTAACTGGATTTTTTTGCTCCGAAATAACTTTACCTCTAATAAAGTAACCCATTAATACCGGCACTAAGGTAATCGCAAGCCCAGCAGACGCTGCCATAGCATAGGTTTTAGTGTAAGCCAGTGGCGCAAACATACGTCCTTCTTGCGCTTCTAAAATAAATACCGGCATAAAGCTGACGGTAATAATTAATAAACTAAAAAATAATGCAGGACCCACTTCACTCGCCGATTTAGCCACAACTTCCCAGCGGTTTTCGTTGGTAAGGGGCGTATTTTCCATATGTTTGTGCATATTTTCAATCATGACGATAGCGCCGTCGGTCATTGCACCTATCGCTATTGCAATTCCTCCTAAAGACATAATGTTGGCGTTAATCCCCTGCCAATACATAATTATAAATGCCGTTAAAATGCCAAGCGGTAACGTAATAATTGCCACCAATGATGAGCGCACATGAAACAAAAACACCACACACACTAAAGCAACTACAATCAGCTCTTCAATTAGCTTACTTGTTAGATTATCTACCGCGTTATTTATTAAGTTGGAGCGATCGTACACAGGGATTATTTCAACGCCCTCTGGTAATCCCTTTTTAAGTGATTCTAATTTTGCTTTTACCAGCTCAATAGTTTTTTGTGCATTTTCGCCATAGCGCATAATAACGATGCCGCCGGTCACTTCGCCTTCGCCATTAAGCTCTGCAATACCACGGCGCATTTGCGGCCCGACTCTAATATCGGCTACATCACGCAATTGCAGCGCAGTACCATTAGCGTTTACACCAAGCGGAATAGCTTCTAGGTCGGCAACACTTTTAATGTAGCCTGTGCTTGTTACCATGTATTCAGCTTCAGCCATTTCAACTACCGAGGCGCCCATCTCTTGGTTGCCTTGTTGAATCGCCGTTTGAATAAGGCTAAGCGGGATACCATATGCACGTAATTTATCAGGCTCTACATTGACTTGGTATTGCTTAACCATGCCACCAACAGCAGCCACTTCAGATACACCGGGCACAGTTTGTAGCTCAAACTTTAAAAACCAATCTTGTAAGCTTCGTAGCTGACTAATATCGTGTTTATTTGTTTTATCAATTAGTGCGTATAAGTAAATCCAACCTACGCCTGTTGCATCAGGGCCAAGCTCTGGCGTAGCGCTATCGGGCAATCGGTTTGCTGCTTGGCTTAGGTATTCTTGTACTCGGCTACGCGCCCAATACAAATCAGTTTTTTCGTCAAAAATAACGTAAACGTACGAGTCACCAAAAAACGAAAAACCCCTTACAGTTTGTGCACCCGGCACAGAAAGCATTGCAGTGGTGAGCGGAAATGTAACTTGGTCTTGCACTACTTGCGGCGCTTGCCCCGGGTAAGTAGTTTTTATAATGACCTGAACATCAGATAAGTCAGGTAAGGCATCCACGGGCGTATTTTTTAGTGCAAACAATCCTCCACCCAGTAAAATTAATGTAAGCAACAACACAAAAAAGCGATTGCCAACAGACCAACGAATAATGGCAGTTATCATAATGGCTCCTAGTGAGAACTGTGTTGCATAGGTTGCATAGTAGAATGATCAATCGGCTCTGCGTTTTGCGCGTTAGTAATTACAAATTCATCATTAATAATGCTAAAAGTAAAATTAATATACTGGGCATTTTCAAACTTGGTAATATCAATATCTGGCGCTAATACAAAGTCCATTGTGGCGGGTTCTCGATTCCATTTTTCAATGGCCTCTCGACTAATATTAATAATGCGATTTTGTGTATCTATGGCATTAATAGTGCCGTTAACCGTGGCGCTTTGTGGCTGTATATCCATGTTCATATTTGAGTCTGAACCAGAATCCGAACTCATACCTGAGCTAATGCTAGAACTAGGCATTTCCATTCGTTTAAAGTCGGAGCTCTTACTTGACTCAGAATCTATTAAAAATTGCGCTGAGGTCACTACCGTGTTACCTGTCGTCACACCTGACAAAATGACCGCTTCATTACTATTAATTTGCCCAACTTCGACTTCTACCGATTTAAAACGACCCTCACCTAATGCAATAACCACACGGTTTTGATGCTGCGTGCGAATTACCGCTTCTTTAGGGACTGTAAATTGCGCTTTACTCGCCTTAGCGTGAATGCTCACTTGTGCAAACATATTTGGTTTTAACCGATGATCTGCATTTTCAAACCTGAGTCTTACACGCAGCGTTCGGTTTTTAGCATCAAGCGCGGGGTAAATGTAATCAACCTTACCTTCCCACTTTTGACCTTTTAAGTAATCAAGCGTCATTGTAACGGGCAAGCCCACGCTCACTTGTTCTGATTGGCGTTCAAACACTTCTGCCTCTACCCAAATTTCATCAAGCTGAGCAATACTCATCATTGATGTGCCTGGTTTAACGTAAAAGCCTTCTCGTACTGTTAGCTCATCTACCACACCACTTTGCTTTGCGTAAAAAGTAATATTTTGCATTATCTTTTTATTTTTTTGTAAGCGCTCGATAAATCCATCAGACACATTTAACGACTCTAAACGTGCCTTTGCTGCGCGAATTAACACTGTATTATTACGATTAACCGCCAATAAAAATTCTTCCTGTGCATTCACCAATTGTGGGGAATACAAAGTATATAAAGGCTCACCGGCTTTAACTTGTGCACCTTGCGCTTTAACATATAAACTTTCAATCCAGCCCTCTACACGCGGATGAATGTGAATAAGTTGGTCTTGGTTATATTGCACATAACCCACAGTATTTATATCGCTGTGAAGTGTTTTAAGCTCTACTTTGGCAGTTCTTACACCCAAGTTATTAACTACTGCAGGCGAAATAGTTACTGCACCTGGTCCATCCTGAGCGTTAGTATCGCTTTCATACACAGGGACTAAATCCATTCCCATTGGCGACAACCCTGGTGCGTCACGCCTGTAATTACTATCCATAGGGGCTACCCAATATAAGGGCTGTTTGTCAGCGCTTTGTTGTTCATTCATTGCCGAGTTGCTAGGTAAAAACTGCATTACTAAGGCGCCAATTAACGCAAATGCGCCCGCACCGATTAAGGCAGCAACAAGTAACTTTAAATTAGTATTCATTATGTAATTCTCCAGTTTTATCGCTCATTACTTGGGGGTCTAAGCTACTTGCATAATAATTAAGGCGAGCGGTAATAATATGCTGTTCTACTTGAATATTAAGCGCGTCTATTTTGGCGTTAAGTTCACCAATGCGCGCGCGCATCACGTCAGAAAAATCCCCATCGTCGCGCGTATAAGCATTAAGTGTTGCTTGAGATTGCTCTGACATTTGCGGTAATAACGTATTTTGATAAAGCGCATCGCGTTTTTGCAAACGAGCGAGTTGGCTAAACTCCTTAAAGTACATGCCTTTGAGTTTTTGAAGCGCCACCAGCTTTTGTGTTTTAGTAGCTTCTGCACTAGCAATAGCCGATTTAACCTGTTGATCTTGTCTGTTATCAGTAAACAATGGCAAATCAATGCTAAATCCTACTGAAAGTAAATCAGCTCGCGACTCCCCCATAGGCGTTTCATCTCGGTAACCATAACCCACATTAACGCCCATTTGAGGTTTGTAACTTTGCTTGGCGAGTGCAACTTCGGTTTGCTTTGCGGTGACGGTTTTTTCTATCGCAATAATTGCGGGATGCGCCATAAGCAACTGTATTAATTTATCAAATTCAAGGTTTGCAAAATCAACCAGCCCTGTGGTTTTAGTAAATTCGGCATTTAAAGGCTGCATAAGCATATTCATAGGTAACCACTGTGCTAAACGGTTTTTAGCACTTTCAAATTGCTGCTCAAGCATAACCAACTTATCTTCAAGGCGAGTGAGTTCTAATTGCGCACGAATAATATCTTGCTGGCGTGTTTTACCTAAGGTACTTGCGTAGCTTGCTTCGGTAACTTCAATAAGCTGAGTAAATAGCCCTTTATCTTGCTCAATTAAAGCAATACTTCGCTGAGCACGATACGCGTTTAACCACGACTCAATCACAATTGCTTTTACTTGTGCTAAGCGATCGGCGCGCTGCCAAGAATATTGTTGAGCAGACTGAGCTAATGCCTTTTGTTTAAGCGCTAAACTATTCCCTCGGCTAAACTTTTGGCTCAAATCGACTTTAAGCTGCGTCATCCCTTCTTGATCAAACGCATAACCGTTAGTAGGTAAGTTAAGTAAGCCAACCGTTAAAACAGGATCGGGTAAGGTGCCTGCGGCAATACTTTGTGCTATTGCGGCATCTTCTTGGTAGCCACTCGCTTTTAGCCATGGCTCATGCGTTAGTGCATAATTAAGCGCTTGCGTTAAGCTAAGCGTTTGCTCATTGCGGGCTTGCTTTAGCGTATCGATATTTAGGTTATTTGAATTGTTTTGCGCATTAACAACTGTGCTAAATAACACAACACTACATAATACGGCTTTAATACTTACAGCGTGGTTCATCACCTGCTCCATCTAAAAATAAAAGAAATTCTTAAATTAGGAAGCAAAAAAGGTGTTTAGGAGTTTTACAAAAACCTTTTATATCAATTTCATTGAATTAATGATCTATTATTGCGGTAGGAAAATTGCTCTATAACAAGGAAAAAATTACGCAGTATAGTTGCTTTATATAAGTAATTTTTAACGCAGTTAGAGAGGTATTTAGTTCCTAGAATGAGCATGTTTTCAATAAAATTGATATTACACCTATCCTGCTATTAAGCAGACATAGGAGGGCGGTAGAGTGAACGAGGTATATTAATTTGTGTAGTAAATACACTTATATTTACTTTTTCAGATTCAAGTAAAGTAACGCTAAATAAAGTATCAACATTAAGCATTGAATTAGCAGCGCAGCCACTGATAGGGCATTTGCAATCATTCTGTGGCGTACTTTCGTCGTCGCAACAATCCATCTGCATCATATTTTCAGACATGCTAGCAACAGCTGTTGCATCACTACTGTGTGTCATTGGCATTTGGGCATGCATTGCTGTTTTCGTTGGCAAATGTGGCATTTCGCATACCATAGCTACAGACGCCACTGCCTGACCCACAAAAGTGAGCAGTAAAGTTATCATGAGTAAACTAGAGTAAAAACGTTGCAACATTATGCCTTTTAATAAATTTTAAAATGATTGTAAGATAACCTAACGGCAACCACAAATACTTTAATTATGTAGACTGCGGTTTATCAGGTGTTTTAATTAAGTTACTCGCGATAATTGCAAATATACAATATGCGCTAAAATACCAAAAACCCTCACCAAATTGTGCATTCATAACAAGTAGCTCACCACTTTTACCATGAGCGTTACCTGCTAGGTAAGTCACTATTAATGCAATAACAAATACATCAACCATGCTCCACTTACTTAATGCACAAATAACCAGACCGAGCTTTTGCTTCAACCCATTCAAAGGTAGGCAACAATAAAGCAATTGTAATAGCAGCTTCAAGCTTGGAATAACAATAGAAAACAACCCCACTAAAGCAGCTACAAATAAATTATTATTGCTAGAAAGCTCTTGAACTGTGCCTAAAATACTTTGTGTTTTGTTATAGGCGCTAATCTCGCCCTCTAACTTATCAAGCCCTAGCATATTCGAGAACATCATTAGCATGCTACGAGTCCGACCATCACCCTCTTCAGCAAGCATTTCAATGCCCGCTTGCGCTAATTTTGATTTATCTATGTTGCCCTCTATTGTTAATACTGGTTTTGTAATACCAGGAAACAATAAACAAAGAGCAACCACTACACTTATAACCGACAACCAATTACGCATATTTATTCTGCTATTGCCTCAATAATGTCATCACTGTATAAAACAGCATCCAATAAAAAATTAAATATATCGCCAATATGCAGCTCTGAGTTTATGTTGGCCAAATGGACCATAGCTTCATCTATATTATCTAATTCAAACTCTTTTATAAGCGATAAACAGTTCCCTAAGATGCCGCTCTCTAATAGTAACGCATCAGATATTGCAGCATCTAAAGTAAACTCTTTAACTATATCTTTTAATTCAGCATCTAAAATAGCATCAAGCACCGAGAACAAACCCACCAGATACCCTTGCTCGGTCAACTCTTTATTATTTTGCTCCAATATTAGCGACATAAATTGAGCCCGCGTTAAAGCAAGCTTAGTTAATTCGGTTGGTTTTTCGACCCCTAACTCACTAATTGCTAATACGCGAACAAATTGTCTTATTGTGTCCTCACCTAAATAAATAACCGCTTGTGAAATAGACGTAATGACTAAATTTGCTTTGCCTGAACGCGCGTTAGCTAGCTTTAAAACCCTCGCTGTTATGGCGACATCTCTGGCCACTCGTTGATGAACTTCTTTAAAGCAAAGTGTTTCTTTTGCTGTAAAACGCAATAGATCAAAAACGGTTAGCTTTGAAGGCTCTACACCTTTATACGTAATCATTTCTGGGCGAGAAAAAAAGAACCCCTGAAATAAATCGCAGCCAGCCAATTTTAATACATTAAATTGTTCATGCGTCTCTATTCGTTCAACAATTATTTTTGCATGTGGATTTGCGCGTTTTATTTTTTTAATGCGCATATTGGTTTTAATAACCGGATCATCTATCTCAATTTTTATGTAATCAACATGTGCTAACAGTGGCTCCCATTTTGGATCGCCATCGTAATCATCAAGTGCAAAAACATAGCCTTCTTTTTTAAGTTCTTGCACACGCTCAGCCACCGCAGGAATATTACCCGTGCGCTCCACTATTTCAATAACACTATTTTCTGGCAATAAAAGTTTGGGGAAGTTATCGAGAATAGTTTCTGATGACAAGTTTATAAAAGCTAAATGATGTGCGGTAAGTCTATCTAAACCAACCAACATTAAAGCATTAAAAAATAGGCGGCTTGTCGCATGGACATCAGAAGTGCCTACAGGAAACGCATTATTGGCTGAGTCTCTATAAAGCAATTCGTACGAGAAAACATTCTGGTCTATATCAAAAATAGGTTGCCGCGCAACAAACTGAGTTATTTTTTGTACTTCATCAGGTATGTTATGTAATTTCACTTGGCTCTAAACCTATAAATAAAAGATGGCAAAACAGCCAATAATATGTGTACTTTAATGCAACACGCATAAGATAAATATAGTCGTCATTGCAAAAACGTTAAAATTACACAACACTAATATAAAATATTAATATAAAAGGTAGAGATTTGACTAACTTTATTCGGTTATTAGTACTGAGCCCTCTGCTATTTGTATTTTTTAGCTATGCCAGCATTAATCCTACTCCCCTCAAATATAATGTCAGCGCGTCAGGGAGTCATTATCCATATTATACAAATGATCCAGAAAAGCCTGGCATATTACCCGAAATTATTGAAAAAGTACTCGATGATGCCAATATTGCAGCTTCTCATATCGACCTACCTACAAAGCGTATTACCAAATATTTACAAGATGAAATAATCGATTTTGATGTTATTTCATTAGAATGGCTCTCAAAGAGTGAGAGAAATGACCCTCGTTATGTTTTTTCAGAGCCGCTTATTTATGCCACAGAAATGATTGTTACCTTGCCTAAAAATGCCCAGCATTGGCAAAGCGCTGATAGCTTGAAGGGTAAAAATATAGGAACGGTACTAGGTTACTATTACTTTAATGACAACACCTTTGAGCGTGTTGACTTTCCATCCGAAAAAGAACTTATGACAGCCCTATCAAGAAACCGTGTAGAAGCTGCACTAGTAGGTAAGTTAACTGCGCTCTATTGGGCAAAGCAGTTAGGGATAAACATTGCCTTTGGCGCACAGCATTCCCATGGTTTTTTAAGAATTCGCTTATTGAGCAAACACAAAGAATTATTGCCCCAGATAAACCTAGCAATTAAAAACCTTCACGCTCAAGGATATATAAAAACTATTGAAGATAAGTATATGAGTAATATACCCACACAAAATTAAGGGACTAATGGCGCAGAGCTCGTGTTTTGGAGTACAATAGCAGCAAATGTTAACTCGACCAGAATCAGAAAGAGCCCCATGAGTATTGAAAAAGCCTTAATCGAACGTAGTAATAATCAATGTGAATTGTGTGCAGCCACCGAGAACTTATCTGTTTATGAAGTACCACCGGTAACTGAAACCCACTCAGATAAATGTATTTACACGTGTCAAACATGTAAAGATCAAATCGAGAATAACAGCGAAATAACGCCTACGCATTGGCACTGTTTAAACGATAGCATGTGGAGCCAAACCCCTGCAGTACAAGTTGTAGCTTACAGAATGCTTTCGCGTTTAGCGCCTGATAATGGCTGGGCACAAGATGCGCTAGACATGATTTACCTTGAAGAAGATACGCTAACGTGGGCTAAAAAAGCACTTGCTGAAGATGACGATTTAAAGCATGTAGATAGCAACGGTGTAGTACTTCAAGCAGGCGATACTGTTACCCTAATTAAAGACTTAGACGTTAAAGGTAGTAGCCTTACAGCTAAACGCGGAACAGCTGTTCGTAATATTGGCCTAACCAGCAACCCTGAACATATTGAAGGGCGAGTTGACGGCCAGCGCATAGTTATTTTAACTAAGTTTGTTAAAAAATAATCGTTTGTTTTTAATTATTAAAGGCGCTAATGCGCCTTTTTTTATGTTTAAAATAAGTTAAGGAATGATTAAGTCACTAGGTAATACACTAGGGGGATAATATTGAGTAAGGATAACAAACATGGAAAAGCATCAAGCAGTACATTCACGTAAAAAAGCACTTACAGGACTTAGTTTATTAGCACTGAGCGCTTTTGCTATAACCGGTTGTGATCAACAAACAAAGCCGACTGAAAATACAGAGCAAGCAAAATCAATATCGACTCTAACTACCCAAGTTAGCTACAAAGATCGCAGTATGCTTCGCCCCGGTTCACAGTTAATAGTTACGCTTTCGGATGTATCTAAAATGGATGTAAAAGCAGATATAATAACCCAAGAAGTGATTGATATTACCCAAGCCCCACCATTTACTGTAGAGCTAACTTATGATGCCAGTAAAGTTAACGATAAACACCGCTATAGCCTAAGCGCCAGAATCATAAATAAAGACAAAGTACTTTACACAAGTACCACAAATAACGACCCATTTAGAGAATCCCAGCTAACTGGCCCTTATAAAATTGAGCTTTCAAAAGTATCCGTTGAAAAGCCAGACATAACGCTTACAAACACGTACTGGAAAGCAATAACAATCAATGCTCAAACAGTAAATGTTAGAACTAAAGAGCCGTTTATTCAGTTCGATAAAGACTACCGTGTTAATGGCTTTTTAGGCTGTAATAATTTTAGCGGAAGTTATAGCACCGAGCAGCACACAATTACACTTAGTCAGTTAGCGAGTACAAAAAAGATGTGTTCGGAGAATATGGACCAAGAGGCAGCTATGTCTAACGTACTTAACAATACTTCAAAGTGGGAAATTACAGGCGAGTCACTAAAACTTAAAAACAACAGCGGTAATACGCTTGCTACTTTTAACGCAGTTTATTTTAATTAATATTTAGCTCCCTAATATATGTGTTACCTAACACATTCGTATTGATTTTAAATAAAATGCCCAGCAAAACTGGGCATTTTATCATTCATTGTAAGCACTATTTAAAGCTACTCATCAACGAGTTGTTCACTTCTGTAAAAACCACTTGGCTCACTCAACAAATCAACAAGTTCAGGCATTATTGCATCCATTGTTTGCTTTAGCTTCCATGGAGGGTTAATCACAATCATGCCAGATGCTGTCATGCCGTGTACGTCAGTGTCCGCTTCAGTGCCTAATTCAAATAGCTGAATGTTGCGCATTCCTGAATCAATTAAGCCCTGCTCCATATTATCAATGCGCTCTCTGTCTACTACCGGATACCAAATCATATAAGTACCTGTAGCAAAACGCTGATGAGCTTTAACTAAGGTTTTTACAACCGTTTCGTAGTCATCTTTAATTTCGTACGGAGGGTCAATTAACACACACGCTCTGCGAGATGCTGGTGGTAATAATCCTACTAAGCCGGTAAAGCCATCTTCTCCGCGCACACGAATGGAGCGCTTACCTTGCATATTTTCTTCAAGTAATAATAAATCGCGCGGGTGCAGTTCAAAAAACCAACCCTTATCTTGGCGGCGCAAGTAATGCTCTGCAATTTTTGGTGAACCCGGATAAAATGCAAGTTCGTCAGTGTCGTTAAATGACTTAATTAATTCAATGTACTCATTAAGCTCAGCATGTTCACTTTTATGTTGCCAAAGTTTTTCAATACCATCTTGATACTCTTGCGTTTTTTGCGCATCAGCAGCTGCCAGTTCAAAAAAGCCAGCACCTGAATGCGTGTCTATATAATCAAGCGGTTTATCTTTAATTGTTTGATAATTTAGTACTTGTGCCAGTACTAAATGTTTAAGTACATCGGCAGGATTACCCGCATGAAATGAGTGTCTGTAACTAAGCATTATTTATTTTCGCCATACGCAATTTAATATCGTAAGTGAACCATAAGCACTAGGCTTTGGCAACTCACACCAAGATAAGAGAGTGTTAAAGTGAACCATTTCTGAATGAAAAAGCTCATATACTGAATTATCCCTTAACGCAGAAGAAAAATCAGCTAAAACCACCGTAAATGCTGGCAAATCAACACACTTTGCTTTACATTTGCATGACATTAATTACAGTTATATGAGCGCCTTTATGAACAACACTACTCTTCAACAACTCGAACAACTGATCGATTCTTTAATCGAACGTAATAATCAATTACAAACAGATGTTGCTACTTTAAAAGAACAGAACACTAAACTAAGTGATGAAAACGAATTACTACAGCTTGAAGCTTTAGAAAATGAAGAAAAGCAAAAAGATGCCAGCACTACTTTATCTGGTCTTCTTGATAAATTACAAAGCGCACAACAGGCTAGCTAATGTCTGAGCTGCAAAACCAGCGGGTCACTGTTGAGTTGCTAGGTAAAGAGCAGCAATTTGCTTGCCCCGAAGGGCAGGAAGATGCATTAATAGCAGCAGCTAAAAATCTAAATGACTTAGTTGAGCAAATGAAACAACGCTCAACCGTTAGAAACGATCAAAAAGCCCTACTAATGGCAGCATTAAACTTAAGCCACGAATTGCTAGAAGCAAAAACACAGGCTACAGTTGAACAACAGCATCAAGACCAATTGATTGATAAACTCAGTCAGCATTTGGCAAATGACCCCAAACACCAAAAATAAAAAGCGCATACTGCGCTTTTTGTTTATTATTAAAGTAATTAAACCTCAGCGTAGAGATAATAAATGAAGTTAAAACTTTCAAACATAACCTCTTCATATAAGCACTTACTATTGGCATGCACTTTATTATCAATAGCACCTAACACCTACGCTGCCGTTACTTGGAATACAATAAACCCTCATGTTCAGTTTTTAAAGCAACAAGACAAGCTTCGCTTTTACGACTCTAACCAAGTATTAATTGAAGGCGAAAAATGTGCCCTACTGGTTGATACGAGTGCCAATTTTGCTGCAGTTGAACAACTTGCTGAAGATTTAAAAAAACGCCTTAAAACACCTTTATGCTATTTGGTTGCCACGCATTACCATGACGATCACTTGCTAGGTATGGCGGTTATGCAAAATTTTTATCCTGATGCCAAGCTCGTTGTTCATCAGCAAGTAAATAAAAATTTTAGCCTTTACCAAACAGCATATACCGACAAACTAGACACCTATGAAAAGAGCATTGAGCTGAGCTACCAACGATTAGCGAATGTCCCTAAAGAAGAGCAAGCTAAATGGCGTGATAAGTTAAAGCTTGCAAAAAAGCGACTTTTTCGCTGGCAGGAGTATCAGCTTAGCAAACCCGAAATAGTAATTAATAGTCGTAAAATTATCGACCTTGGTGGTTTTGAGGTAACGCTTGAGCCGCAGCAAGCCCATACTAACGGTGATTTAACTATTACTACTAATAAGGGCAGTGTGCTGATTGGTGGCGATATCGTTGACTGGCTTCCTTACCCTGGTCACGGCGAACTTAAAAGTTGGCAAACGTTGCTTAAGCAATATATTAACGACGAAAAGCTCACTATTATTATACCTGGCCACGGCGGCACATTAACAAAAGAGCAGCTGAAACAGCCGCTATCATTTTTAACAGCCATAACGGAGCATGTTAAAAACAGTAAAGATCAAAGTATTGAGCAGTTAATGCTGTCGTTTCCTGAATCAGTTATTGAGCCTTATAAACAAGAAGCGCTTAATATAAAATCGAGTAACTTTTTTTTACAAGCAGGCCTAAATCGCGTAAAAAGCGCAGAATAACTCAACACAACGGATTGTGTTAAAATAATAAAAGGAATTTACAAAAGTGATCACTATGCGCAGTTTGGTTTTATGTTGTTTGGGTATTTTGTTATTTGGTTGTCAATCAACGGAGCAAGAACCACAAGAAGCTCCACAAATATTTACTCATTTTGAGCCTGACTATACTTATGATATTGACGAGGAAGTAGCTCAAACGCCTCAAGTTAATGAGCCAGTTACGCCACTTCAATTCAAAAAAACAATCGTAAAAAAGCGCCCACCAAAAACCACCGATCTGTGGGTGCATATAGCCAATAATCTACACTTTACGATTTATCAAAATCGCGCGTTAAAAAAGCGTATCAGCTGGTATGCAAAGCAACCTAACTACTTACAAACGGTGAGCAAACGCGCAGCGCCTTACCTGTATCACATCGTAAAAAAAATTGAGCAAAAGCAATTACCTATGGAGCTCGCATTACTACCATTTGTAGAAAGCGATTTTAGACCAACAATAGCCTCATCACAGCAAGCTGTTGGTGTTTGGCAGTTAGTTGGCGCAACGGCGCATCACTTTGGTGTTAAGTCAGACCAATGGTATGACGGGCGCCAAGACGTACTTGCTTCAACCGATGCTGCACTTGATTACTTAAGTTACTTACATAAACGCTTTGATGGTAATTGGCTACACGCTTTGGCCGCTTATAACAGTGGTGAAGGCCGCGTTAAACGCGCAATAGAAAAAAATAAAAAACGCGGTAAAAGCACCGATTACTGGTCGCTCAGCCTGCCAAAAGAAACCGCTGATTATGTACCCAAATTACTCGCTTTAAGCTATTTAGTTAAACATCCACAAAAGGGCATTAAACGCCCAAAGCTTGCATATAAACCATTTACAACACAGATGAACATAGGCCAGCAGTTCGACTTTTCAGTCATCGCCAAGCTCTCTGGTATAGGTTCAAAGCAGTTACATGCTATTAATCAGGGATATTTAAAAAATCAAAGCTCACCTAACGGGCCGCACACTTTACTGCTGCCTATAGGGCAAGAAGCATTATTAAAAAGTCAGTTCTTCAAATCAAACTTTGCTGGAGAGTACATCGTTAAACAAAACGATACGCTTTACAGTATCGCCAGGCGTTTTAGTATGTCTGTAAAAGCTTTAAAACAACTTAATAATAAAAATAATAATTTAATAGGTGTTGGAGAAAAGTTATTAGTTGGACAACCTAAAACTCTGCCAAGCACATTAACTGTTGATTACAAAATCAGCCCTTATTTAGAACACCAAGAGATTGCGATCCCCACCATTGAAATAGATTACGAAGTTAAGTCAGGCGATAGCCTTTGGAGTATAAGTCAGCTTTATGATGTACCTCATAGCGACTTGGCAAAATGGAACAAACTCTCTGCATCAAGTATTTTAAAGCCTGGCACTCAATTAGTACTGTTTATACCACAGGCTGAAAAGCAAAAAGCAGCACCAATAAAAAAAGATTTACTGCTAGATTTACAAAAAACACTAAATCAGCCACGTTAAGTTTATAAACAAGTATATTTCGCGTAAAATTGCGCCCTAACATAGTTATTATTTGAAGAGACAAGCATGCAAATTAGCAAAAATTCAGCAGTTGAATTTCATTACACCCTTAGCGAAGCGGGCGAGCAAATTGAAAGTAGCACAAACGAAGCGCCACTTACTTACATTCATGGCAGCGAAGGCATGCTTCCTGGTTTAGAAAAAGCACTTGAAGGTAAAGAAGCCGGCGAAAAATTTAGTGTAACTCTAGAGCCAAGTGAATCGTACGGCGAGCGTGTTGATGATTTAATTCAACGTATTCCGCTTAAGCATCTACAAGGCGACGTTAAAGTATGGAAACCAGGTATGACAGCAATGGTTAGCTCTAACCAAGGTCGTCATCAGGTTACTATTGTTAAGGTTGGTCGTTTTAACGCAGATTGTGATTTAAACCACCCATTTGCGGGCAAAACACTCACGTTTGACGTTGAAGTTGTATCTGTACGTGAAGCAACAAGTGAAGAAGTTTCTCACGGACATGTGCACGCTGAAGGCGGCTGTGGTCACTCTCACTAGTTAGCGATAAAGGAAGTAAGTATGTCTAAAGTTGCAGTAGTTACAGGTGGTACAAAAGGAATTGGTCTAGCCGTTGTAAAGCGTTTTCTAAGTAATGGCTATAAAGTACATAACCTTGATATAGAGCCAAGCGAAACTGGTATATTTCATCAGTGTGATGTAAGTGATGTATCGGCGGTACAAAGCTGTATCAACGCTATCTGTGAACAAAGCAAACGTATTGATGTACTTGTTTCTAATGCTGGAAAACACTTAAGCGCAAATATAGAAAGCACCGACGAGCAAACTCTCGATGCACTTTTTGCGCTTAATGTTAAAGGCGCCTATGCCGCAGTACAAAGCGTATTGCCAAGCATGAAAGCGCAAAATAGCGGCGCTATTATATTAGTCGCATCCGATCAAGCAATTATAGGTAAGCAAAACTCTTTTGCGTATAACCTAACAAAACATGCTCTTGCCTCAATGGCCAAAACAACGGCGCTTGATTACGCGAGCTTTAATATTAGAGTAAATGCGGTATGCCCTGGCACAATAGAAACCCCGCTATTTCATAACGCGATAGATGCGTACTGCGCAAACAGTGGCGCAAATAAAGCTGAAATAGTTGCCGAGGAAGCAAGTCTTCAACCGCTCAACCGATTAGGTCAAGCCGATGAGGTTGCTGCCCTTGTAAGCTTTTTAGCAAGTGATGATGCCAGCTTTATTACTGGCAGCCTACAAAGTATTGACGGTGGTTACACTGCCCAATGAGCATGCAAATTATTGACCCTCATGTGCATTTTTTTAATCTTGCCGAGGGGCAATATACTTGGCTACAAGGCGAAAACCCACCAGCATGGCCTAACCTAGAAAAAATTAAACAACCAATAAGTGCAAAGCAACTTGTTAAAAGTACTGATTTTGAACTTGCGGGTATTGTGCACATTGAGGCTGGGTTTGATAATCAATCACCTATAAACGAGTTAAACTGGCTAAGCTCGCATTTAAAAAACCTTTCATTTAAGGCTATTAGTTACAACCAAATTGATGCGCCCGCAGAGCAATTTAATCACGCGCTGAATGCACTGGCTCATTCAAGCTTTTGTGGTATAAGAGATATAACCGAAGAAGATGATGCAGTGAGACTAAAAAGCCCTCATTGTATTAATAACCTTAATTTATTGGCTACAAATAAACTGCATTTTGAAGCTCAATTTGATATTGAAAATAGCGAAATAACCAAACAAATAGCTTACTACGCTAAGCAGCTACCGCAGCTTCAAATTATAATTAATCATGCAGGACTGCCAAGTAATTTAAATGACTGGCAACAAGGTGTTGAGTTACTTGCTCAGCACGACAACATAGCAATTAAATTCTCTGGTTTTGAATTACTTAGGCTCACCAGTGAGCAACAAGCCGCGTGTTTTAATTTTCTTTTTAATCACTTTGGCCAGCAGCGTATTATGTTTGCTAGCAACTTTCCTGTGTGCCAAATAAATACAAGCTACAACACCCTATGGCACTCCCATAAGGCGTTATGCTCAAACGATAAGACATGGCATGACCTTAGCTATGCAAACGCTAAGCACTACTACCAAGTTTAAGTAAAACTAGTTATATTAAACTCTCTTTTTATAATAATACGGCCAATTTATGAAAATGTACTTTTTACTAATCGTTGTATTTTCTGCGTTTTTTCTCAATGGCTGCATATCTCAAAATCCAGACCCTACACCTAAGCTGCAACATGCTCTACTGGCAAAGCCAAATAAAACAGCCGTTAGCAAAGCAATTAAAACACTTGTACATATACAAGAAACTCAATTAGCTGAGAATGTATTTACTACCAGCAGCACAGTAACCCTTAGCAATGTGGATGGTAATAATATTATCGACACGCAAAGTCGCAATACACCCGATCAGTTTGAATTGATGATTAAAGGCAAGCAATGCTATATACGCCACCTTGATAGTAAAGCCACTATTGAGCTTAAAGACGTAGAATGTAGAATTAACGAGTTATAACAAGCTAAAACTTTACCAAACAAGTAAAAGCCGGTAAGTGACTAATCACTTACCGGCTTTTTAATGCATGACCTAAAGTTAGGTTAAAAGGCTATTATTTTATTTCTACGCGTTGAGAACGCATAACAATCTCATCATTTAATTCAATACCCAACCCTGGCTCTTCTGACACTTCAAAGAAACCATTTTTAGGTTGTGGGTCTTGTAAACATAACTCGCGGTTCCACTTTTTAATCGCATAAGTGTGGTGCTCATGAATCAAAAAGTTAGGGATAGCCGTTTCTAAGTGCAGTGATGCTGCTGTTGCAACAGGCCCGCCACATACGTGAGCTTGAATACGCACATCAAAGATATCTGCGTAATCACATACTTTTTTAGTTTCGGTAAAGCCACCACATAAACCAATATCAGGTTGCAGAACATCAATACTTTGATCTTCTAAGTACGGGCGCACACCCCAGCGATTATACAAACGTTCACCACCAGCAATTGGCACATTAACTTTATCTGCTACTTTTGCATGTAATGAGTGGTTTAGGTAGTTAACTGGCTCTTCAAAGTACATACAGTCAAATTCTTCTGCAATTTCACCCAACTGAATGGCTGTTGTCACGCCTGGTAAACTGTGGCATTCAAAAATAATGTCTACTTCGTCGCCTACTGCTTCGCGAATAGCTTGCATGCGCGCACGGTATAGCTTCATTTCAGTACGTGAAATTATTTTTGTACGATCGTAATAAGTATTGCCGTCTTTATCGTACTGAATTGGATCTACTTTTACTGCATCGTAACCTTCGGCCATCGCCTTTAAAGCCGCTTCTGCATATTCTTGCGGTTGTACTAGCGCTTTAAATTCGCTATCCCAGTCAAACTGTAATTGCGATGCGTAAGTGCGTAGTTTGTCGTTAACTTTACCGCCTAATAACTGGTATACAGGTAAACCAAGCGCTTTACCTTTTATATCCCAAAGTGCGGTATCAATTGCGCTCATTGCAGCATATACAACAGGTCCGCCGCCTAAACCCCAAAAGCTCTCACGTAACATACGAGACCATAGTTTTTCTGTTTGAAATGGGTCGTGGCCGATTAAAAAGGCGTCGGCCATTTCTTTAATCATAGCCGCTGCAGCACTGTGACCTAAATCGTATGCAAGGCCCGCTTCGCCAACACCACTAATACCTTCGTCAGTATGAATTCGTACAAACACAGGTGTCCAAGAAGGTCTATCAGGACAGTGAATATCAAATACTTCAACGCGATTTACTTTCATTAAAATTCCTTATTAACCGCTATGGGTTATTTTGCAAAACTAGGGTCAAGTCGATACGCTTTACGTAACATCGCAGGCCACGCAAGTTGCCCGCCAGTGCTGCCACTGTGTACTACGTTTGCTTGATTATAAATATTGTCGATTATAGGTTGCGGTACTTCAATCACCTCTTGCGAGCTTGATTGTAGCGCTAGTTGAATTTCACACGCTCGCTGTAAATCATAAAAGCGCATAAACGCATCGCCTACCGTTGGGCCTACCGTTAAGCCACCGTGGTTTACCAATAACATATGGTTAGTGCTGCCCAAATCATCTTGCAGCACTTTTCGCTCGTCGTCGTTTACTGCAAGCCCTTCGTAGCCATGATAAGAAAGCGATGGCAATGAAAACATTGAATATTGGCTAAGCGGTAATAAACCATTTTTTTGTGTAGCGACTGCGATTGTTTCTTTGGTATGAAGGTGAATAACACAATGAGCGTCTTCGCGTACCTCATGAATCGCACTGTGAATAGTAAAACCAGCTGGATTAATACTAAATGGCGTATCGTCAATAATGTTGCCGTCTAAGTCTACCTTTACTAAATTAGAGGCAGTTACTTCATCAAAGGTTAAACCAAACGCATTCACTAAGTAGTGGTCGGTACCAGGCAAACGTGCTGATAAATGCGTATAGATTAAATCCCCCCAACGAAAGTGCTCTACCAGTCTATAACATGCGGCTAAATCAACACGAAGTTGCCACTCTTGTGCTGATACTTTATTTTTTAAATCGAGTTGGGGTAAATCAAACATAATGAGCCTTTTAAAAACGTACATTATTAACCTGTACGAACAGATGTTTAGAAGTCTAAAGCAGTCTCTATTTTATAGCAAACACCAAACAAAACAGCCACACTATTGTGTGGCTGTTTGTAAAACTAAAATACCAATTGCATTAAAATGGTATAACTGCGTAAATTATTTTACGTTAGCTAGGTAATCTGCAATTGCTTCAAACTCTTCATCAGTTACCGTTGCAACCATTGCTTTCATTGCCATGGTCATACCGTTATTACGTGCACCTGACTTAATATCTTTCATTTGCGCTACTAAGTAGTCTTTGTTTTGACCGTTTAGTTTAGGGTACATACCCATAATTGGTGCTTTACCTTCAGCGCCATGACAAGTTTGACAATTCTTAGCGGTATAAAGTGCAGCGCCATCGGCAGCTGCTGCATTAAACGAGAAGCTTGCGGCTAAAGTAATACCCGCGCCTAATAGTAGTGTTTTCATCTTGCTCATTGTATTTACTCTTCTTTTTTGACGGTTAGAAAAACTGTTCTATTGATTGTAGTAAACAATCAAATAAAAAGCATACGTACGAAACGACGCTAGACGATCAACTTAACCAAAAACCGCTAACTCGTTTCTATCTCACTTTTATATACTTTAGCAAATAAAAATGAGCTTACCCTTAATAACTATTACCACACTATATCATCTGGTACTTCAAAGTCTGCGTATGGGTCATCTTCATCTTTTGGTTTGTTTTCTGGCTCTACATGAAAAACAATATACTTTTCGTCAACTTCAGCCACTTTGCGTGCTGGTTCGTCGTCTAATACGTAAAATTGCCCTTCTAGTACACAAATAGCTAAACGACCGCCCGATAACGCTTTTTGCGTTTTCTCGTTCACGTCGATATTTTTTACTTTGTTTTGATAAGTAAAATTAAATGTGCGCTCACCACGAATAGCATCTTGGTTGTGGTGTTCTAAAATTTGTTTAACACGCGCTTCTTGTTCGCGCTGCTTTAAGCTCACTTGGCGTGTTTGGTTAAGCTCTTCAGCTTTTTTTTGCTGCTCTAGCTTGGTTTGTTGAATATGCTTTTGCAGATCACTTGGGTTGCTAGTAGCCCCTTTCTTTTGCTTTTTTTGTTGCTTACGCTTTTCTGATTTAGCAACTTTAGCATTATGCGATGTTGTTAATCCTGCTTGAAGCAATTGGTCTTGTAATGAACCCATGACTTTGTTCCACTAAAAACTAATATTATCGCTATTTTAATCACCAACGAGTTCAAATAACAGCGCTATCGACATTAATCTAGCAAACTAGTTAAAACAAACCATGATATAGCGCAATGACTATGGTTTTAATTATGAATTAAAACCAATTTTTAATACAATACCAGACAACCAATCAGCAAATGCACAAGCCATATAATGCGTTTACCTCATCTACTCGTTTGCTCGGTATTTATATTTTTTGTGCTTTATGCACCGCAACCCCTACTTAGCCTTTTTGCGAGCGAATTTAATGTAGCACCTGCGGTAGCTGGCAGCTTAATGACTGCAACTATGCTGCCCTTAGCCATTGCCCCGCTCGTTTATGGTTTATTTTTAGCAAAAATAAATCCACTACTTATATTACGTATTGCAATGGTGCTTTTAGGCCTTAGCTGCTTACTTTTTATTTATGTACCTAGCTTTGAGCTTTTATTATTAGTCAGATTTTTACAGGGTTTAACGCTCCCCGCAGCTTTAACAGCAATGACTAGCTATATAGGCATGAGTTATAGCGCTGATACACTTCAAAAAAATATGACCCTATATATTGGTAGCAGTATAGTTGGTGGTTACTTTGGACGTGTGCTTGCCGCTTTGTTTAGCGACTTATGGAATTGGCAGAGCTTTTATTACGTAATTGCTTTTATGCTTCTTTGCTTAGCTTTGACAGTTAAGCATTCCCGCTTTACAAACCCAGCTAAACAGTCGCAGCTCTCCCCACTCGATTACATTAAACAACTTAAAGAAGGCGCTGTACTTAAAGTTTACGGCGCCGTTTTTTGTATGTTTTTTTGTTTCGCTGCACTGCTTAATTACTTACCGTTTATATTACAAAACACGTTTTTAATTACCAATACTCGTGACATAGGTTTAGTTTACAGTGGTTATTTAATTGGTGCCCTCGCCTCTATTGCTGCACCTTGGTTACTTAAAAAAGTCCCTTCGCCTTGGCACTTATTAACTGCGGTATTTAGTTTTTATAGTGTGAGTATTATTTTATTAATGAGCCATCAGCTTAGCTTATTTTTAATCGCATTTACTTTGTTTTGTGGTGCTATGTTTGTGATTCATTCAACTGCCGCACCGCTCGTTAATAAAATAAGTAAAGCCCCACCAAGTGTAACCAATGGCGGATATGTATCGTTTTATTACAGTGGTGGCGCATTGGGGTCGTTATTACCCGGTGTGGTATACCAACATCATGGGCAAACAGCGTTTATGTTTACGCTGCTTGCGGTTTGCTTATGTGGTTTATCGTTAATTATGTGGGCTTATTTTGAGGGTAAAAATACAACGCGCGGTTGATGCTTTGTGTAATTAAAAAATGTTTCTAAATCAGCTTTACTAAGCAACCATGTTTGGGTGTTTTCAAACGGATGACAATGAAACAAATCACCGTGCCAAATATCTTGGTCAACCCATAAGCTCACTTCGTTTTGCTTATCATTTAAAAGAGCCAACATAGATACACACCCAGGAGCCACTTTTAAATATTTAGCTAGCCGCTCACTCGATGCGAACCCTAAGCGTGAAAGCCCTTGTTGCTTTGATAGTGCCTTTAAGTCGAGCTGCTTATTGTGCGCTGTAATAACTAAAAAGTGTCGCTTGCCTTCGTTATCGCGTAAAAATAGGTTTTTAAGACGAGTACCTGGGCGCTCAATCATAAACTCATCTGCCGCTAAGCTAGTATGTAGCGGCGGATGCTCTATTACATCATAGTTAATATCTAGGTGCGCCAAAAGCTCTGCTAACTTAGTTTTATCAGCCAACATATTACAAACAACGCCCTCTTAGTTGTACACTCAAATCTCGCCATAAAACATCATTAACTTCATGCTTGTTGTCGCAATACTTACGATCTTTTAGCTCCTGATTTAATAATTCAACTGCTTGGTCTTCTAGCTGTAACTTCAGAATGCTCGACTCTTCAAAATGCTCTTTCTCTATATACTGCTTAACCTCACCACGACTTGGTCTCTTATTAGAACCACGGTCAAGGTTAAAGTTTTCACGATGCTTAGCTTTTACCGAAACAACATAAGCAAAAAGCTTATTGCCTTGATCATCTTGCTTTTCGTGAAACTGTTTATTATTTATTTCAAAAGGCGGCTCATCATTTGAGGCACAGCCAGCGAGTAAAACCATAAGCGCTAGAACACATTTTTTCATTGTTTTTTATCGTTTTAGTTTTGAATTAAGCCGAGTCTAACAAAAATTGACGTAAACAGTGAAAATTTACGAAAAAATACTTGACCAAATTTATAAAAAAACTTAAAGTTCGTCCCGCTTGGAACTCAGCAGTCAAGCAGTTACATTATATGTAACTTAGGAATGTGGGGCTATAGCTCAGCTGGGAGAGCGCCTGCCTTGCACGCAGGAGGTCAGCAGTTCGATCCTGCTTAGCTCCACCACTTTCCTACTCCTTTTCAAATTCGTTCTACTCTTCTATTTTTCCACTGTTTTTATTATTTTTTGACACCCTAATATTCTAATTTTTCATTCTATATAATTTTAAATTTATCCATTCAACTTGTGTCTTTACAAGTTCTTAGCTATACATAATGTCACACATTAGTACTTTAGGCTTAACATGGACAACCCTAAGCGTTCAACGCTAAAAAAGCTAGCTGCAATAGGTTTAACAGCTGGTGCAATAACACATGCGCCTTATGTTTTTGCCCGAAAAAAAGTCACATTAAGAGTGCTTGGTACGCATGTAACACTCCAAGAGGCTATCCGCAAGCAAGCGATGAGTGACTTGGGTATTAATATAGAGTTTACTCCCGCAGGCAGCGCTGCTGTTTTGCAAAAGGCATCAATGGACCCTAGCTCCTTTGATTTATACGAACAATGGTCAGACAGCATTAATGTGCTTTGGGATGCAGGTTCCATTCAGCCAATAGAAAAAAAACGACTCACCTACTTTAACGAGATAAATCCACTTACTAAAACGGGAAAACTAACCGAAACTGCAAGTATTGGTGCAGGTGATTCCCCCTATAAATTATTAAATGTTCAACCCGATGGCACATTAAGCGCACAAGAAAGCGATCATCTTAGCTTTTTACCTTATGTGCATAATGTTGACTCTTTTGGTTACAACACCGACTTTATTAAGCCCGGTATAGCATACGAAACAGAAAGCTGGAGTTGGCTGCTTGATGACGAGAACAGAGGTAAAGTAGCTATTGTAAATGCGCCTACCATTGGATTATTTGACCTAGCCCTAGCAGCACAAAGTAAAGGGCTTATAAAATTTAACAATATAGGTGCAATGACCCGCCCAGAACTTGATAGATTGTTTAGTATATTACTCGACTTTAAACGCCAAGGTCACTTTAGTGGCTATTGGAACTCGGTTCCTGAGTCGATTGAATTTATGAAAAGTAAACGAGCCCATATAGAAAGCATGTTTTCGCCTGCAGTTTCTGCATTAAACAGCCAAAATATTAATGTACGATTTGCCGCGCCAAAAGAAGGCTACCGAGGCTGGCATGGTGTTATGTGTTTATCGTCACAAATACAAAGTAGCGCAAAAGATGCAGCTTACGATTATATGAATTGGTGGCTTTCAGGCTGGCCTGGTGCATTTATTGCTCGCCAAGGTTATTACATTAGTAACCCGCAGCGCTCTAAACTACTCCTATCTCAGTCTGAATGGGATTACTGGTACGGTGGAAAAGCAACAAACATAGATTTATTAAATACCAATGGCGACGTAGCAGTAAAAGCAGGTGGGCAACGTAATGGCGGTAGTTACCATAAACGCTTTAGTAATGTAGCAGTGTGGAATACAGTTATGCCAACCTATGACTACAGCCTGCAAAAATGGTATGAGTTGATTAGCCGATAATGATAATAAACTCAATTAAATCAAAAATAATATTAGCTCTGTGTTCGCTGATTGGATTACTTCTTTTACAGAGCTATTTGTTTAACTATTCGCAAACGTCTTTACTTAACTTGCAAAAATCGCAACATAACGCGCTTATTCAAAGTGAAGCTGTAACTAACTTAGAAAACGATATTATTTCCCTGCAAGGGCATGCAGTTTCATTTATTGACAATGCAAATGAAAATACGATTACCAAATTTAATTTTTACTTAAATAAGGCAAATCTAAATCTCGAGCAGCTAAAAACAAACACTCAAAACCAGACCCCTGAGTATCAAAACTCACTAATACGCCTTGGCGAGTATTTAAGTAATTACCAAGATACATTTGGCCAAGTTGTCGTAAACAGACAAAAACGCGAACACCTTTACATTACTCAGTTCAAACAACCTATTGATGACTTACAAGTAACAATTAGTGATTTAGAAGGGTCTTCAAACAATGATAATAAAGTTATTTTTAACGATGTTTTACTCACAATAAGTAATTTAAAACATGCAATTATAAGCTACCTCTATAAACCTAATTTTGATGAAGCACAAAATGTAAAACAAAACTTAAATCACTTACATAAAAAACTAACGAGCACCTCTGTAATAAATGAATCCCTCTCCAATAAAACAACAAGCTTAAAACAAGCTTATAACCAACTTGTATTACTCACCCGTAGCTACACTTTTTCTGTAAATGTAGTGCTTACAGGCATAGAAAACGAATTGCTGTATTTAACTAATGAAATTAAAAACATAGAAAAAAATAAACTAATCAAAACAGAAGAGCTACTAAGTAGCCACTTAACAAAAAATACAGAACAGGCAAATATATTTGCCGTTTTAATTATGTTAATCATTTTATTTTTAAGCTATTTTATTTTTAGATCGGTTATAAAACCAATTACTCAGCTCACTTTATTACTTAAAGATATGAATAGCGAAAAGCCAGTAACTATTTCAAATAACAGCCAAAATCAAACTGAAATAGCATCGGTAATAAAAGCAGCTAACGCTTTATATTTAAAAAATAAGCAAACCAAAGAGCTACTCAATGAAACCCGCGTATTAAATTCCCAAATGGAAGCAATGAATGCCGACCTGACGAGTGCCATGGAGCAAACCGATAAAGCCAATAAAACAAAAATAGATTTTGTAGCCAATATGAGTCATGAACTTCGCACCCCAATGAATGGCATATTAGGTATGTTGCAACTTTTACAAAGCAGCGAGCTTCCCTCAAGGCAAAAACACTACGCAGATAAAGCTTTTTCAAGTGCTCAAAATTTATTGCAGATTTTAAACAATATTCTGGATTTTTCTAAGCTAGAATCGGAAAAAGTTCAGTTAGAGCAAATCCCTTTTACCTTACATACTATAGTTTCTAACGTTCAAAATTTATTCTCAACAAATGCCAAGCAAAAAGGTTTGTTATTAAACTTTACTTTACACGTTGATGCAGGGCTTGAACTTATTGGCGACCCAATGCACTTAAGCCAAATAATAAATAACTGTGTAGGTAACGCAATTAAGTTTACTGAGCATGGTGAAATATCATTAATTATAGAAGCGACATCTCAACACGAAAAAACAATAAACCTTCGCTTTAGTATAAAAGACACGGGTATTGGGATGACTGAAGAGCAATCAAAAATTATATTCCAGTCTTTCTCGCAAGGTGATTCAAGCACAACAAGAAAGTATGGTGGGACCGGTTTAGGACTCACTATAAGCAAACAATTAACTAAATTGCTGGGCGGAGATATACAAGTAAGGAGCACGATTAATCAAGGTAGCGAGTTTTTCTTTACTCTACCCTTTACTTTATCTGAGCAACAAAAGCTTAAAAAACACGCCTTATTAATTAGCCCTGATAATGAGCAAATTAAAAAATTAATGGACTTACTAAGTGGTATAGACATAACGACAGAAACAACAAAAGAACCATTAAGAGCCATTGCAAAAATGTCTCAGCCTAGTAGCCCATTTAGTATTGTAATAATGTCGATAGAAAAAAAAGAGCTCAACGATAACTTTATTTTACAACAACTGTACGCTCAAAATAAAAACGTTAATGAAAAATTGACACTTATTTTATTAATTACCGATGAAGAGTCTCCAGAACCAATTGCAAAAAATGAAAATATAAACATTATAATTATTGGTAATAAAAATAGTGAAGTAGAAATTTTAAGAGCACTCGCACCAAATAATTTTAAAGAAAAGCAATTAAAGCCCCATCCTAAATTCTCGGGTTTTAATGCATTAGTTGTTGACGACAATAAAATTAATCAAGAAATAGCTTCCGCTCTTTTAGCCAGATTAGATATGACCGTGATCATTGCTGATAATGGACATGATGCATTAGATAAAATAGAGACAAATGACATCGATATTATTTTTATGGATGTTCAAATGCCAGTTATGGACGGACTAGAAGCAACAAGCATATTAAGAGAGCGAGGCTACAAAACTCCTATAATTGCTATTACGGCAGCCGCAGACCCTAATGATAAAAAAGCAGCATTTAGAGCCGGTATGGATGACTTTTTAGTAAAACCGATTATTTTTGATGCACTTTACAAAAGTATAGAAAAGCATCTGCAAAGTAGTGAACCTCTGAGCACTATAAACCTGCCATTAGCAAAAGAAAACCTAGAAAACAATGACAAATTGTTAACTAAATTATTTACTCAGTTTGTCAACGATTACAATGACTTTTCGACTAAAGCTGATATATTAATCAAAAATAGAGAGTTAGAAAGCTTAATTCGACTAGTACATACACTCAAAGGACTGGCCGGCACATTAGGCTTTGAGCTACTGCAACACAGCGCGCAAAGTGTTGAGAAAAGCTTAATAGATAAGAAAAGTATTAACTTATCTCATTTTAATGAACAATTAACACTTACACTTTTTGCTGTAAAACAATTTTTGATAGCTGACAGCTTTAAAAAAGAACATATACAGCAACATCAACTAGAAAACGAAGACTCGGTTATTGATAATATATACTCATTAGCATTAACGGCTCGCCCCGTACCTAGCAGTTTGGTTAGACAGCTAGAAATGAATCAATATGAGAGAGGCCACTCCCTATTTAAGCTCAAAGAAGCAATTGATCATTTTAACTACGCGTTAGTAATTGAGCTTATTGATATGTATAGAAACGATAATAAAAATTAGGCATAACCACTAACCTGAACTAGATTTAATATTGTAAAGAACGCAGAGAAGGACAGATAGTGCATTCAAATTACCTCGCAAACAGTAATGGATTAACCACAGAACAAAAGCATAAACCTTTAATTCTTATTGTTGATGACGAACCTAGTAATTTACACGTATTAGTAGAAGGACTTTTAACTGACTACGATGTACGTATTTCTACTAGTGGTGAGCAGGCTTTGATCTTTATTGAGTCAACTCGGCCTGACTTGATTTTATTAGACATAATGATGCCAGGCATGGACGGCTACGAAGTATGTAATATACTCAAAGCGAAACAAAATACCAAAGGGATCCCTGTCATATTTGTAACAGCGCTTACCGAGGAAGAGTCTGAAGAAAAAGGCTTCGCGATGGGCGCAATTGACTACATACACAAACCTTACAAGCTAGCGCTCGTTAGAGCACGCATTCGCACTCATATTACCGCTCAAGGCATGCTAGATAGGCTTATAGAAAAAAACTTTGACCTGCACGACAAGCTACTCGAAATAGAGTCTCTTGCGAAAGAGCTTAGCCAGCGAGAAGAAGAATTAAAAGAACTCTCATCAAAACAAAAATTATTTTATCAAGCCCTAACGGGAACCGCTGATGGTGTTGTTATTGCCGATAGTAATGGCAAAATTATAGCCGTAAACCCTTCATTTTGCCGTATAACCGGTTACTGTGAATCAGACTCACTGCAAATGCAGTTGCACGATATTAAACAAAACAACCACCCTAGTATTAGCTTTGACCAAGTATGGGAACATGCGAATCAAGCAGGCTATTGGAGTGGTGAGCTTGTAACCAGACGAAAAAATGGCGAACTTTATCCAGAGCTACTAACTCTCAGTTTGGTTAAAGGCGATCAAGATACTAACGTGCACTATATTGGTGTATTTAGTGATATTTCGAGCGTTAAAGTAACCCAAGAAAGAATTGACTACCTAACATGGCACGATGACCTTACAGGTTTACCAAACCGAAATGGTTTTTTAAAGCAGTTAGAGCAGCAACTTCAGGTTTGCAGTACCGAAAATAGTTATGCCTATATCTATATTATTGACATAGACAGCTTCCACTCAATCAATGATGGATTAGGATTACTCGCTGGCGATAACATATTAAAAGAATTAACTAAACGAATCCATACTCACGTGAGTAAAAAAGATGTTATTGCTCGCTTAGGTAGTGATGAATTTGCAGTACTATGTACAGTTGAAAAAGGTGTGGGCAGAGCTAGAGCTCAAGCAATGGCTGAAAATAAAGCCCAAGAGCTACTTGCAAGTGTAAACCATCCATTTGTCGTTGCTGAACAAGACGTTAGCTTAACAGTAAGTATAGGCACCTATATTTTTCCACGAGAAGATCAATGGGAAAGTGCTATTGAGACTATTCGTAACTGTGAAGCGGCCTGTTACAAGGCAAAAGAGAAAGGCGGCAATAGAGTTACCTTTTTTGATACTTCATTTGGCGAGCAAGCAAAACGCCGTTTTGAAATAGAACAAGATTTACGTAAAGCTATTTTAAATAATGAGCTATCGCTATATTTACAATCCCAATTTGATCGAAACCAAACTCTTAAGGGCGCTGAGGTTTTATTAAGATGGGAGCACCCTCAAAAAGGCTTTATTAGCCCTGGTGAGTTTATATCTATAGCGGAAGAGTCAGACATAATTTATGATTTAGATTGCTGGGTAACTTCAAATGCACTTGAAATACTAACGCAACTTGGTAAAACCCACCCTGAGTTAAACTTATCAATTAATATAAGTGGCAGGCACTTTCATGAAGCGCGTTTTTTAAACTTTATTAGCCAACAGATACAGCAACATAACATTAATCCTCAACAACTCACTATTGAGATAATTGAAGGTACGTTACTTAATCATATGGAAGCGGCTATTGAAGCTGTTCACTTTCTCAAGAAGCTAGGTATTAGAGTATCAATTGATGACTTTGGTACTGGATATTCGAGCTTAACCTACCTAAAACAATTACCAATACAAGAACTTAAAATTGATCGTTCTTTTGTTTTAGAGGCTCCTACCGATAACAACGATAAACTAATTATTGATATGATTGTAAGCTTAGGTCGTTTATTTGAACTCGAGATAGTTGCTGAAGGCGTAGAGAACCAGTCCCACTTTGATTTACTACAGGAGTATCCTGAGGTTATTCTGCAAGGCTATTATTTGCATAGACCAGAACCTGCAAGTGATTGGTTAAAAAAGTTAAAGTAACTGTAGCGTGATTTATAAACTAAAAAGCCGAGCATAAATATGCTCGGCTTTTTATGGACTTGATTTTTGCGGTTACTCGCGAACTTGGCCAACTCCATTAACTAAATACTTTTCTGTCGTTAGTGATTCGAGGCCCATAGGACCGTATGCATGTAGCTTGGAAGTAGCTATTCCAATCTCTGCACCTAGGCCCAATTGTGAGCCATCAGAAAAACGAGACGATGCGTTAACCATTACTACAGAAGCATCAACACTACGTTGGAATAACTCTGCAGCAGCTTCATTTTTAGTACAAATTACTTCTGTATGGTTTGATCCAAACTGTGCAATGTGTTCAACCGCTGCCGTAAAGTTTGGTACAACGCGAATAGCGATTTCTAGGTCTAGATATTCTTCACCAAATTCGTTATCAGCTAGGACTGTTGCGTTATCAAAGTATTTAGCTGCAAAGCTGTCAGCATTTATTTTTACACCTTCTTGGCGTAATACAACTGCACACAAATTTAAAAACTCATCTGCCACATCTTGATGCACAACTAAACCTTCTAGTGCATTACAAACACCGGTACGCTGGGTTTTACCGTTAAGCAGTAAGTTAAGCGCAATTTCTAGGTCGGCATCTTTATCTACATATAGATGACAAACGCCTTTGTAATGCTGAATTACTGGGATCGTACTGTTTTCAGTAACAAAGTTAATTAAACCCTCGCCGCCGCGTGGAATGATTAAATCAATGCTTTCGCGTTGCTGCATCAGTTCCATTAACAGCGCACGGTCTGGATCTGGAATCACTGAAATAAGTGATACCGGTAAGTTGTACTTCTCAAGTACGCTGTGCATTACACTTGCGATAGCTTGTGAACTTCTAAGTGCTTCTTTGCCGCCACGTAAAATTACGCCATTACCTGACTTAAAACATAATGCACCAGCGTCTGCTGTCACATTCGGGCGTGCTTCGTAAATCATACATACAACGCCAAGAGGTACGCGCATTTTGCGAATTTTAATACCATTTGGGCGCTCAGTAATATCACGCAGCTGACCAACAGGATCATCAAGGCTTACGATTACTTCAATTCCTTCAGCCATTGCTTCAATACGCTCATCGTTTAACGTTAAGCGGTCGATCATTGAGGCAGCTAAGTTATTGTCGCGTGCTGCGCTTAAATCACTTTCATTTTCTTTTATTATAAATGCTTTTTGCTCTCTTAGTACCGCTGCCATTTCAACTAGTACTTTGTTTTTAGTCTCGGTATCGAGTAAAGCAAGTGTATGTGCAGCTTTAGCTGCCTGACGTGAAATGTCCGTAATTAAACTCATGACTTCTCCAATAATGCGATATGTTTTTCAGATATAACTGGTCCAATTGAATCCTGCATTTTTTCGCTGAATTCACTCTGTTCGTTGTCTGCAATAAAGTTTAACAAACAGCTACTATAATTTGCGGTCGCTTTAGCTAAACGCGTACCGTCTTCACTACGTACTAAAATGGTATCACCCACGGCAAATTCACCGTGAACTTCCATGATTTCGTCACCACGAATACATCCACTTTCACCTTCAAGAGATTCATCAAATGATCCATCAACAACAACTTCACCTTGCTCATTTGCTGTATGTGTCATCCAATGAATAGAGTCCTGCATCGGTTTTTCGTACGGTAAAAATACACTACCTGGGTTTTCTCCAGCTAGCAGTTTTGTAAATGTTTCTTCTTTAAAGCCATTTATAATATAAGTCGCTATACCATGTGACGTTGCTTTTTCTGCCGCTTCTATTTTAGTTTTCATACCACCAGTACCTACCGCACTTGTAGCACATCCTGCCATAGCATAAATAGATTCATCAATTGATTTTATTTCAGGCAGTAACACCGCATCATCATGTAAGTTAGGGTTTTTATCATATAGCCCATCAACGTCTGAGAATATTAATAAAGCATCGGCATCGGCAGCTGCTGCGACCATTGCTGATAAGTTATCGTTGTCCCCTACTCGTAAATCGTCGGTGGTTACTGCATCGTTTTCATTAATGATAGGAAGTACACCATGTTCAAGTAAAGTGAACACGGTTTCACGGATGCTCTGGTAACGCTCGCGGTCACGTAAATCGCCATGCGTTAATAATAGCTGCGCAGATGGAAAGTCAAAAAAGCGGTCCCACATGGCAATCATTTCTGTTTGACCTGCTGCCGCCATTGCTTTTTTCATTACCACAGAGCGTGGTTTGTCTGATGGGAATAAATGCGCGCCAGCCGCTACAGAACCCGATGATACTAAAATCACCTCGATTCCACGGGCACGACAACGAACAATGAACTGTGCGATGGTTAATATGTAACGCGAACGGCAGCCATCTTGATCTGGTGCAATTAATGCACTACCTACTTTAAGTACGATACGTCGCCAATTTAACTTTTGCATAAATGCTCAACTTTCCATTTTATCTGCGCTCACCTTAATTAGACGAGCTAAAACTAAGTAGCTAGGTTTAAAACATAGCTTCGAATTTGTCTTTCATTTAGGCAACACTTTTTTACACACACGCGAAAACCATATCTAAAACAATAAGCTTAGATTTAAGGTTAAGTATAAAGTAGCAACAACCCAATAATATCGAGCAGCACTAATCAAAAAATTTAAAAGTGTTGTTTATGCATCGCTGTAAAAAGCTGTGTGTGGCTTTTTTATTAACAACATACATAGAGCCTCTAAAGTCTGATACACCAACAGATAGGGTGAAGACCAAAGGACCGAGATTTAACCGCCACGATGGGGGTTAAACATTGAAAGTAATAGTTCAACTCAAACCTTTATTTACTTAAATAATTAAATAAACTTGTTTAGCAAAACCATACCAAGAGTTCGGCAAATGAAATTATGTAGTGTTCGAATACTAGTAACACCACTAATGCATGATTATAAAGATTAAAAATGACGTTAAGATTAACAAACCACTTTTACTTCCAATAAACTTCATTAGATAACTAATTATTAGAACACGAAGCATATTACACTAAATACCCCTTAAAAATCAAGGTTAAAATTCGAGCGAAGCTAATTCCTCCTCGTTTGTGGTGTTAGATTGTTATTAAAATTCAACCAATTAAACAATTAATACAGCCTAAAATAAGGCGGCTTAACACGCGTAAAATAATTTAAGCCTACTAATCTTCTATAAGCAGCTAAAATTGATTAGTAATATTTTAATTTCCCGTGTATACCCCTGTATTAATAATTAACAAAAGTTATACTTTCTAAACAAACCGTCATAAATAAGGAATTCTTAATCTATGTCAGCAATTTACATAGCCGGTATCGCACTTTGCTCTGTGCTTGCCCAATGGGTCGCGTGGGCTTTTAGAGTGCCCGCTATTCTTTTCTTATTGCTTACTGGTCTTTTACTTGGGCCATTTAGTGGTGTTTTAGACCCTGATGCATTGTTAGGTGATTTACTGTTTCCAGTTGTATCACTAAGTGTTGCCATCATTTTATTTGAAGGATCCTTAACTCTGCATTTCAGAGAGCTAAAAGGAATCGGAAAAGTTGTAAGAAACCTTTGCTCCATCGGCATGCTTACTACCTGTATTATTAT
This sequence comes from Pseudoalteromonas sp. SR43-5, assembly GCF_014163835.1. Lineage (NCBI taxonomy): Bacteria > Pseudomonadati > Pseudomonadota > Gammaproteobacteria > Alteromonadales > Pseudoalteromonadaceae > Pseudoalteromonas > Pseudoalteromonas sp. SR43-5. The sequence goes on from NZ_JACJEA010000012.1 coordinate 76,179, forward strand.
TAGCCTCAGCGCCTATTGGTTGCTTGAACTTAATTGGCGTGTAGCTGCGGTATTAGGTGCAGTGCTAGTTGTAACAGGCCCTACTGTTATAGCACCGCTATTAAACTCAATGCGCCCAACACAAGACATTGACCGCATACTTCGATGGGAAGGTATTGTAATAGACCCGATCGGCGCATTATTCGCTGTATTAGTATTTGAAGCCGTAATGCTGGTAGGCCAAGGCGAAGTATTTAGCCACACTATTATTGCTTTAGTTAAAACCCTAGGTGTTGGATTAAGTATTGGTGTTGCTGCTGGTTGGTTAACAACACTATTAATGCGCCGCGAGTGGCTACCATTTGAATTACATAAGTTTGGTATATTGGCATTGGTACTCATTAGTTTTTCTGTATCAAACTATTTAAGCCATGAATCAGGCCTATTAGCAGTGACTGTATTTGGTATTTGGCTTGCTAACCAAGACGATTTAGAAATAGATTCTGTACTTGAGTTCAAAGAAGACTTGTCGATGATATTAATATCAACGCTGTTTATTTTACTTGCAGCACGCTTACAGCTCTCTGATTTAATGATGCTCGACAGCGATGTATTTATATTTTTAGCTATCGTGCTTTTTGTTGCTCGGCCACTGTGTATTGCTATTTCGACCTTTGGTACTGACTTACCAATGAAGTCTCGTTTGGTACTTGCCTGGATAGCTCCACGCGGTATAGTCGCCGCAGCCGTTGGGTCGGTATTTGCGCTTAGCATGATGGAGTCTGGTGTTGCGGATGCTGAAAAAATGGTACCTCTTATATTTACAGTAATTATAATTACCGTTGTACTACAGAGCTTAACCGCCATTCCTGTCGCCAAGCTATTAGGTGTACGCCAGCCATCGCCAAATACAATATTAATTATTGGTGCAAACCATGTATCGCGTGCAATCGGCCGAGGCTTACAAGAGCAAAACATTCCGGTTCATCTGTCAGATCCTGCATGGGAAAACTGCAGAATGGCACGTATGGATGGTTTAGCTTGTTATTATGGTAACCCGCAATCAGAGCATGCTGAACGCTACTTACCTCTAACAACGATTCGTAGTGTATTAGCATTATCGCCAAATCGTCATCATAATGCGTTAGGTGTTCAATACTTTTCGCATTTACTTAATGAGAAAAATGTATTTTCGCTACGCTCATCAACGTCGCATGCAAAAGCAAATAAAGACAGCGCAACGTTTTTATCTAGACAAATACTGTTTGGAGACGAAGGCTCGTATGCACGTTTAAGCAGTATTATAGCTAAAGGCGGTAAGGTTAGCTCAACACGTATCTCGGATGAGTTTAGCTGGGAACAATACTTAGAAATGAACCCTGAGGCTATCCCTTTATTTATTCTCAAAGGTGATAAAGACAGTGATGACGATACACCAATTAAGCTAAGACCGTTTACAATCAACATGGAAAAACCGCCGCAAGAAGGCGAACGCGTTGTTGCATTGCAGCCGCCTAAAATGTCAGTTTTAAAAGACCCGCAAACAAAGGCTAAAGAAGACAGCTAAATACTTTTACGGTCTGTAAAAACTAAAAAACCCTAACTTAAAAAGTTAGGGTTTTGTTTTTAAAAGCCATTAAATAGGAAGGCGAGCTCGAGCAACCACACTATCTGGCATTTTTTGCGCTAACTTAGTCAGCGCTCGCTCAATTTTTTTATGAGTCGCTTTATCTGCCACCATAGAATTAAATAGCCAACGATAGGCATCTTCAAAATCACGCGGGCTGCCATAGCCATCATTAAATAATTTAACTAAACGTAGTTGTGCTTTTAAATTGCCTTGCGACGAGGCTTCACGCAAATACGTAATTGCCATTGCTTTATCTTGCTGAACTAAGCGACCAGTGTCGTAGTATCGTCCCAATTGCTCTAGCGCTGCAGCTAAGCCTTGCTCAGCTGCTTTTCGCATGTAATACACCCCTAACTCTACATTGCGATCAACGCACACGTTATAAGCCAGCATATCGCCGTATAAAAATTGATAAGACGGCAATGCCATTTTATTGGCTCGTGCTTCTATATCTTGCACCAACTGGCAATCATCTGCCTTTACGCGCGCTAAATGCGTATTTTTATTTATTAACGCAATTAGCTCTGATTCTGTATACAGCGGCACAGCAGCAGGGCTTTCTGTAGCTAAGCTGTTGGTTGCTATAAATAAAGACAGCGGTATTAACGAAAGCCTTAGTACGCAATTACGATTAAATAAACGCATGTTCACCACTTATATAAATAAACTTATTAAATAATATACAAAGATCGTTCCAAGGTGAATTTTAGACACAAAAAAAGCTGCACGGAGCAGCTTTTTTTAATCTAATGGTAATTACGCAAACGGATTGCGAAGCACCATAGTTTCTACACGGTCAGGACCTGTAGAAATAATATCAATTGGAACACCCGTAATTTCTTCAATACGTTTGATGTAGTCAATCGCAGCTTTTGGTAAACCGTCAAGACTAGTTACACCAACAGTGTTTTCTGACCAACCTGGCATTTCTTCGTATACTGGTGTTACTTTATCGTAACCTTCAGCCGCTAATGGTGTTACGTTAGTAACTGTGCCATCTTCAAGCTTGTAACCAGTACAGATTTTAAGTGTTTCTAAGCCATCTAAAACATCAAGCTTAGTTAAACAAAAACCTGAAATACTGTTGATTTGAACTGCACGGCGCATAGCCACTGCATCTAACCAACCAGTACGACGAAGTCGACCTGTTGTAGCGCCAAACTCATGGCCTTTATCACCTAGGTGCTTACCAACTGGATCTTGTTTATCAAGACCGTCGTAAAGCTCTGTAGGGAAAGGACCTGAACCAACACGTGTCGTGTACGCTTTAATAATACCTAAAACGTAATCAAGGTTTAATGGACCAAAACCTGCACCAGTAGCAACGCCACCAGCGGTAGTGTTTGAAGATGTTACATAAGGGTAAGTACCGTGATCTATATCAAGTAACGTACCTTGTGCACCTTCAAATAAAATGTTTTCGCCTGCTAAACGCGTTTGATCTAAAAGCTCAGTTACATCTACAACCATTGCTTTTAAGATATCAGCAACAGCCATTGCATCATCAAACGTTTTTTGGAAATCTACAGCATCTACTTTGTAGTAGTTAACTAAAGTGAAGTTGTGGTACTCAAGCACTTCTTTTAATTTAGCTGCAAATACTTCAGGATTAAATAAATCGCCTACGCGTAAACCACGACGTGCTACTTTATCTTCGTACGCAGGACCGATTCCACGGCCAGTTGTACCAATAGGCTTATCGCCACGAGCTGTTTCGCGGGCTACATCTAATGCAACATGGAAAGGCAAGATTAGCGGACATGCTTCACTTATTAAAAGACGCTCGCGTACTGGTACGCCGCGCTCTTCAAGCATGCCAATTTCTCTCATTAGCGCTTCTGGTGATAAAACTACACCATTACCAATCACACATTTAACATTGTCACGTAATACACCCGATGGAATAAGGTGTAGAACCGTCTTTTCACCTTCGATAACTAAAGTATGACCCGCATTGTGGCCACCTTGATAACGAACTACTAAAGATGCTTTGTCTGTAAGGAGATCAACTACCTTACCCTTTCCTTCGTCACCCCATTGGGTGCCTAATACAACAACGTTTTTACCCATCGTAAATTCACTTAGAGAAAATTAGGACGAGATTTTACCAGAAAACTAAAGTAAAGATCACCCCTGTTCAGCTTATTTTTTCTGCGGGCAATTGTTATATCCAAATATTGACCAATAACCACATAAATAACAGTGATTTAACGCACTAGTTTGTATTTAACAAAAAGCCCCGCAAATGCGAGGCTTTTTAACTTTTAAATAATTAACGTAAAGTCTATTGAGCTTTAGCGCCTTTCATATATTGGAAGAAGTCGCTATCTGGTGAAAGCACCATAACATCTTGCTTATCTTTAAAAGTCTTTTTGTAAGCTTCCAGCGAACGTACAAAACTAAAGAACTCAGGGTCTTTGTTATACGCATTAGCATAAATGCCTGCAGCATCAGCATCGCCTTGACCACGTACAGAACGTGCATTACGCTCAGCATCAGCAAGCATTACAGTTACTCGACGGTCAACTCCCGCACGAATAGTCTCTGCTTTTTCCTGACCTTCAGAACGGTGCTCTTTTGCAACCGCAGTACGCTCAGCGCGCATACGTTGGTAAATAGAGCTACTCACTTCTTGTGGTAAGTTGATTTGCTTAACACGTACGTCTAGTACTTCAATACCTAGCTCACGTGCACTTTCAGAAGCTTGTACTAACGCTTCTTCCATCAACTCGCTACGCTCACCTGATACAATTTCGCGAATTGTACGTGTACCAAAGTTTGTACGAAGACCATTGTTTACTTTTTGCTTAAGTAGCGTTTCAGCATATTGCTTATCGCCACGAGCACGTAAGTAAAAGGCACTAAAGTCATTAACGCGCCATTTTACAAACGAATCAACAATTAAGTCTTTTTTCTCGCTAGTAACAAAGCGATCTGGCGCACCATCTAGCGTTTGAATACGTGCATCAATACGACGTACTTGGCTAAAAAATGGTACTTTAAATTGTAGGCCTGGGCCATATACAATCGCTTTATCGTCGCTATCTTTTTGTACTTTACTGAATAACATTACAATTGCTTTTTGCCCTTCAGGTACAACAAATACCGATGAGAAAGACATAACAATGGCAGCTAATAGTATTACTAAACTAAAGTTTTTCATTATGATTATCTCCCATCATTGAAGCGGTCGTTGTTAAAGCGGTCATTGCCACTATTAACAGAGCTATTGCGCGACGTATTAACTTTATTACGTAAGTCTTGAATATCACTTGAACTTGGAAGTGCAACTCGTGTTGCGGTTCCTTGCTTGTCCATGATTTTATCAAGAGGTAAATACATCATGTTATTGCCGCCTTTAACATCAACCAATATTTTAGAACTACTCCCTAACACTTCTTCCATTGCATCAATGTATAAGCGCTCACGAGTAACTTCTTTAGCTGCTTGATATTCAGGTAAAAGCTTTTCAAAGCGAGCTACCTCACCTTGTGCTTCCAATGTAATGCGCTCTTGATAACCTTCCGCTTCTTGAGTCATACGCGTTACTTGACCACGAGCACGCGGTTCAATTTCACGAGCATATGCTTCTGCTTCACGGATGAAACGTTCTTCATCTTCTTGTGCAGCAATTGCATCATCAAATGCATCTTTAACTTCAGTTGGTGGACGAGAGTCTTTAAAGTTCACGTCAGTAACAATTAAACCTAAGTTATATGGTTCGATAATCTTATTAAGCTCATCCCATGTATTTTGACGAACAACCTCACGGCCATTAGTTAATACTTGGTCCATTTTTGCATGGCCCACAACATAACGCAGTGCACTGTCTAGCGCTTCTTCTAAGCTACTATCAGCGTTAGTTACGCTAAATTCATAAAGGTATGGGTCAATAACACGGTATTGCACCTGAAACTCAACGCTCACTACGTTTTCGTCTTCAGTAAGCATAAAACCAGAAGCCGATAATGAACGAACAGCTTCAATATCTACTGGGATTACCGTTTCGATGAAAGTCATTTTCCAGCGCAAACCAGGATCAGCAATTCGGTCATATTTACCAAATTGTAGAACCACACCACGCTCGGCTTCTTTAACCGTATAAATACCACTTAACGCCCATACAATAACGGCGATAATAAGTATGAATGAAATACCGGCTCCGCCAAGTCCACCGCCGCTACCATTGCCGGATTTTTTCCCGCCAAATAAGCCGCTGAACTTGTTACTAAACTTGCGGAACACCTCGTCTAAATCAGGTGGGCCTTGATCACGTCCGCCTTTATTATTCCACGGATCTTTGTCATTGCCATTATTACCCGGTTCATTCCAGGCCATAGCTATACTCCATTGTTATCTAAATAAATTAGGAAATTGTGTTAAATCTAACAAATCTACCGCGTTTCTCATACAAAAACCGACATTAAAACGTCAATTTTTAATTACGGTTGATAAAACCAGCAATTTCAGGACCAAATTCTTTAATTAAACGATTCCACTCAACCATTGGCATTCTAACATCTAACAGCCAATTACCTTGCTCATCAAATTGCTCTTCATGCACTGCATTTAAACTGAACAATGCAGCTCTTAAGCGACCATACAATGGCGTAAGAAATAATGTTTCGTTAAACATCTTCTTAGCTAGTAACTCACTGATAGCCTCGCTAAGTAATTCACACCCTTCACCAGTCTGAGCGCTAAGCCATACTCTTATAGGTTGACCTTCGTCATCTCGATCAATACGTGGGCTTACGTTATCCAGCGCATCAATTTTATTATAAATTAATAGCTGTGGTACTTCATCGGCCTCAATTTCTTTAAGCACCGATTGTACTTGTTCAATATTTTCTTGCAGACGTGAGTCTGCGGCATCAATTACATGTAACTGCAAATCAGCTTCGCGAGTTTCAGTAAGCGTTGCTTTAAAAGCAGCAACTAAGTCATGTGGTAGGTGACGAATAAAGCCCACTGTATCAGCTAAGATAACAGGGCCAACATCACCTAACTCAAGCTTACGTAGAGTCGGGTCAAGCGTGGCAAACAACTGATCGGCCGCGTATACATCTGAATTTGTAATTCGATTAAATAATGTAGATTTACCCGCATTGGTATAACCAACTAATGAAACTGTAGGTATTTCGTTGCGAGTACGAGCTCGCCTACCTTGTTCACGTTGCACTGCAACTTTAGCTAAACGTGCACGAATATTTTGAATACGGGCACGAAGTAATCTTCTGTCAGTTTCAAGTTGAGTTTCACCAGGACCACGTAAACCAATCCCGCCTTTTTGACGTTCAAGGTGAGTCCAGCCTCGAATTAATCGAGTCGACATATGGCGAAGTTGAGCCAATTCAACTTGCAGCTTACCCTCGTGGGTACGTGCGCGTTGGGCAAAAATATCAAGAATTAGCGTCGTTCTATCAAGCACACGACATTGACAAACGCGCTCTAAATTACGCTCTTGTGATGGCCTGAGTTGATGATTAAAAATTACGACATCTGCTTTGTGGATTTTGACAATCTCAGCTATTTCTTCTGCTTTACCGGTACCGACGAATAGTTTCGGATGTGGTGCTTGACGGCTGCCTTGCACAACCGCCAAACTACTAACACCAGCAGAAGATACCAACATTTCTAATTCATGAAGATCTTCACGATCTCCTTCTTTAGGCAAGTCGATATGAACTAAAATTGCCTGTTCGCCGGATTCATAGCGGTCAAACAAACATTATGCTCCTAATTAAAAGTTTCCAGCTTCTGCCTCTTCAGTGTCTTCACTCCCTTGAACTGCTTGGAAGTTAACTGCGCGAGCAGGGACAACTGTAGAAATTGCATGCTTATAAACCATTTGATTTACGGTGTTCTCTAGTAAAATAACAAATTGGTCAAATGACTGAATTTTGCCTTGTAATTTTATGCCATTTACCAAAAAGATTGATACTGGAATGCGCTCACGTCGTAGTGCATTCAAAAATGGGTCTTGTAACGATTGGCCTTTTGCCATGTTATTGTTCCTTCGTTCTAGGTGTTATTATAATTAAGTGGCTGAACTTATTTGATAAAAAACAATATTCAACTACTACTAGCTTAGCGAACTTACTACACGATGCAAGTTTTCTTCGTCGCCTGTTGTTAACCAAGTAACATCAGGCCAACTACGAAGCCACGTTAACTGCCGTTTTGCCAGCTGACGTGTTGCTGCGATGCCACGAAAAACCATTTCATCATGGTTTGTTTCACCCGCAAGGTAATCCCACATTTGTCTATAACCAACACAACGAATAGAAGGCATATTGGGGTGTAAATCCTTACGTAGATATAGGGTCGAAACTTCATTTTCAAACCCCTGATCAATCATTATTTTAAACCTTTCTTCAATTCGGCGGTGTAATTCACTGCGTTCTTGCGGTGCAATCGCAAATTGATGAAAAGTATAAGGTAAAGCCGGCTGTTTTTGCATTTGCAACTCAGTCATGGTCTTACCAGTTAACCTGTAAACCTCTAAAGCTCGATTAATTCTTTGTGAATCATTTTCACTTATTTTTTCGGCTGCTTTTGGGTCAACTTTAACTAATTCTTTATATAAATGAGGCCAGCCAAATTCTTTCGCTTGCGCTTCTAACTCTGCTCTTATCTCTGTATCTGCTTCAGGTAAAGGCGATAAACCATCAATTAAAGATTTGAAGTACAGCATTGTACCTCCAACCAATACAGGCACTTTACCTTGTCTGTGAAATTCGTCAATTTTTTGCACTGCATCGCGCCTAAAATCTGCAACTGAATACGTTTCACTCGGGTCAAGTAGATCAATTAAATGATGCGGAGCTTTGGCTAATTCTTCCGCATCAGGTTTTGCTGTACCAATGTCCATACCTTTATACACTAGCGCTGAATCTACGCTGATTATTTCTGTATTTAAATGCTCGCACAGCGAGATTGCCAATGCTGTTTTACCTGCTGCAGTTGGACCCATTAAAAATATAACTGGTAAATTACTCAACACTGATACCTTAATCTAATTGCGTTAAATAGTGATTTAGCTCTATTTTAACTGCTTTTTTACGCAAGCGTTCAATAGTTTGTGGATTATTTTGTAAGCGCATTTGTTGCGCTAAAAATATATTGCTTAAATAAAATCGGGTCGGCACGCATTTCATTTGCCATTCTAACCAATTCTCTATATTTTCAAGTTTTGCTTTACACGCATCAAGTAGCTCACCTACCGCTGCACTTACATCAAGTAAATATAAACACGCTGGCAATTTTTTAACCATTACAAATTGTTTTTCTATTACAAGTTCAAAACCAAGTAAGGTAAACCACGATTGCTGGGATTCTATAAGTAAGCAATCTTCTTTTTCTAAGTTTACTCGCACTGGTAACAAAAGGGCTTTCCCTTCTAAACTTCCGAACTCTTTAATTTGATTATGCCAATCATCAACTAATGCATATTTAAAATGTGAGCAATACAATTGCTGCTCTTCACTATAGACACACACTCCTTCACTAACACTTATAATAGAAACAGCTTTTAAGACATTATCCACAGATACGGACTGGTGTAGTGCAGCAGATATATTGGCTGCATTATCAAAATGCGCGGCGTGTTGCTCACTCACTCCTTGATAAAACGCATTTACGTCATGATGGCTCGTACTTGGTGCAGCACGGTATGCACCGCCAACACTTCTAGTACCAGAGGACGAACTTGAGCTACCAGCACTTCCAGAGTAAGAGGGCTGTAATTGCGATTTAGGGTAATCAAACACTCCTTCGCTTTCTATATTATTAGCACTGCTATGCGTTGACTCAATGAACGCTGGCGTGAATTCTGCTTCTATGCTCGCTGATTCGTTAGTGAATTCGCCTTGCAATGGCACTACTACCTGCTTAATAGCTTGCAATATAAAATCATGAATTAACCGCCCTTGATGAAAACGCACTTCATGCTTAGCAGGGTGAACATTGACATCAACCTGTCGTGGGTCAATATCAATATAAATGACAAAACCGGGTAATTCTTGTGTTCCACTTACTTCTTCAAATGCCTGGCGTATAGCATGCAAAATAAGCTTATCGCGCATCATGCGATTATTCACATAAGTGTACTGAGTCGTATTCGCTGAGCCTACAGGTAGCACCCAACCATGCAGCTGTAGGCCGCCCTCTCCTGATTGAATATGCAAACCTTGCTCAGCAAAGGACTTACCTGCAACTTGTGCTACGCGTGTTATAGCCTGAGAGGGATCAGTTTTGGCACGATACTGCCTTACTACTTTTTCGTTGTGAGTTAGTGTAATAGAGACATCAAAGCGACTAAGCGCAATACGCTTTATCAACTCATCAATATGGCTAAATTCAGTTTTTTCGGTGCGTAAAAATTTACGACGTGCTGGAGTATTAAAAAATAAATCTTTTACTTCAATGGTTGTGCCATCGGGATGCGCTACAGGTTTTACTTGAACGGCCATGTCGCGGCCTTCTGCAAAAGCTTGCCAAGCTGCTTCTTGCTCTTTTGGTTTTGAGCTCAGCGTTAAACGCGACACAGAACTAATTGACGCAAGTGCTTCCCCTCTAAAGCCAAGTGAGCAAATGTTTTCAAGGTCATCAAGTGATTTTAATTTACTTGTCGCGTGGCGAGAAAGTGCGAGCGTTAGCTCATCTTTACTTATCCCTGCGCCATTATCACGAATACGAATAAGTTTGTGGCCGCCGCGCTCAATATCAATTTGAATACGCGTTGCGCCAGCATCTAAGCTATTTTCAACAAGCTCTTTTACTACCGACGCTGGGCGCTCAACCACTTCGCCTGCGGCAATTTGGTTGGCTAAACGCGCGGGTAATATTTCAATATTCATGAGACTTCCTAGCAAACATTGCGCTAATAATAATGACTAACTTTGAGGTATATCGAGCTCTTGCCCAATAAATAAGGTATTAGAACTAAGCTTATTAACTTGTTTTAATTTATTGACTGTAACGCCATAGCGACTCGCTAACATACTTAAAGATTCACCGGGGCGTACTTTATGCTTTGTTGGATATTGCGACTTTAATTTAGCAAATAAAGAATCATCCGGCGGATTTTTCAAATAATAATTTTTAATTGAAGTAAATATCGCTTTAGCTAAACGCTCTTGATGATTAGGGCTTTTAAGTAGCTTTTCTTCTCGCGGGTTAGATATAAACCCTGTTTCTACCAAAATAGATGGAATATCTGGTGATTTTAGTACTGCAAGGCTCGCATGCTGAGGATCTTTTTTATGCAGTTTGGCAACCTTACGAAGCTCTTTAACCACTTCGTCAGCTACATTTAAGCCAGTTTTCATAGAGTGGTCCATCGACATATCAAGCAACGCTTGTGCTAGATATTTTTCATTGGCGGCATCTTTCATTACATCAGCAGCGCCACCTAAAAGCTCGGAGTGTTTTTCTTTATCTTCTATCCATTTACCTATTTCTGAATTAGCACGTCTCAATGATAAAACCCACACAGAGGCACCATTTGGTCCAGGGCTTGTAAATGCATCAGCATGAATAGAAACAAAAAAATCTGCCTTTTTTTCACGGGCTCGATTAGTACGGGTATTTAATTTTACAAAATAGTCACCGCTTCGTACCATGCGCGAAATCATGCCACGTTCGCCATCAATCATGCGCTCTAAACGTTTCGCAATTTGCAGTGTAACTGTTTTTTCGTAGGTGCCTGATGGCCCAATTGAACCAGGATCTTCGCCGCCATGCCCCGCATCAATTGCAATAACAATGTCGCGCTCTTGGCTTAGTTGACGGTTTTTAGCAGCTGTTTGAGCAGGAGAAACAACTGTAGTAGCTTGGCTTTTATTGTATAAATCAACAACAAGTCTATTTTTATAAGGGCCTGTAGGTGCGAGGGCAAATACCACTGGCTTTATTGGCGCACTTAATTCAAATACTAAACGTACGCTTTGGTTATTTTTAGGTTTTGAGTAACGTAATTTGCTTACTATTTGATGTTTCGGGGGCACACCTGGCAATGTTTTTAACTCGCTAGTATTTTCTAAATCAATCACTAGGCGGCTAGGGTTTTTAAGCATGAAATAGCTAAAGTCGGGCTTATCATTTAAATCAAATACCACGCGCGTACTATCTGGAGACGGCCATACACGCACACTATTGATTGTGTTTTTAGCCCATAGCGGCAAGCTTATGGTGATAACCATAAGATAAATAAAAAGTTTAACTACACCTCGGCTCATTGGATAATTACTGCCTTAACTATATTATTATTGATTATTTAGTTTTTCGACAATTGCTATACCGCGCTCACTCGCACTATTTATAACAATTTTACGTTCGTTACCCACATAGCTTAGAGTAATATCTAAATCAGGCACAGGAATAAATTCACCACCCTTTTCAGGCCATTCAACAACACAAATTGCGTCTGCTGAGAAATAATCGCGTATTCCCATGTATTCGAGTTCTTCAGGATCACCTAAGCGGTATAAGTCAAAATGATAAACATTTGCACGCTCAAGCTCATAAGGTTCTACTAGTGTATAGGTCGGGCTTTTAACCTTACCTGTATGGCCAAAGCCTTGCAATACACCTCGTGTAAACGTTGTTTTACCAGCACCTAAATCACCATGTAAATAAATAACCGCACCTTGCTCTATAATATCAGCAACGCGATTACCCATTGTAACCGTGGCAATCTCATCAGTTAAATGAAATTCAAAACTACGCGTCATTATTACCTCAAAAATTCATTCAAAAGCGCATATTTGCTAATCATACCAGAATATTCATTTAAGGCGATAAATTGAGGTTTTAGACATAAAAAAACCAGACAAGCGAATGATTAAGTTATATTTGAATATCTATTTTCGATACCTTAAAACTGTAACATTGAAATAAAGTAAGAGAAAAGTAACGCTACGGCTTATATGCCTATAGCAAGTATTAAAGTTACTGAGATATGTAAGCTTATAATCAAACTTTTATGATTCAGCCACTAGTTCTGATACTAAAAAATATATAGCAACAACGGAGTTGATGACACAAACCAGAAAACTACCCTGCATGCTTTTGTATTTCTGATAAAAAGATAATACCAATTCGCTTAATTAAGTGATCTATTTTGAGGCTGGAAAAACGTGTTGATAGCTAGGCAGAAATTCGCTATTTAGTTGTTCTAAATGAGCATTTTTTAAAGCAGGTAGCGACACGTTTAGCCCCACAAAATGATTAAGTATTATTGCGGATTGGTATAAGTCCTAAATGTGTAAACACGTTTCAAGACAAGGCAGTTCCAGAAAACAAAAAGCCCCGGCTAATGCCAGGGCTTTTTTACAAAACTAACTTAATTAAAAATTAAGCTTGTTTTGGACTAGAAATAACGTCTACTAAAGTCCAAGATTTATTCTTAGAAATTGGTGCGCATTCACGGATAGTAACTACGTCACCCGCTTTTGCTGTGTTATTTTCGTCATGTACGTGTAACTTAGTCGTACGTTTAATGAATTTCCCATAGATTGGGTGCTTCACATAACGTGCGATAGCGATAGTGAAAGATTTTTCCATCTTGTCGCTGATTACACGGCCTTGAAGAGTACGAATTTTATCGCTCATTATTGACCTGCCTTCTGGTTAATAACTGTTTTTACACGCGCGATATCGCGGCGTACTGTTCTTAGCGTGTGTGTCTGAGCTAACTGACCAGTGCTAGCTTGCATGCGCATATTAAATTGCTCACGAAGTAGTCCTAGAAGTTCAGCATTAAGCTCTTCTACGCTTTTATCTTTTAGTTCGCTAGCTTTCATCACATTACCGTCCGAGTTACGAAAGTTGTTTTGAATGGCAGTTTACGAGCAGCAAGGTCAAACGCTTCACGAGCAAGCTCTTCTGAAACACCTTCCATTTCGTAAAGTACTTTACCAGGCTGAATTTCAGCAACCCAATATTCAACAGAACCTTTACCTTTACCCATACGAACTTCAAGAGGTTTTTCTGTAATCGGTTTGTCAGGGAAGACACGAATCCAGATTTTACCTTGACGTTTCACGTGACGCGTCATAGCACGACGAGCTGCTTCGATTTGACGAGCAGTCATACGGCCACGGCCAGTTGCTTTCAATCCGAAAGTACCGAAGCTTACTTTGTTACCGTTTTGCGCTAAACCGCGGTTGCGGCCTTTGTGCATTTTACGGAATTTTGTACGTTTTGGCTGTAACATTACTCGCTACCTCTACTTAGCACTTTTCTTGGCTTTCTTTGGTGCGCGTTTAGCTGGCTTCTCTTGCTCTTGTACTAGTGGTAAACCACCAATAACTTCGCCTTTGAAGATCCAAACTTTAACACCAATGATACCATAAGTGGTTAAGGCTTCAGAAGTTGCGTAATCGATATCAGCACGAAGAGTATGTAGAGGTACACGACCTTCACGATACCATTCTGAACGTGCGATTTCAGCGCCGCCAAGACGACCGCTAACTTCAACTTTAATCCCTTTAGAACCGATGCGCATTGCATTTTGTACCGAACGCTTCATAGCGCGACGGAACATAACACGACGTTCTAGTTGAGAGGCAATGCCGTCTGCTACTAGTTGTGCATCTAGTTCTGGTTTACGTACTTCAGAGATATTAATCTGAGCAGGTACACCAGCGATTTTAGTTACCGCTTGACGTAATTTTTCTACGTCTTCGCCTTTTTTACCGATAACAACACCCGGACGAGCCGTGTGAATTGTTACTCGGATTGATTTTGCTGGACGCTCAATAACGATTTTAGACACAGAAGCCGTTTTTAATTCCTTAGTAAGGAATGTACGAACTTTGTGATCGCCAAAAAGCTGTGCAGAGAAATCTTTTGAACTCGCGTACCAGGTAGAAACCCAAGGTTTAGATATACCTAGGCGAATACCAGTAGGATGAACTTTTTGTCCCATTACTTATACTCCTAGCTATCTGAAACCATAACAGTGATATGGCTTGTACGCTTAAGGATGCGATCTGCGCGTCCTTTAGCACGAGGCATAATACGTTTCATTGTAGGACCATCGTCCACAAAGATCGTTGTTATACGAAGCTCATCAATGTCAGCACCTTCGTTATGCTCTGCGTTAGCAATAGCAGACTCAAGTACTTTCTTAACTAATACAGCCGCTTTCTTAGGGCTGTACGCCAGGATTTCTAGTGCGCGATCTACAGGTAACCCGCGGATCTGATCTGCAACTAGACGTGCTTTTTGCGCCGAACCAGAGGCGAATTTATGTTTAGCTAATGCTTGCATTTATCTTCCCCTCTTATCGTTTCTTCGCTTTCTTATCCGCAGCATGGCCACGGTAAGTGCGAGTTGGTGCAAATTCACCTAGTTTGTGACCGATCATTTCGTCAGAAACGAAAACTGGTACGTGCTGGCGACCATTATGGACAGCAATGGTCAATCCGATCATGTTAGGTATGATCATTGAACGACGGCTCCAAGTTTTAATTGGCTTTTTCTCACCGCTTTCCAAAGCTTTCTCTACCTTCTTCAGCAAGTGTAGGTCTATAAAAGGACCCTTCTTGAGAGAGCGTGGCATGGCTATTCCTCAATATTACTTAGTACGACGACGTACTATAAATTTATCCGTACGCTTGTTCTTACGCGTCTTCGCACCTTTAGTCGGCTTACCCCATGGAGACACAGGATGACGACCACCAGATGTACGACCTTCACCACCACCGTGTGGGTGATCTACCGGGTTCATGGCAACACCACGAACTGTCGGACGAATACCACGCCAGCGATTTGCACCTGCTTTACCAAGTGAACGAAGCATATGCTCAGCATTGCCTACTTCACCTAGTGTCGCACGACAATCAGATTCAACTTTACGAACTTCGCCTGAACGAAGACGTAATGTTACATACTGACCATCACGAGCAAGGATTTGAACGTATGCACCAGCAGAACGTGCGATTTGAGCACCTTTACCTGGTTTTAATTCTACGTTGTGAACAGTCGAACCTACAGGCATATTACGCATTGGTAATGCATTACCAGGTTTGATTGGTGCATCAACACCAGACTGGATTGCATCGCCAGCTTTTAAGCCTTTTGGTGCGATAATGTAACGACGCTCACCGTCTGCATATAATACAAGAGCGATGTTTGCGCTACGATTTGGATCGTATTCTAAACGTTCAACAGTGGCTGGAATACCATCTTTAGTACGTTTAAAATCGATTAAACGGTAATGTTGTTTATGACCACCACCGATATGACGAACCGTAATACGACCATTGTTATTACGACCACCTGATTTAGAGTTTTTCTCTAAAAGTGGTGCGTATGGCTTACCCTTATGTAGATCAGAGTTAACCACTTTAACTAGGTGACGACGGCCCGCAGAAGTAGGCTTACACTTTTGAAGTGCCATAATTCTATCCCCTTATTACTCGGCGCCGCCGACAAAGTCTAGCTCGCTGCCTTCTTTAAGAGTAACGTAAGCTTTTTTCCAGTCGCTACGACGACCGAAACGTGCGCCAGTACGTTTTGTTTTACCCTTAACGTTAAGTGTGCGAACACCCGTTACTTCTACTTCAAAAAGCTTCTCAACTGCTACTTTAATTTCAGCTTTAGTTGCGTCATTTACTACTTTAAAAACAATAGTATTGTTTTCTTCAGCAGCAATTGTGCTTTTTTCAGAGATATGTGGAGCAAGGATCACTTTTAAAAGACGTTCTTCGCGAATCATGCTAGCGCCTCCTCAAGTTGCTTAACAGCAGCGGCTGTAATAAGTACCTTATCGAAAGCAATTAAGCTTACAGGATCGATACCAGCTACATCACGTGTGTCAACCTTATAAAGGTTACGTGCCGATAAGAAAAGATTTTCATCTACTTCTTCAGTCACGATAAGAACATCTTTAAGCTCAAGTTCTTTAAGCTTAGCAACTAGTTCTTTAGTTTTTGGTGCTGCTAGAGCAAAACTTTCAACAACGATTAAACGCTCTTGACGAACTAATTCAGATAAGATGCTTTTAATCGCACCACGGTACATTTTACGGTTTACTTTTTGGCTGTGGTCTTGTGGTTTAGCTGCAAAGCTAACGCCACCTGAACGCCAAATTGGGCTACGGATTGTACCGGCACGTGCACGGCCAGTACCTTTTTGAGCCCATGGTTTTTTACCACCACCGCTTACTTCAGAACGTGTCTTCTGAGCACGAGTACCTTGACGAGCACCTGCTGCGTATGCAACAACTACTTGGTGTACTAATGCTTCGTTAAACTCACGTCCAAAAGTAGCTTCAGAAACTTCAAGACCGCCAGAAGCGTCTTTAATTGCTAATTCCATCACTAAATCTCCAGGACTTATGCTTTAACAGCTGGTTTAACGATAACGTCACCGCCAATAGCTCCAGGTA
Source organism: Pseudoalteromonas sp. SR43-5 (assembly GCF_014163835.1). Classification (NCBI taxonomy): domain Bacteria; kingdom Pseudomonadati; phylum Pseudomonadota; class Gammaproteobacteria; order Alteromonadales; family Pseudoalteromonadaceae; genus Pseudoalteromonas; species Pseudoalteromonas sp. SR43-5. Next base: position 93,188 of record NZ_JACJEA010000012.1, read on the forward strand.
CTGCACCCTTAACTAAAAGCAAATTACGCTCAGCGTCAACGCGAACTAGTTCTAAGTTTTGAGTCGTTACACGCTCAGCACCCATATGACCGGCCATTTTCTTACCTTTAAACACCTTACCAGGTGATTGGTTTTGACCGATTGAACCAGGAGCACGGTGAGATAGAGAGTTACCATGTGTAGCGTCTTGCATGCTGAAATTCCAGCGCTTAACACCACCTTGGAAACCTTTACCTTTAGAAGTACCGGTTACGTCAACCTTGTTGATTTCGTTGAATAATTCAACAGTAAGCTCAGCGCCTACTTCAAAATCGCCTTCACCACCGTTAAGGCGGAATTCCCACAGACCGCGACCCGCTTCAACACCAGCTTTAGCGAAATGACCCGCTTTAGCTTTGTTTACACGACTTGCTTTTTTAGTGCCTGCGGTTACTTGAAGCGCGTTATAACCGTCTGTTGCGTCAGATTTGATCTGAGCAATGCGGTTAGGTGTCGCTTCAATAACTGTCACAGGGATAGATACACCATCTTCAGTGAAGATTCGTGTCATACCCACTTTACGACCGACTAGACCTAATGCCATTTTCCTAAAACCTCTCTAATCTTTCGATTAACCCAGGCTGATTTGAACATCAACACCAGCAGCAAGATCTAAACGCATAAGCGCGTCTACAGTCTTGTCAGTTGGTTCTACGATGTCTATCAGACGTTTATGGGTGCGGATCTCGTACTGATCACGCGCATCTTTATTAACGTGCGGTGAAGTTAGTACAGTAAAACGTTCAAAGCGTGTAGGTAGTGGGATTGGACCACGTACTTGTGCGCCAGTGCGTTTCGCAGTTTCCACGATTTCTGCCGTTGATTGGTCAATCAAACGGTGGTCAAAAGCTTTTAGGCGAATACGAATGCGTTGATTTGACATTCTTAACCTCAATATAAAGAGCATATAAAAGAGCATAAAAAAACGACCGAAACAATCTTAAAACTTAAGATGTCGGCTGTTTGATTATATCTACGTTGAGTTCCAAATCGGAACTCCTGTTTATTAGCTTGAAATCCAAGCTTAATTTATCCTTTCTAATTCCCAGAGGAATTTTGAAAGCCTGCGTATTATAGAGGTATTGGTGATAAATGCAACAACTATTTAGAAACAATGTAATGAACACTAATTTGATTAAATATGCGTCCATACATGTTCAATCGCTATACTTGAACTAATGCTTTTGATGCTAGTCAACAAACAACTAAACATCTTAATTGCGCAAACTAAGGGATTTTTAGATATTATGGTATCCTGTTGCGCTAATTTTGCCCTTAATACTCTCAATATGGTGAGTCGATGCGTATTTTTAATTATTGTTTAAATGTTATGTCTGCTGGATTTAGCCGCTTATTTGTGAAAAGCAAAGTGCTACCAGAAAATCCTATTAAACAGTATGAGCTAAACCCTGAGTACCCTACATTTTATATAGTGCGTTTAAATTCACGTTTTGATTTAGCCGCGCTGGCGCATGTTTGTAAAAAGAATGGCCTACCAAGCCCAACAGAAGAGCAAGTGCTAGGGACTCAGAATTTAGACCGTTTTATTGGTATTAAAAATCCACCACCACTGTTTGGTGATGAAGCAAAACCAACCAATGCTTTAGCCCAAGGCAAGCAAATTATTGAGTACTTAATAAAAAGCGGTCAGCAAAACGTACAAGTGGTGCCTGTTACTATTTTATGGGGGCGCGACCCAGGTAAAGAAAAGCCAGGACTACGTACTTTAATTACACACTCTCTTACTCCAAGCTGGTTTAGAAAGTTTTTTGTGGTGTTATTTTCAGGGCGCGATAACTTTATTCGCTTTAGCCAACCACTCGACTTATCACTTTTGGTCAATGAAAAAGCCGACGTAAGTGAGTTACCTCATAAATTATTACGCGTAGCGCGTGTTCACTTTAAGCGCCAAAAGCTAGCTGCTACAGGCCCTAAAATGCCATCTCGTGAGCAATTATTTAATTCATTATTAGCGTCACCTACTATAAAAAAAGCAATTCAAGATGAAGCTAACGCTAAAAACATTAGCCAAACAGAAGCTCGTCAAAATGCACTTAAGCTACTTGATGAAATAGCCGCTAATTACTCTGAAGCAATGATACGTGTGGCCGAAAGGTTTTTAACTTGGTTATGGAATAAGCTTTATAATGGTATTGATATTAAACACGCCGAACAAATTCATGAACTAACAGATAAAGGACATGAAATAATTTATATGCCTTGTCATCGCAGCCATATGGATTACTTACTGCTTACTTACTCTATTTATCATTTAGGTTTAGTACCTCCGCATATAGCTGCTGGTATAAATCTTAACTTTTTCCCTGCCGGAGGCATATTTAGACGCTCTGGTGCGTTTTTTATTCGCCGTTCATTTGCAGGTAATAAACTTTATTCTGCCATATTCAAAGAGTATTTAAGCCAACTGTTTATTAAAGGTTACTCTGTTAAGTTTTACACGGAGGGCGGTCGAAGCCGGACTGGACGCTTACTTCCGCCTAAAACGGGTATGCTATCTATGACATTACAAGCAATGCTACGCGGAATAGACAGACCAATATCTATTGTTCCTGTGTACATTGGCTACGAGCACGTCATGGAAATTAACACCTACCTTAAAGAGCTGGATGGTAAAGATAAAAAAGGCGAATCTATATTTGGTATTTTTAAGGCAATCAAAAACCTTAAAAACTACGGTCGTGGTAACTTAAACTTTGGCGATCCAATCTCTATTAACCAATACTTAAACGATAACCAACCTGATTGGCGTGATTCAATACACCCAACTGACGTGCAAAAGCCACAATGGTTAGCACCACAAGTAACTAAACTTGCCGACCAAGTAATGGTTAAAATTAATAATGCAGCGGCGCTTAATGCGGTTAACTTACTAGCGATGATATTGCTGGTTAACGATAAACAAGCATTGAGTAAACCAAAGCTATTAGCTCAGCTTGATTTTTATCTGCGCTTACAGCGTGATGCAAGCTACAGTAACAAAGTAACTACACCAGACGAAACACCAGAGCAATTACTAACGCATGCATTAAAGCTTAATAAGTTTGAAGTTATCAGTGATGAGTTTGGCGAAATTATTACGATTAGCGATAAAGAAAAAGTACTGTTTAATTACTACCGAAACAATATTTTGCACTTGTTTGCAGTACCAAGCTTAATTGCACTACATCTATTTAAACAACACAGCACTACGATTGCTCAATGCCAACAACTTGTAAAAACATTTTATCCGCTATTTGCTAAAGAATGGTATTTACAACCTCTTGATGAAAACTACATAACGCGTATTTTAGCTAACTTTGCTGATCAAAATTTAATTGAGTTTGATGGCGATAACATTCATATAACGAACAGTAATGACTGCCTAGCTAAGCTTGAAATGCTTGGACGAGCACTTAGCTTTACTCTACAACGTTACGCTATTGTAATTGGTTTTATTCAAACAAGTGATGGCATTGAAAAAGCAGAACTTGAAAGAGAAAGCCAAGTACTCGCACAACGTTTAGGTACACTGCACGGCATAAAAACACCTGAGTTTTTTGACAAAAAAGTACTTGTTAGTTTTATCGAAAACTTACGTGGTGAGTCATTAATAACAGAGGGTGATAAGGGCTTAGTAGGTAGCACACAACTATGTGAAACCTACGCACACCTTAAAACATTACTGCCAGCACGCGTCTGGCAGTCAATCAGCGATATAGTTCAAGATCAGTGTAACTAGCAATGCATTTACAGAAGGGGTTAGCGTTGACGCATAACCCCTTCTTGCATTGTTGAGGCAATCAAGTTGCCTTGGCGGTCAAAAAACTGCCCCCGTACCAAACCACACCCATTACTCGCACTTGGACTATCAATTGAATACAAAATCCAATCATCCATTCTAAATGGACGATGAAACCACATTGCATGATCAATAGTAGCTACTTGCATATTTGGCTGCATAAACGATACACCATGAGGTTGCAATGCAGTTGGTAAAAACTCAAAATCAGACGCATACGCTAATAAGTAATTATGGATACGCTGATCGTCCGGCATTTCACCATTAGCTTTAAACCAAATATGCTTTACCGGCTCCATAACTTCTGGTTTAAACGGGTTATGAAAAGTAACCGGTCGCATTTCAATTGGCATTTCACGGGTAAACTTATTACGGATAACCTCTGGGATATGCGAAGCATTATCTTGGTAAAACTCAAGCGATGAACGTAATTCTTCAGGTGCGGGAACATCAGGCATTGTCGCTTGATGCGATAACCCACTCTCTTCACCTTGGAATGACGCGGTCATATAAAAAATAGGTTTACCGTACTGAATTGCTTTGACTCGGCGCGTACTAAAGCTCTTTCCATCACGAATAGTTTCAACGTCATAAACAATGGGTTTAGCCGGATCGCCTGGGCGTAAAAAGTAAGAATGTAATGAATGAACTATTCGCCCTTCAGGTAGAGTTTCTTTGGCAGCAGAAAGCGCCTGCCCCATTACTTGACCACCAAATACAGCACCAAAGCCTAAATCTTGGCTTTGTCCTCGATATAAACCTTGCTCAATTTCTTCAAGTGTTAACAACGACAATAAATCATCTAATACTTGGCTCATTATTTCTTCCTCATTACCCTAGTGTCCAAATGATACTATACAATAGTGGGAAGTAAATATTTGTTAGGAATACTGTTATGGCTTACTGGCTATTTAAAACTGAACCCGATGCGTTTTCATTAGATGACTTAAAAAACGCACCAAAACAAACGACTCTTTGGGAAGGTGTGCGTAATTACCAAGCACGAAATTTTATGCGTGACGACGTCAAAGTCGGTGATTCAGTAATGATTTATCATTCAAGCTGTAAACACGTGGGCGTAGCGGGCATTGCCGAGGTTACCAAAGAAGCCTACCCAGACCCCACTCAATTTGATTTAAGCAGCGACTATTACGATGCAAAAGCCACCAGCGACAAACCACGTTGGGTGGTTGTTGAGGTTACTTATCAAAGCCATTTAAAAAAATTAATTAGCCTTAAAGATATTAAAGCCAATGACAATATTACTGAAATCGCACTTAAAAAGGGCGGACGTCTATCAATAATGCCTGTTACTAAAAATGACTGGGATGAAATAATCAAAATGGCGCAGTAATACCCTATCGGTTTGACCTAATTTCATTGAGTTTGATATGATCTATGCTGACTTATAGCTGGAGGATTAATGAAATTACTGTATTGGTTAGATGAATGGTTAACTCTCCCGCGCAATGAGCAACAAACTCGATTACCCATGACGGGTAATGATTTACTCGGCGATGTATTTGTTAAGTATGATTTTGTTGACGTTAATAAACCCCTGCTTTTTACCTTCTCCCCTGCTGGCACTAACGTGCAAGAGCAAGATCTTCACCCTGATTTTGCACCATGGGGTTATCACTTAGCTCAAAAACAAAACGTAAACGTAATCGCTTTTCAGCATTTAGGTAAAAGTAATTGGTTTCGTAATCGTAATTTAATCTTTTTTCTCGAGCAATTATCAACATTACTTACGCCGTTTAATTGTCGACTTGGCTATGGTTTAAGTCGTGGCGGATTTGCTGTTGGCGCTTTTGCTAAACTATTAAAGCTAAATCAGGTGTTGTTCTTCCATCCGGTAAGTACTAAAAATAAAGAATTAGTACCGTGGGATGACCGCTCTAGTACCGATATAGCTCAGCAGTTTGATTGGCAGCAAGATTATCACGATCTAGATTTAGGAGATGCCCAAGGCTATATTATTTACGATCCTACTAATCGTATAGACCGAATGCACGCTAAGCGCTATAAGCAGTTAACTCACTTACGAGTATTTGGTATGGGACATGGCACACACGCCACATATTTGAATAAGTTTGGGTTTTATAAGCAAGTAGCCGTTGATTTCATTCAACATCAGCAAATCGATATTGCACAGTTTCGCATGCAAACCAAAACCTTACGCTTAAAAGAGGATTATTATCAAAGCCTCAATTCGGCTAATGCAAGCTCACCGCATCGTTTAGCATTATTGAGTACAGCGCATAAAATTTTAGCTGATGAAAAAGAAGTGCATGTACAAGAGCATCAGGCAAAAATTGATATTCAGCCATTAATAGATGTGGCGCTTAAGCACCAAGATGAACATCCTAATGATGCCATTCAGTTATTAGAAGTTGCTCAACAACTTGTACCTGACGATCCTTTAATTGAGCATAAAATTAAGCAACTAGAAGAGTAGTTACGCCAGTAAAAGCGGCTGTAAAGGCCAACTACTCTATTTGGCCTTTTTCTTTTTGTGCCCATACTTGGGCACAATGGCAAAGTACATCATTAACCCTAACCAAGAAAATATAATTATTCCCATTAGCCAGCCATTCTTTTCATGACCCTGTGTACGCCTACTGTTGAGTACAATAACGACAGGTAATATATAAGCACTTAAAACAACAATTAAAAATACAACTTCATTCATTATTTTTCTAGGCTCGACCAGTCTACTTCACTACTTAATACTCGATCTACCGATATATAGTGCAGAATATCGCCTTCACTTACTTTGTAATCTAATGGTGGGTTTAAATCCATATTTTGCGCACTTAAATTATGAGCAACACCCAACAGTATTGCATCATGCTCAAGCTTAAAATGATGAAACAAAGTACCAAACTCCATATCTTTGCAGCCGCTTGGTATTTTCAAACTAAATTGTGTATCACCATGCAAAGTAGATAGCAGCTCCTCTTGCACACGGCTCGAACCTGGATCTTGCATTGAGCGTACGAGTATCTCAGCTGATTTTGCACTACTACACTCTACATTTTGGCAATGCTCTAACATCATCTCAACTTTGGTTTCATCCAAAAAGTGAGCACTTATATGACAATCATCTTTTACTAAGCGACTAATGCGCAGGGCTGTTGTAAATGTCTGATCGTCATCTTGACCATCAATAATCACTTTATCAGCACTACGAATAGCTACCCGCTCTAGTTCAGCTAAATTAGTAAAACTCGTTAAACGTGCAAAATCAACGCTTTCGTTAGCTAAAAAAGGATGATCTATTTGCTCTGTTACCGCGAGTAAAATACGACGGTCAGTACGTTTCGTATCTGCCAAAATGTAATCAATCATCTTTTTTGTACGAGTGTCGTGCCAACCAAAAATAATAATATGGTGGTTACTGTGGGCAAAGTTTTTATCACCAGTCATAGCGCGCCTAATTAAGTAAGTAACAGTTTGTCCTGCTTTTCCTAGCAAAACACCAAATAAAGCTAAACCAAATGGAATTTGTATTAATGCAACCACCCAACGACCAAGATCAGTAGTTGGACTAAAGTCACCATATCCCACTGTTGATGTTGTTACTGTGTAATAGTAAAAAAAGGTAGTAAGCGAGGTTAACGCTTTCTCATTCGCTATAAATAGTAAGCTCCATGTTAATAGCATATGAGTCAAAATAGCTAATGCCACTGCTTGCCAACTCAACTGATCTATATGAGCGCGAACAAGTAACGCTAGCCTTTTAAATATCACCGGCATAATACAAAGTCTTCGTTAGTAAATTATCTATAAACAGTACGTTACTGTAAGCGATGCTTTTAAGCAATGTTTAAGCTTTTAACCGCAAATATTAGACTAAATGCTGTTTGCCAATGGTGATTTTTCATGATTAATTAGCGTTAAAATAATAACCAAAACAGTTGTGCTTATGCTTAATAAAATAGCCCGCCCTTTTACTAAAATTGTAGAGCGTTATCTTCCCGACCCCTTTATATTTGTAATTTTACTTACAATAATTACCCTTGTCAGTGCGAGCTTATTTACAACCGCAACTAACATTGAAGTATTACAAGCGTGGGGAGGTGGGTTTTGGAACTTATTAAGTTTTGCTATGCAAATGCTACTAGTGTTAATTACAGGCTATATGTTGGCAAGTACGCCACCTATAAGTAAGTTATTAGAAAAACTAGCAACATTTGCAAGCACCGCACCCAAAGCAATTATATTGGTAACGCTTATTTCGCTTTTAGCGAGCTGGATAAATTGGGGATTTGGCTTAGTTATTGGTGCCCTTTTTGCCAAAGCAATTGCTAAACATACTCGTGTTGATTATCGATTATTAGTAGCCAGCGCTTACTCAGGTTTTGTTGTATGGCATGGCGGATTAGCGGGTTCGATTCCTTTAACCATCGCAACCGATGGTCACTTTTCAGAGGCCAGCATTGGTATTATTAGTACAGAGCACACTTTATTTGCGGGCTTTAATATAGCCATATTAGTTGGTTTATTCATTATTATGCCGCTCGTTAATCGCTATATGCTGCCAAGCCAGCAAGAAAGCGTATATATCGACCCAGCTCTTTTACAAGAGACAACACCTAAGCCCACAACAATAACCAGACCTGCCCAACATTTGGAACAAAGCAAACTACTCGGTATGACAATTGGCTTATTAGGTTTGGCATATTTAGGTTATTACTTTTTTATTGCTGGCGGAAACTTAAACCTTAATAGCGTTATTGCCGTATTTTTGTTTTTAGCTATTACGCTGCATCAAACACCCCATAATTTACTTAACAGTCTGCAACAAGCAATTCCAAGCGGGGCTGGCATTGTTATTCAATTTCCTTTTTATGCCGGCATCATGGCGGTAATGGTTGATAGTGGATTAGCACAACAGATATCACGTGGCTTTATTGCCGTTGCAGATGCTGATAGCTTGCCATTTTTTAGTTTTTTAAGTGCAGGACTCGTTAATATGTTTGTACCCTCTGGCGGTGGCCAATGGGCTGTACAAGCACCTATTGTAATACCCGCAGCACAAGAGCTAGGTGCCGATATATCTCGCGTTGCAATGGCTGTTGCGTGGGGTGATGCGTGGACTAACCTAATTCAACCTTTTTGGGCATTACCAGTCCTTGCTATCGCAGGCTTAAGAGCAAAAGATATTATGGGGTTTTGTGTTGTGCAGTTGTTTGTAACTGGGGTTTTTATATCGCTGGTATTGAGCTTTTATTAACTGCAAGCATAATAAAAAGGCGTGATTTTATTTCGCGCTTGCTAGCTGCAAACCAAAAAGAACTAAGCAAGAAAATAAAGCTAACTGGTAAGTAATTTAATATCACCAAATAATTTCACCTAGTGCTAATAAATTACAGATCATGTGAGCGATAATGCAATACCACAGATTACCCGATAAATGACGAATTAACCCCACCAAGCAAGAAAATACAAACAGAGAAATAAAAATTTCAACTTGATCATACTGCCCATGTATCAATGTAAACACAATACTTGAGATAATAATTGCGCCACTGACTCCTAAAGCGGTTTTTTTCAGCCTATAGAATGCCACTCCTCGAAAAATCACCTCCTCATATATAGGCCCAATAAGTACTACTGCTAAAAGCAGCATAATTTTGGCTAAAAGCGAATTTGTTTGTGCTTCAACTTCTAACATAAAATCTGGCAAGGCGACTTCCATAAAACCAAAAAGCCATTGTTCCAATAAAACGTAAGCCGCTGTTAATAACATTGTGATGATTAAAGGAAAAAGAGCCACTTTTTTTATTGCTAAGCGCCCAATAACTTCGCTTTTATTTTGCGCATCAAGAGTAGGCTTTAAAAATGGCAGTGTAAGTACAGCAGTGAGGAAGGTAGATATAAAAACTAAGCCGGGATTCGAATCTAGTTGCTCTAAATGTGTAAGGTCATTTAACAATAATGCCCCACCACCCGATAAAAAAATAATCAAGTATGAGGCCATTGGGAGCACCAGTACAAAAAAGGCTAACCAATAAAGCGTGTACAATAAAGATTCCCCTGTGCTTTGATTTACTTGTTGTTTTATCGCATCATCCATAATTTTATCAGCTCACGGCTTATTGTTATTTTTCATTCTGAGGGATAGTACCATATCAATTCCCCCATTAAGAAACAAATCAAAACTAACATCTTGCTATCGCCACACAAGCTAAAATAAACACAATTAATTTTATTCAGAGTGGTTGGGCAAGCGTAATTGCCCCTGTTAAACGCCCACTTTACTGAGCGACAGCTTCCTTTCTAAACAACAAATGCACAAAAACCTTAAAAGCAACGTACAAAAAACAGCATAGTGAGCGAGATTTGAGCTACCATGCTGTTATTATTGCTAGCTCGATAAAATAGTCATCGGCAGGCTCAATATTGGATTTTCTGAATCGGCAAAGTGCATCATTACAGCTACATGCCCAGCTACTACAACTGCATACATAACCGCTGAAAAGCCTTGGCCATATTTATCTAGCGGCATTAAGTGTGAGTAGTGACGGCCTCGCCATTCAAATACAATTTCCAGCGCACCAACAAACAAAAAGAATACCAGTAACATTAAGCCAAAGGTGTAGCTCAGCCATAAGCCAAATAGTACGCCTAATAAGCATACGCTTAAACCAATCCATGAACGCATTGAAAAGCTAATACTTTTTAATACATGCCCGCCATCAAGCGGCAAAATTGGTAACAAGTTAAATAAATTTAATAACGCACTAAGAACCGCCACACCTGCAAATATTTCCATCTCGGTGGCGTAATATAAAACGACACCCAACACCGAGGTAATTAAACCAAATGCAGGCCCCATCAGTGATATAACGACATCTTGCCAACGGGTTGTTATTTTATCGTCACTTACAGCTAGCCCACCAACAAACGGGATTAAGTAAATACCTTTGGTTTTTATGCCAAAGTATTTCATTGCTCGCACATGGCCGTATTCGTGTACGACTAAGCAACCAATTAGCATTAGTGCAAATTCAATACTAAATAACCACGCATAGCCTGCAACAGAAGCCCCGGCAAGCACTACTTTAATTACCTTAGCACTTTTAAAAAGCTTAAAACCTAATGCAGCTAGCCCTAAAAAGCCTTTTTTAGGTGACCCATTTGTAGGTGCTGGTAACGCAAGTTGTGTTGCAAATTGATCATCTACAAAGAGCGAAATGCTTTGCTCTTTCACCGCCGCTGTATCAATACCTATTACTTTGTTGTCGTAAGTAAATTGAAAATAGTTTTCACGAGGGTTATCAAATGTAATGGCTTGTTGCGCGTGAAATACCTGCACAATTTTTTGCCCAGACACCATAAGCGAAAATGGTTGCTCGGCTAAAGTAAGATCTATTCTTATCATAATTAAGACCGTTTAAAATAATGGCGCTAGTATACCTAATCAGCTTAAAAACACGAGTGAAGGTGCTAGGTAACTATTTTCAAAATAAAAGTATTTGATACTGACAAAATAAAAAAACACTACTACTTTTATAGTAACTCCAAGCGATACATTGAAAGGGATAACAGTGGACAAAATAGTGCCTAATATTTTAGTTGTTGACGATTCAAAAGCAATTTTGATCGTTATGGAAGCTATACTTAACGAATTGGGTATGTCTAACACTATAACTACGTGCCTGAATGCAAAAGAAGCTCTTGAAAAAGTTAAAGAGGATATCAACTACTTTGATGCTATTTTTACTGATCTCAATATGCCCGAAATGGACGGCATGGAACTAATCCGCCACTTAGGAGAGTTACATTATCAAGGCGGTATTATAATTGTTTCTGAAATGGACCATAAAGTTATTAGCTTAGCTGCCAATCTCGCGAAACAACATAACGCTCACCTCATTGGTAATATTTCAAAGCCAGTGCAACTGTCTCAGGTTAGTAGGTTACTTATTAAAGTGGCGCAATTAAACAGCCACACTTTATTAAAAGAGTCAGCCATTTCAAAAGATGAGCTTATTGATGCATTAAAAAACGATGAAATAACGCCTTTTTACCAACCAAAAATAAACGCTGATAACAATAAAATTGAAAGCGTTGAAGTCTTAGCACGTATTTTATCAAGTAAAGACGGCAATATTATTTTACCTAACCGTTTTATAAACACTGCCGAACAACACAACTTAATTAATCAAATTACATTTTCTCTTTTTGAAAAGGCCACCAGCGAATTCAAAAATATGAAAGCGCAACTAGGTCATGATTTTAAAATGGCATTTAATTTATCGCCAACTCAGCTCGACGACTTAAACTGCCCTAATAAATTACTGCTCATTTTAGAATTAAACCAACTCACGCCTAGTAACATAATTATAGAAATAACAGAACAACATGCACTCTCAAGCCTAATGCAATTAGAAACACTAAACAGATTAAGAATGCATGGCTTTGGTATATCGCTAGACGACTTTGGTGTTGGTTTTACTAATATGAATCAGCTTCGAAATCTTCCTTTTACTGAAATTAAAATAGACCGTTCACTTATTAGCCATATAGAAACAGATTTATTTTCTCAAGTGGTCGTAAGTTCGTTATTTAATATTACGAGTAAAGATAATTTAGACTTAGTAGCAGAAGGTGTTGAACGACCAGAAGAGCTCGTTTATTTAAGGCATTATAGAAGAAAACTAGCCATACAAGGTTTTTTATTTAGCCGCCCTAAACCACAAGACGAATTTATATCTTGGGCTAAAGATTGGCTGAAAACTGATGGCAGCCCCGCTTAAAGAGGTATTAATATTTAATAGGGGCTGGTTAACTAATTATCACCCCGAGTGTGTTTATCTTCTTCACTGACTATATGCGCACTACTTGCTAAACGTTTGTGCCAACGCTGCCTTGCTACTGCGCGCATATTAGTAGATTGGTCACGCTCATCTACAATCTCTAGCCCCATTAAAGCTTCAATCATATCCTCTAGCGTTACAATACCTTGCACGTCACCGTACTCATCTACAACTAGGCATATATGCGTGCGCTTTGTTAAAAGAGTTTGCAGTAACGACGATACGTTCTGAGAAGTTGGTACGGTATAAATAGGCTTAATCAATTTGCTAATTTTGTAATCGGTGCCTAAGCGGTGAAATGCCAGCATAATATCGTTTTTATGCACAAACCCAACGATATCATCGGCATCTTTATCAAATACCAACACTCTAGAAAACGATGACGATCCATGTTCATTTAAATACTGATTAACTGTTAAATCTTTATGGATTTTGAAAATAACAGTTCGCGGCGTCATTAAATCACATAATTTTGCATGCTTAAAATGCAACAAATTACGGATAATATCAGATTCATCTTGGTGTAATGCTCCCGACTCCGTGCCTATATCTGCCATTGCCTCTATCTCTTGACGAATATAGTAAGCCTCATCGTGCTTTGGACCCATTAAATTTGTTAGCTTTTGAGCAAACCATACAAAAGGCTTTAGCGATATAACTAAAAAACGCAAAGCGTAGGTAACACTTGGGGTTAAAGCTCGCCAGTAATTAGCCCCCAAGGTTTTAGGTATAATTTCAGAAAGAATTAATACGAGGAATGTCATGATGGCTGATGCAATACCTACAGCCGCATCGGAAAAAACGACAGCCGCTTGTGCACCAACTCCCGCTGCACCTGCAGTATGGGCAACTGTATTTAAAGTTAAAATAGCAGCTAAAGGCTGATCTATATTGTTTTTAAGCTTTTCGAGCTGTTTAGCAAGCTCAGGGTGTTTTTTTCTAAGTGATGCAACATAGCTGGGCGAAATACTTAATAACACAGCCTCCATCACAGAACATAAAAACGAAATAACAATCGCCACTACCATATAAACTATCAGTAAAGTCACTTTCTCTCCTCTATATTGGATATGTGAGCATGGTATCAATACATGCTATATTTGGCCAAACTTCCAATAATAATAGGCATAATAATGAAATTTAGCGCACCATGGTGTCATCAAAATAAGCTATTTAAGTACGCAGCGACTCTTTTGACACTTAGCAGCTTAAGCTTTGCTGCAATAGCTGCACCATTGGATAAATCAAAAATTCAGTTTATCGGCCCACTTGCCGAAGACATGCAGTTAAAGCCTTTTCAAACACCTCATGGCAATGCCATTATTAATAACCTATTGCCGCAGCTGCAAGCAGACTCAGATAGTTTTTCTGTATTTGGGAAAAAACAAAACTGGCAGCCGTTTAATAAAATCAATGCGCTCACTTTAGGTGGGTTACAGGCACTAAAATTTAATATTGAAACAACCCGCTTTACACAAGGTACGCTTACCTTAAAAGGGATTGAGCAAGGTCAGTTATTTATTAATGGCGAACTACAAACAGGCGATAAAAATAGCTATAAGTTAGCTTTAAATAACAGTACTCACTCTATTTTAATAGTAGCCCAACAAGTAGCTAACTGGCACGATGTAACGCTTGATTTTGCACCTAAAAGCGACGTTGATAAAATTACGCTTAGCGCCTCACAAACAAAACGCTTATCTGCAAAACAATTGTTTGATGCCCCTACGATCAGCCAATTATCACTCGCACCTAATGCCAAGCAGTACGTTACTACCACTCGCACTTATAGCGATAAAACACAAAATCAAGCAAATACAGTTACTGTACTTAAAGATTCAGACAATCAAACGCTTTATCGCTTTGAAGCAGGCCAACCAAGTAACATTATTTGGAGTCCAGATAACCAATATTTAGTGTATTTGTTAAATGGTGAGCTTAAACAACTTAACCGTAAAAACTTCTCAATAAAAACATTAGCAAACGATTTAGAAGGAGCTAATAGCTTTACCTTTTATAACAACACCAGCCTTTTGTTTAGCTGGTCTAAATCACCCGAGAGCACTAACAGCTTAACTAAGCACTATAAAGGTCTACAAGATCGCTGGTCGTATGCACGCTCCACCAGCCAAATTTATATGCTTGATACTAAAAGTGGTTTAACAAAAACACTTAGCCAAGGTCCTCTTTCTTACAGCCTTGAAGATTCAAATAGTAACCGTGGCAAAATATTAATGAGCCGCCCAGTAATGGCAATGCAGGCATCAACACACCCAGAAACAGAGTTAGTTGAACTCGATTTAAAATCAAATAAGCTTTCATCGCTTGGTAAATTTAAAACGTTTAATTTAGCTAAATATGCAAATAAAGACATTTATGTAGTTGCAGGCCCCGACTTTAAAAATGGCGCAGGCAGAGCACTACCAAAAGCTATGCTTGCTAATAACTACGACGGGCAACTTTATCTACTTACTGAAGGCGGTAAAAACGTAAAAGCACTTAGTAAACAGTTCGACCCCGCTATTGGCCAACTGCAAGTTTTAGAAAACGGCGATGCGCTCATTAAAGTAACAGAGCAAGACACTCAACCACTTTACCTATTTGATTTAAGTAAACAGCGCTTTAAAAAGTTAAATACAGGATTGGATATTGTTGAACAATTTAGTTACTCATACGACCGTAATACCGAAATTTTACTAAGTGGTACCAACGCTTTAGCTCCACAACAACTAAAGCGCCTTAACGTAAGTAAAAATAAAACAGATTTAATATGGGATTCAAAACCAAGTAGCTATGCAAATACACGACTCCCTACATTAGAAGAGTTTAATTTTAAAAATAAACATGGTGTCGAAATAACGGGTCGTGTGTACATTCCTAGCAACTTAGATAAAACTAAAAAGCACCCTGCGCTCGTGTATTACTACGGCGGTACTTCACCCGTTACGCGTGGTTTTACAGGTCGTTACCCGTTTAACTTATGGGCAGAAAATGGCTACGTTGTTTATGTAGTGCAACCTACTGGCGCAACAGGGTTTGGACAAAAGTTTTCAGCGCAGCATGTTAATGCCTGGGGCGACTACACCGCAGATGATATTATCGAAGGCACACAAGCCTTTTTAAATAAATACAACTATGTTGATAGTAAAAAAGTAGGTAACTTAGGGGCATCGTACGGTGGCTTCATGACCATGTTATTGGCAACTAAAACCGATATATTTAGTGCTTCAATAGCTCATGCGGGTATTTCTAATATTACCTCGTATTGGGGTGAAGGTTGGTGGGGCTACTTATATTCTGGCGAAGCATCAAAAAATAGCTTCCCGTGGAATAACCCTGAGCTTTACAGCCAACATAGCCCTGTATTTCATGCCGACAAAGTAACAACACCTATGCTACTTCTTCATGGTGATAGCGATACCAATGTACCTGTTGGCGAAAGCTTAACAATGTACACTGCACTTAAACTGCTTAATAAGGACGTAGAGTTAATCGAATACAAAGGCGCCGACCATCAAATTTTTGCACGCGACAAACGATTTGATTGGTGGAACACTATGCTCGCATACTTTGATAAAAAGCTAAAAAACGAGCCTCAATGGTGGGACTCGATGTATAAAAATGACTGAGCCTGAACCTTTAAAATAACGACTTAATACAGATTTATTAATAGTAGAATTAATTATTTAGCACCTTTTAATTAGTCTAAAGGTGCTAACCTCATCCTCTAATAACGTCTTATACACCTTTGAAATATTAAGTTACTTAAAACTAATAAACCCCCTTCTCAGCATTTACCTAATGGTGCTACCATACAGAGCTATAAGCATTCAAAATAAAGTACTATGGCTATTAATGTTTTATTGGTTGAAGACGATGAACTACTCGTTAAACGCATCCAAAATCACTTTGCAGATACCGAATTTACAATAGAGGTAGACCCCACTGGCGCTGATGCACTTAACATTGTAAGGCAGCGGGTAAACCTGCGCGGTGCTATATCATTAGCCATAATTGACATTGTCTTACCAAAGCGCGACGGGCTTCAGCTCGCAAAAGAATTAAACACACTGACCGATATTGGCGTTATTGTATTATCGAGTCGTGACTCCCAAGCCGATCGTATTGCAGGTCTTGCACAAGGTGCTGATGACTATATTTGTAAGCCCGTCGATTTACTTGAGTTAGAACTTCGCATGCGCGCGCTCTATAAGCGTGTTGCAGTTAACCTAGAAGACGACGAAAGCGAAGAGTTTATAGAATATGCTGACTTTAAGCTTCATCCTGATAACCGCACATTAATTACTGCTGCGGGCGTTGAGTCACGCTTAACTGAAGCCGAACATAAAGTGCTTATTTGCTTAATTAGTAATGCAGGTAAAGCCACATCCCGTGAAAAAATATCAGAAGAAATAGGCCAGCCCGATTGGAGCCCAAACGATCGTACTGTTGATGTGCTTATTGGTCGTTTACGTAAAAAATTAAATGACGAAAAAGATCAAAAACGCATCGTTACCGTACGCGGTAAAGGCTATATGCTTTCTATTTAATACTTAGTTAATTGCGCAATAAGGCGCTCAAATGCGCGGTAATTAAGTGCTTCTTTAAGCTCATTTAAACTAATGTTTTCAGCGCCTTTTAAATCACTAATAGTCCGCGCCACCTTAATTACTCTATGGTAAGAGCGTGGCGATAAAGACAACTTCTCGCTTGCTCTAGCTAAAAATTGCAACTCTGCAGGCGCAAGTTCACAGTGCACACTCATTTCTTTATTATTAAGTCTCGCATTAACCTTACCTTGGCGTTTTAGCTGCACATAATAAGCAGCCTCAACTCTTGCTCTAACCTCAGCACTGGTTTCCTCCGGCTGAGTGCTTTGTAATTCAACACTCGTTAACCGAGGAAGCTCTATTTGTAAATCAATACGGTCAATAAAAGGCCCCGATACGCGCGATAAATAACGCATAACTTGATCGGGAGTTGCTCGCTTATCAGTATGGCTCCCTGTTGGACTTGGGTTTAATGCGGTTATAAGCTGAAACTGCGCTGGGAACTCCATTTGCCTAGCTGCACGTGAAATAGTTACTGTGCCGGTCTCCATTGGTTCACGCAGTGAATCAAGCACCTTACGCTCGAATTCCGGTAACTCATCTAAGAAGAGCACACCGTTGTGTGCCAGCGAAATTTCACCAGGCTTGGGATTTGAAGAGCCCCCCACCAAAGCAACAGCTGAGCACGTATGATGCGGATTACGAAATGGCCGCTGTCGCCAATTAGTTAAATCTATGGATTGTCCAATAATAGAGTAAAGCGCAGCTGTTGAAATAGCTTCATCGTCCGACATAGTAGGCATTATAGTTGCCATTCGCTGGGCCAGCATTGATTTACCAGTGCCAGGAGGGCCTAAAAATAATAAATTATGCCCGCCAGCTGCGGCTATTTCTAATACTCGCTTGGCACCAGGCTGACCTTTCACATCGCTTAAATCGAGTAAAAAATCAGGGGCTTGAGTGCAGTCGGGGTACTCTATATTTAATGGCAAGGGTTGTTGATTAAGTAGGTCGCCCCATACTTCTTGAATAGAGCTTACGGCTTTGCGTTTAACGCCATTAACTAAGCTTGCTAGGCTGTCGTTTGCAAGAGGTAAAAAGCAGCAGCGATCTTGCTCTT
The DNA here is from genome assembly GCF_014163835.1 of Pseudoalteromonas sp. SR43-5. Classification (NCBI taxonomy): domain Bacteria; kingdom Pseudomonadati; phylum Pseudomonadota; class Gammaproteobacteria; order Alteromonadales; family Pseudoalteromonadaceae; genus Pseudoalteromonas; species Pseudoalteromonas sp. SR43-5. The sequence continues at coordinate 111,524 of NZ_JACJEA010000012.1, forward strand.
TAGCAGCAAGTACCGAAGGTAAAATAGCGTTTACACCACGCACTTCACCATTAAGAGCGAGCTCACCATAAAACTCGTACTTATGAATATCAGGACACACTATTTGCCCAGAGGCGACTAAAATACCCACCGCAATAGCCAGATCAAACCGCCCACCATCTTTTGGTAAGTCGGCTGGGGCTAAATTTACGGTTATTCGTTGATCGGGAAAACCAAATTGTGAGTTTTCGAGTGCGCTACGCACCCTGTCTTTCGACTCTTTAACAGACGCTTCGGGCAGACCTACAATATGAAAAGCAGGTAAACCATTTCCTAGGTGAACTTCTACAATAACTTCAGGGGCATTTATGCCCACTTGAGCACGAGAAAATATACGAGCTAACGACATTCCTTATCCTAGTAAATGGTGTGATTACACCAGTTTAGTCAGGATATTTAAAAACGTGTAATGTGATTTGCCATTTTATAGCGGCTAAACGAAGTAATAAGGTCATTAACATGCCTAATACCATCGCCATTTCGGTTGCTAACGAAAAACTAATGCCAAGCGTATAAACAGTACCACCCGCTATACAGGTAATAGCGTAAAGCTCACCCTTTAATAGCATAGGGATCTCGCGTGCAAGCACATCTCGAATTAATCCACCAAAGCAGCCTGTAATTACAGCCATAATTACCGCAGTCATATCGGGCATACCAACAAGCTGTGCTTTTTGCGCCCCCATTACTGCAAAAAAAGCTAACCCGAACGCATCCGCTGTTTGTAAAATATAATGAGGTATCGGCTTTTGTTTATTTATAAGGCGTGTTGTAACAAATACTGAAGCGAGTATGGCAAAAAAGTAACTTTGATCGTGTAACCAAAACACAGGAACATCTAAAATTAGATCTCGCACTGTACCACCACCAATAGCAGTTACTGTCGCTAAAACTACGACCCCAAAGCCATCCATTTTTTTCTCGTACGCTAGCAAAGTGCCTGATACAGCAAACACCGCAATGCCTATTAAATCAAACCAGTGGTAAAGTTCAGTCATATTTGTAACAACCTAAAAATATTTGTGCCGTTTTAACACAAACCAAACAAGGTTTTAAGTAATAACGATTTATTTTAAGAAGTTTATAACATTTTAAAGTGTATCTCAGGGGGGCGGGAGCTTGCGCTTATGAGAAGTGAATGCCTCATGCAGTGAAGATGATCTCACCACTCTCATCAAATTTTAGACATAAAAAAACACGCTTTAAGCGTGTCGTTTCATTCTTATTTATTTCAGTGGTTGCGGGAGCCGGATTTGAACCGACGACCTTCGGGTTATGAGCCCGACGAGCTACCAGACTGCTCCATCCCGCGCCTGAAATTTGTAGACTTATTTAAAGTTGCTTACATTACAACTTGGCTTCCAATTAAAGAATTGGTTGCGGGAGCCGGATTTGAACCGACGACCTTCGGGTTATGAGCCCGACGAGCTACCAGACTGCTCCATCCCGCGCCTGTATATTTTAAGTCTATCGACTACTTTATTTTATCTCTTAAGTTAGAGTTTACAGTAACCTCAATCCCTAAGGAAATTGGTTGCGGGAGCCGGATTTGAACCGACGACCTTCGGGTTATGAGCCCGACGAGCTACCAGACTGCTCCATCCCGCGCCTGTAATTTCTTTAAAGCATTTTCGTAATATTTACTTGCCTGCCTTGAAGAGAGCGCTACTATATAGGAATAAACATTTAATGCAAGACCTAAACTAATTAAAGTTGTTCAACCGAACAAAAAGCAATCAAATTACTACTCTGCGATCAATCTTTGATGTGGATTAATCATTTTTTGCCATTCCCAGTCGGGATGTCCCATCACTATAAAGTCAGGGTTCTCAGTACTCTCTCGTTGGTTGTACGTTAGCGGATTAAATTCTGCATCCGTAATACAACCACCGGCTTCTTCAACAATAACTTGTGAAGCACCTGTATCCCACTCTCCCGTTGGACCAATTCTTAAAAAACAATCTGCTTTGCCCTCTGCAACAGTACAGGCTTTTAAAGAACACGAACCAATAGCAATCGTTGTAAACTGACTATTTAAATACTGACTCACCGCTTCTATTTTTTGGCGGCGGCTCACTGCAAGCGTCAAGCTCTCTGGCGGCGCTACAGATATTTGCTTATCAATTGAGTTTTCACGTTTAAAGGCACCATTTTTAGCAGTAGCAAAATAAGTCACACCTTTTGCAGGCCAATGAATAACGCCAAGCACAGGGTGATTATTTTCAATCAATGCAATGTTTACTGCAAAGTCGCCACTTTCTAAAATAAATTCGCCTGTACCATCCATCGGATCGAGCAACCAATAACGCTGCCAATCTTGTCTGTCGGCGAGTGCTGGTATAGGTGTTTCTTCCGACATAATTGGGATATCGGGTGCAAGTGCTTTTAATCCAGCAACCAGTACGTCATTTGCTGCTAAATCAGCTTTGGTAACAGGCGTATTATCTGATTTCTCTTGTTGGCCAATATCGCCTTTTTTATAAATGGCCATAATTGCATCGCCAGCACGCTCAGCTAATTCAATGCACGGTTCGATTAATTTATTCATCGGCAGCTCCAGACGCTAAATACTTATCTAATAATAGCAAAGCTGCAACACTGCGTGCTTCGGTAAAATCTTCTTGGTCTAATAATGACTGCCACTGAGTTAATGGCCACTTAACAACAACTAGCGGCTCTGGTTCGTCACCAATAAGGGTTTGAGGGTATAATTGCTTAGCAAATAAAATATGCATAGTGGCATTAAAGTAACTCGGCGCCATTGTTACTGTTCTTAATGGTTTAAAATACTCAGCACCAAAGCCAATTTCTTCTTTAAGTTCTCTGTTAGCAGCTTGCCCTGGGGTTTCGCCCGGATCAATTAAGCCTTTAGGAAAACCTAACTGGTAATTGTTTGTACCCGCACAGTATTCACGTACAAGTAGTAACTCATTATCTGCACTTAACGGAACAATCATCACTGCTCCCCGGCCACCGCCGCGAATTCGCTCATACTGGCGCTCTTCGTTATTAGAAAACTTTAACTCTAAAGACTCCACAGTAAACAGGCGACTTTTAGCAACAACATTGTTACTGAGGATTTGTGGTGGTGTTGGGTGCTTTTTCTGTGTCATTGGCGTTAATTTGCTATCATGGCAGTTAGTTCAATAATAAACCTTATAAGTTGAAATTCCTATGTTAAATTGGTCAAAAATCGATACCGTTTTGCTCGACATGGATGGAACATTACTCGATTTACATTACGACAGTCATTTTTGGCTTAACGTTATCCCTGCGCAACACGCATTAGCTAGAGGCATTAGCCTAGATGCAGCTAAAGCAGATATTTTAAAACGCTATCAAGCTGTGAGCGGTCAAATACAGTGGTATTGTTTAAATTATTGGGAGCAGCAATTAAACTTGCCTATAATGGAGCTTAAACGAGAGTCTCAGCATTTAATTAAAATGCGCGAAGACGTACCTCATTTTTTAACCGAGCTTAAAAAAGCAGGCAAAGAGTTAATTTTACTTACCAACGCCCACCCTGAGAGTGTCATGCTGAAATTTGAGCATACAGCGATTGATAACTACCTAGATGGTGTAGTGTCTACTCATGAATATGGAGTAAGTAAAGAGCAGCAAAGTTTGTGGCACCAAGTACAAAAAGACTTAGGGTTTAATAAGCAGCGCACTTTGTTTGTAGATGACAGTGTGCCGGTATTAAATGCCGCACGAGAATACGGCATCGAGCACTTACTTGCAGTTGCTAACCCTGATAGCCAACAACCACATAACGAAATAGCCGATTACCTGAGTGTTACCGACTATCGTAAGATTATTTAACTCAGTTTACGTGGGCTAGATTTTTGGGTAACGCGCTTCAAGGCCTTGGTACACTAACTTTGCAAAATCTGCATGTTCTGTATCAAGGCTTTTAACTACTTCAACTAAATGCTCGTTATCTTCTTGCCCGTTCCACTCTTTAATGTAGCTACCGTCTTTGTAGCCATGATCTTGACGGAAAAAGTTTAACGTGTTTTTACCTACGTAGCCGCGATATAAATCATCAATATCCATACCCATTTGCGCCATACAGCCGGCAAAGGCAGCGGCATTAAACGTTTTATCTGCAACGGCGGAAGCCGCTAATATTTCTAGCGTTTGTTTAAAGTCATCCGCTTGTTGAGCATTACTAAGCTCAGCTTCAAGTTGCTTTGCTAAGTCTTCGTAGCTAGTTTTGCCGTCAATTCTAAGCGATAGACCAAAATGAAAAATATCAACCAACTCTAAAATAACTTGTTCAGTATCTGGTGTTTGTTTTTTCCACCACTTCCAACCATGATGATCCAGCATTTCAGCGCACTCAACCCAAATAGCGCGGTACCATTCGAATCCTTGAGTAAACCATTGCTCATGTACTTTAGTGTTCATGGCATTTTGCATTTCTAGCATAACTACTAGCTTGTTTAAATTGGCAGACATATTCATTCCTGTCGTTTTTGATTAGTGTAATAGTACAGATAAAGGAAGCTTAACGCATCAGCACTATCTTAATATGTAGTTTACTTTGAGCCGCTAAATTCAGCCCATGAATCAATTAAATCAATGAAATCTTCAAAGCCACAACCACTACTTAAACCATTTTCTTCAAGCGCTAAATCGTCATCTTGATACGCTATTAGGTCTTCACTGTCTTGATGAAGCGCATGGGCTTCAAATAGTGCTTCGTCTTTGGTTAATATTAAATCTATTTCTTGGCCTTTTAGCGTTAGCGGCTCATAGCTTGAACTCACCGATGCAATAAGCGCTTGAACCATAGCTACTTTGTCTTTGCCTATTTCTTCGTTTAGCCAGCGACCAATAATAGCGTGTTCACTACTTATTTTAATACGTAGCCCACTAATAGGGTCGCGAATAAATTGATATTCCATAGGATTTGCCTGTAAATCTTTAATTGCGTAATTATATACGTAAACGCCCGCAAACCACAGGACATATAAAGTAAAATAGCGCCACAAGGGCGCTATTTTATTCAACTTTAAAGCAGTTAACTTCGCGATCTATAACGCGCTGCGTCAATAATCGACCATAAGTAAATAATAGGCACTAGTACAAAACCTACAAGCACATAAATTAGTGCGTAACTTATTATAATAGCGAGTGCAAAAAATATAGCCGCTAAAATACGCCCTTGCACTAACTGCCCTAAACCAGGAAAAAATATATTACATAATGCTGCGATTACGTTACCGCCAGAACCTTGATCTGCCATACTAACCTCTGTATTTATTTGATTTTATAATTATTTACTTACACACTCTATGCCAATTTATTAAAGCTTACAAATCAAATAGTTAAATTAGTCTAGATTTAGAGAGTTAGTAAATTTTGCTAACTTTAGGTCAAATTAGCAATTTTTGTTATGCTTTTACGCTTTTTTGTTTGTTCAAAAAATTATCAAGTTACTCGTTTTTAAGGCTATTTTATAAATAGCTGTTTATAAAAACAGTATTTTATTTAGCCTAACAAAAACACCTGTTATACTGCCCACAATATTGATTAAAAAGGCGTAACGATGGACGTTTCACAATTACTCGATGGCTTAAATGACAAACAACGCGATGCCGTTGCAGCCCCACTACAAAACATGCTGGTATTAGCAGGTGCTGGGTCTGGTAAAACACGAGTGTTAGTTCATCGCATTGCGTGGCTTATGCAAGTTGAGCAAGCATCTGCTTACAGTATTTTTGCCGTAACCTTTACTAATAAAGCGGCTAAAGAAATGCGCAGCCGCGTTGAAGAAACACTAAAAGCCCCTGTAGGTGGTATGTGGATTGGTACGTTCCATGGTTTGTCGCATCGTATTTTACGTGCTCATCACCGTGAAGCTAACTTACCAGAAGCCTTTCAAATTTTAGACTCTGACGATCAACTTCGGATGATCAAGCGCTTATTAAAATCGATGAATATCGATGATAAAAAATGGCCCGCCAAACAATTTGGCTGGTACATCAGCGCTAAAAAAGATGAAGCACTTCGCCCTAAAGATATTCAAGCATACGATATTAACGAGCAAATGATGCTGCGTGTTTACGCCGCCTACCAAGAGGCCTGTGATAGAGCAGGCCTAGTAGATTTTGCCGAAATATTACTACGCAGCTACGAAGTGTTAAAAAATAACCCAACGTTACTGCGTCATTATCAGCAACGCTTTGCACATATGCTCGTAGACGAGTTCCAAGATACAAATACCATTCAATATGCTTGGTTAAAGTTACTTGCAGGCGATACAAGCAGTATCATGATTGTAGGCGACGATGACCAAAGTATTTACGGTTGGCGCGGTGCTAAAATCGAAAATATTAAACGATTTTTAACTGACTTTAGCGCAGAAACCATTCGTCTTGAACAAAACTACCGTTCAACAGCAACTATTTTGAAAGCGTCTAATGCATTAATTCAAAATAACTCAGAGCGTATGGGTAAAAGCTTGTGGACCGACGGTAACGACGGCGAGCCAATTTCTATTTATGCGGCATTTAATGAGTTAGACGAAGCACGCTTTGTAAGTAGCAAACTACGAAGCTGGTTAAATGCAGGTAATGCCCTGCAAGATGCCGCAATTTTATACCGTAGTAACGCGCAATCTCGTGTACTCGAGGAGGCTATGCTGCAAGAAGGCTTAAAATACCGTATTTATGGGGGTATGCGATTCTTCGAACGACAAGAAATTAAAGATGCGTTGTCGTACTTACGCCTAGTAGGTAATCGTCAAGACGATGCCGCGTTTGAGCGTGTAATTAATACGCCAGCACGCGGTATTGGCGATAAAACATTGAGCCATATACGCGATTGTGCACGAGCAGAATCGTTACCGCTTTGGTATGCCGCAAAAGCAATTGTAGAACAACAGCATTTATCTGGTCGTGCTTCTGGTGCAGTAAGTAAGTTTGTAGAACTCGTTGAACAAATAGAAGATAAAATTAGCGATCTAACTTTGCATGAGCAAGCCAAGTACACAATTCAAACCTCAGGCTTGATGGCAATGTACCAAGCCGAAAAAGGTGAAAAAGGCCGTGCTCGCGTAGAAAACTTAGAAGAGCTAATTAGCGCTTGTGATCAGTATGAGCTGCCTGAAGACGAAGAGTACAGCTCACCTTTACAAGGCTTTTTAGCCCATACGTCACTTGAGTCAGGTGAAGGACAAGCAGAAGAACACGAAGACGCCGTACAAATGATGACGCTTCACTCAGCTAAAGGCTTAGAGTTTCCGCTAGTGTTTATGGTAGGCGTAGAAGAAGGCATGTTCCCTTCTCAGCAAAGCAACGAAGAGTCGGGTCGCTTAGAAGAAGAGCGCCGCCTTTGTTATGTAGGCATGACACGAGCAATGGATAAGTTATATATTAGCCATGCTGAGAGTCGCCGTTTATACGGGCAAGAAAAATACCATAGCCCATCTCGCTTTTTACGCGAAATCCCTGAAGACTGCGTAGAAGAAATCCGTATTAAAACACAGGTTTCTCGCCCACCTGCCGCTGGGCGTTTTAGCGCATCAGTTAGCCATGCCGCATTTGAAGACAGTGGCTTTAACTTAGGACAACGAGTTTTGCATGCTAAGTTTGGTATTGGTACCGTACTTAATTACGAAGGCAGTGGCGCGCAATCTCGCGTACAAGTTAACTTTGACGACCTTGGTAGTAAATGGTTAGTAACGGCCTATGCACGATTACAAGCGGTATAAAGCACACCTAAATGAGTTAGAGCAACAATTAGCTGGCGCGTATCATCGTCAGCTAGTGTTGATTACGGGCAGCCCAGCTTGGTGTTATGAAATACTTAACTCATTAATAAATAACGACAATACACTTGTTGTATCAAAGCGGTGCGCGATTAAAAATTCGTACTGGCCTACTCGCACTCACCAAATTTTAGGGCAAGAATTTGCTCATGCTGTTTACGATGGTTTTAGTGGTTTGCACCCTGATAAACTTGCAGCACTTGCCGGCACCGTTAAAGCAGGCGGTATACTGTTTTTATTACTGCCTGAACTAGATGATTTAGCCTCTTGGCAAGATCCCGCATTAAGTACAGTGCAATCACACGGTCAGAGCATTGACTACAGCATATTTAATCAACGTTTCGCGACTATTATTAAACCGTTACCCGCTTTTCATTTGAGTGAAAAAAGTGGCTGTATTAGTAATAACGCCAGCTATGTAGCTCATAATAAAATTGATTATCAGCCACAGCAAAACTGCGTTGATCAAATAGTAAAAGTAGCCAACGGTCGTGCAAACAGGCCTTTACTCATTAATGCTGATAGAGGCAGAGGTAAGTCGGCAGCACTTGGCTTAGCCGCGGCAAAACTAACTGATAAAAAAGTAATTATTTGCAGCACTCAGTTTAAAGCGACCCATAGCAGCTTTAAACATTTAGCCCAAGAGTTAAGCCTTCAATACAACGCTGAACATAAACAGCTCGCCAACTTGCACTACGTTGCACCTGACGCGTTATTAAACACACTACCTGAGTGCGATTTACTACTCGTTGATGAAGCTGCAGCAATCCCTGTTCCGTTATTACTACTAATGCTAGCTCATTACCCTCGTATAGTATTTGCAAGCACTCTGGTTGGGTATGAAGGCAATGGTAGGGGTTATACCATTCGCTTTAGTAACTATATTAAAGCACACTATAAAGCCTCTAAAGTTGTAACACTTGATGAGCCACTGCGCTTTGCTAAACACGATCCTCTTGAGCAACACATTCGCACACTACTAGCACTCGATGCACAATATATAGAGTTAAGTAGTAATGAATTAGAGCAGCCAGTACATAGCGAAATAACTCAGCAATCCCTTGTAAACAATGAGCCTTTACTGCAGCAAGTTATTGCCCTACTTGCACTGGCTCACTATCAAAGTAGTGTCAACGACTTACGCCAACTACTAGACGCACCATCGCAAAGACTATTTATTAGCAAAATTAATAATCAATTAGTTGGCGTATGCTTAATCGCCATAGAAGGTGGTTTGAGTGAAGAACTTGCCCTACAGATTATAAGTGGAGAGCGCCGTCCGCAAGGGCATTTAATGGCGCAAGCACTCTCACAGCTTAGCTTTAATAATGACTGTTTAACGCAACTGAGCGCTCGCGTTGTACGAATAGCGATTGATCCGAGTTCCCACAATATAGGACTTGGTAAAAAGCTACTTAGTTTTTGCGAATCGCAGGTAAAAAGCCAATGTAGTTGGCTTGGCGCAAGCTTTGGGGCAACAGCGCAGTTACTTAATTTTTGGCAAAATCTAGGGTTTGATACTGTAAAATTAGGTTATCAACGCGATAAAAGCACCGCTGAACATTCGGCGCTTGTGGTTAAATGCTTAAGTGACAAAAGTACAATTATTCAACCTTTGAAAAAGCAGTTTAAAAACGATTTTTTTTATGGGCTTTTAACACACTTTAAAACACTAGATTGGCAACTCGTGAATATCCTAATTGAAGAATTTAGCGACGAGTTAATAAGCCTAGAGACTCACGAGCGACTAGCGCTGCTCACTAAAAGTAACTTCACTCAATTTAGTATCTCTGCAACTCTTTGGCAGTTACTGAGCCAGTCACCTTCTTGTATATCTCAATTAACAGAGTCTGATAAACAACTGTTAATAAAGTTAGTACTTCAAAATGAAAGTAATGAAAAAGTGATTCAACACTTAGGTTTATTAGGAAAAAAGCAGCTTGAGAATCAATTTAAACGTGCCATAAAAAACCTCACTAGCACCATCTAATAATTTCTAGTTGCCCTATCTCTGTTAAATTTTATCCATCTTTAAGCTATTTATTTAATTTGTTCTATCCTTAAAGCATTAATAGGTAAATTAAGATAAAGGCATGGAATTAATAAACTTTAAAGTGGGCTGCAAAACAATTTCGCTAAAAATACTCGATATTTTATTAACTGAGCGCTTTGACAATAATCTAACAACTTTACCAAACAATAATAAAAGCTTTATTGGTGTTAAAGATTATATGGATATACCAACACCTGTTTTTGATTTAGGTATTATTTTAAATAATATCTCAACTGAACAAAGTAATGCGCATGTACTAAAACAACTAAGAATATGGCAAGACAAACTATTAAACTGGTTTAATACCCTTCAAAGTAACTTATTAAATAGCTCGGCTTCTATTTCAAATAATGACGCAGAACTACAAGATTTTGTTTTGTTTTACAAAGAATTCAACACCGACAATGAAGACTTAAAATTAACAATGTCTCGGCTTGACGAGCCCTTCCAATCATTACTAGAAACAGCGAAAGCAGCCATAGCAGCCCATAATCGAAGTGATGATAAACACACATCAGCTCTGCTCGACAAAATTAAGCGCAGTAGTCTAATTCAGCTTGAGCGTTTATTTGAATCCGCTAAAGAGCAAATAACCTTAGACTATAAACCTATTATTGTTTTCACCACCAAAGACGGACTAAATCCACATGTTGGTTTATTAGTAGATAAGGTTGAAGATAATATCGACTATAAAGAAGAAGACATAAAGCCACTGGATAAGCTCACTGAGGTTGGTTTTGATCTAGACCCACAAACTAAAAATATGATGCTAGGATTAATCAAGCTCCCCCAAAAGCATAGTGTATTAATTGATCCAAGCGTAATATTTAAACCAGCTCAACTAGAAGAATCTGAAAGTGAAGAAACCCAAGCTTATGGACTATTTTAAATAGCCTTTAAATTTGGTTATTAACTTTAGTACTGGAATAATGAGCTATTCCGCTCAACTTGTACATTTAGATGAATTAGAGAAGAATCGAGTATGTAATGTCCGTTACTCCCCATATTTCACTTTTCTGAAGATGTAAAAAAGCCCGACTATTTCTAGTCAGGCTCTCTACAATTTGAGGTCTGTGCGCTACGCAGTAGAATGTCGTAGTGCCCACGGCGGTGGAGAGCCACAGTGAAATGCTACACTATCTTTGTGTCGCGATATGAGTGTGTATTAATTGCGCGAATTTCACTTTTCTGCAGACGTAAAAAAGCCCGAATCGTTAGATTCGGGCTTTCTACAATTTGAAGCCTGGTAATGTCCTACTTTCACATAGCAAATGCTACACTATCATCGGCGCTGTTTCGTTT
>NZ_JACJEA010000013.1:0-122158 GCF_014163835.1 Pseudoalteromonas sp. SR43-5
CTACATGGATGTAGGTAAGGGGCGTGAGCAGGACGCGGAAGCTTTGCTCGGTTTTTACTTAGCCCGCTAGGTTACAAACCTCACGCCGCGATTAAATCGCCCCTAGATTGAACAAATTTTAATCCTGAAAGGTCAACAGGCCCTAGTCATTTAAATAATATTCAACACTGGTTACCACTCTTATATTTTTTATTTGCGGTGTGTTTGAATCTCGATTACTGATACTAAATTGCCCTTGGCGAGCTGTTTTTATTTTGCCTAATTTTGAATTAGAGTCTTTAGCAAATTTATTAGCGACTTCACGCGCTTTTTCAGTTGCTTCTTGCACCATCGCAGGCTTTACATCATTGAGGCCAGTAAAGATGTATTCAACTTTTGTTTCGTAGCTATCTTGCACTATTGCGATATCTTGTTTAGCAAGCTGGCTTACTTTACTCAGCGCGTTTTGCACTTTATCTGGCGCAGCAGAATAAACAATAATATTTGAGCGCACTATGTATCTAAATTGTTGATTTTCATTACTGTATTCACGTGCTTGCTTATCAATAACTGACTGGCTACCTATTGTTATTTCATCGTCGTCAAAACCATGGAGTTTTAAAAAAGCAGTTACCGCATCATTTTTTTTCTCAACTCGGCTTACTAATTTTTCAAGGTTATTGTCGGCATCACTAAATTGCAGAGGCCAAATTACCGTATCGGCTATTACTTCTCGCTCGGCCAATCCCTTAACCTGCACAGTACGTTCCATCCCTTTCACACTCAAAGCGGTACTTTTTAAAATAAACCCTAAGCTAATTAAGCCTATACTTAAACAAATAGCCGCTATAACAATGTAAAAACCGGGGGTTTTATTCACAATAATCTCCTTGATTGATATCAATAATAAGCATCGAGACGCTCGAAATAACACAGTAAACAGGGTACATTGAGACTATAAATAACGCAAAATTTAATCAGCCTAGGAAAAACCATGAGCCTTAAGCGTATAACCCAATTTTTTAACCCAAGCTCAGTGGCCGTTATTGGCGCCTCTAACATATCAACTCGGGCTGGTTTTGTGGTTATGCGCAACTTACTTCAAGGTGGCTTTAAAGGGCCAATAATGCCTGTTACTCCAAGCCATAGCGCAGTACATGGCGTACTTGCTTACCCTTCTATTGCTGACTTACCAAAAGTACCCGACCTTGCTGTTATTTGTACCAACAAAAACACCTTAATTGATATTATTGAGCAGCTTGGAGAGCTTGGCTGTAAAACCGCTATTGTTATTGCCGATGGGCTGTCTGGGGAGCAAAAAAGCGCGCTTAAAGCATGTGCTCAAGCCAAGCAAGTTACTTTGCTTGGACCCAACTGTTTAGGCTTGCTGATCCCTCATATTGGTTTAAATGCGAGCTTTTCACATACCGTGGCAAGCCCAGGTAAAATAGCATTTGTATCGCAATCAGCAGCAGTATGCTCAACCATTTTAGATTGGGCTAAAAACAAAGAAATTGGCTTTTCATATTTTGTATCAGTAGGCGATTGCCTTGATATAAACTTTAATGAACTACTCGACTTTTTAGGTCGTGATGCTAAAACCAAAGCTATTTTACTCTACATAGATAACATTGAAGATATTCGTGGCTTTATATCAGCAGCAAGAGCCGCGGCCTTTAGTAAGCCTGTAATTGCGATTAAAACAGGTAAAACAACTGCGGGCGCACTTGCAGCCGAAATTCACACCGGTGGAAAGCAAAGCTCTGACGCTGTTTACGATGCGTTATTTCAACGAGCGGGTATGCTGCGTGTAAATGATTTACGAGAGCTATTTGCAGCGACACAAACACTCGCCATGCATCCAAAATTATTAAAAGTAGAACAACTGACAATTTTAACTAATGGTGGCGGCCCGGGTGTTATGGCTGTTGATGAGCTAATTCAAAGCTCCGGTAAATTAGCAGAACTAAGCATTGAAACCCGAAATGCGCTAAATAAAGTCATTCCACAATCAGAAACCACCTCAAACCCTGTGGATATTTTTGGCGACTCAGCACCTGCGCGTTATAAGCAAGCATTAGAAATTTTACTGCACGCAAAAGAAGTTAAAAACTTACTGATTATCCATACTCCCTCAGCGCTTGCGCCCAGCGAAGACTACGCCAACATTATTGTAGAAACCTTACAAACATTACCCAAAATGGCGCGCCCTTACGTTATAACTAACTTTATGGGTGAAGACGCATCTTACGCCGCCAGAAAAGTGTGCTCAAACAACGCAATACCCACTTATCGTACGCCCGAAGGGGCTGTAGGCGCATTTATGCACTTGGTAACGTATCGTCGTAACCAAAAGCATTTAACGCAAACACCTGAGTCGAACACTGATGACGCAAAAATAAATAAGGTGGCAGCTAGAACCCTTATTAATGAGTTTTTAGATGATGGACAAAGCTACTTACCTACTCATCAGGCAAGCCAAGTATTGAACCACTATGGTATTAAATGCATTCAAACTGAGGTCGCTTACACCCCAACAGAAGCCAAAGAGCAAGCCATAGAGCTTGGTTTTCCAGTCGCATTAAAACTGATTAGTCCAAGTATTGCCTCAAAGTCTGAAGTAGGTGGGGTGGTGCTTAATTTAAACGACGCCAACGAGGTTGAACAAACTGCTTTTGCGATGCTTATCCGTATTAAAAACACTTATCCGGATGCTGTTATTGAAGGGTTTTCATTACAAAAAATGGCGCCGCGAGCAGGCGCAAATGAGCTGCGAATTGCAATTAAAACCGAGCCTAATTTTGGCCCAGTTATATTATTAGGTGAAGCAGGCACCGGCCTTGAATATGCACAAGCCGCCGTTGCTCTGCCTCCACTGAATATGAACTTGGCAAAGTATTTAATTGCCGCAGCGCACGACAAAGGCGTATTAAAGGAGCGCATACTCCCCGAGAAAGTTGATAAGTATCGTTTATGTGCACTGCTAACGCGTATTTCTCAGTTAGTTATTGATCAACCCGATATAAGCTCAATGGAACTAAATCCTATACTTGCCAGCAATGGACAGTTTTTAGTGCTCGATGCCACTATGACACTTAACCGCTATCAAGCTCAGAGCAATCGTAAGCGCTTATCTATTCGTCCTTACCCTATTGAACTTGTTGAAGTGGTAACACTTAAAAACAACACTCAAGCTACGCTCAGACCGATAAAACCGGAAGATGAACAAGCTCATAAAGTATTTGACGAGTCACTTAACAAAGAAGACAGATATAAACGCTTTTTTGGCGAGCTTCCACAGTTTAACCACGATCAACTCGCTAAAATGACGCAAATTGATTACGACCGTGAAATGGCGTTTATTGTGTGCCAACGCTTTGAAGGTAAAACCCGTACACTGGGTGTGTCTCGCGTCATTATGGACCCCGATAACTTACATGCTGAGTTTGCTATTGTAGTACGCTCAGACTGCCAAGGCTTAGGGCTTGGTCGTATACTAATGAGCGCTGCAATTAATCACTGTAAACGTCAAGGTGTGGAGTCGATTGAAGGCATAACCTTACCAGAGAATACAGGGATGATCGAACTTGCCCGTAAGCTAGGTTTTAAAATTAGTCGCGACTTTGAAGAAGGCAGTATTAACATGGTACTTAAACTTAAATAATGAATGAACCGCAAACGTTACGCCAAAAAATGGCTTGCCTGTTTGAAGGTAGAGGTCAATATCAACGCTCAGGGCATATTCTTGATATTGCGCTCATTAGCATAATAATGATTAACGTTGTAGCCATTGTTATTGAGTCAATCCCAAGTGTGGCAGAGCAGTATTACAACGAATTCTTAGTTTTAGAAATTGTATCGGTCGCTATTTTTGCTATTGAATACTTAGCCAGGCTTTGGGCCTGTGTAGATAAAACACAATATGTAGCAATGGAAGGCTCGAACAGTAAACGCAGATTAAAGTATTTTTTATCACCACTTGCGTTAATCGACTTAATAGCGATTTTGCCAAGCTTAATGATGTTTTTATTTCCTCTCGATTTACGTTTTTTACGCATACTCAGATTATTAAGAGTATTTAAACTCACTCGCTACTCACGCGCCATGCAGCTACTTTTAAAAGCCTTTAACGATGAAGGTAGTTCATTAATGGCTGCTTTTTTTATAATGGCCGTTGTGCTTATTTTAGCTTCATGCGGAATTTATTTAATTGAGCACGATATACAACCCGATAAATTTGGCTCTATTCCTGCGGCTATGTGGTGGGCAATGGCAACACTAACGACCGTTGGTTATGGCGATGTAGTACCTATAACGCCATTGGGTAAGTTTTTCGGTGGCGTTATCACACTACTGAGCATGGGTATGGTCGCTATTCCTACCGGATTACTGGCGTCTAGTTTTTCAGAACAGATACGTAAACGGCGTCAGTTTTTTGAAGACGCAGTGCACGAGTCAATTCAAGATGGTACACTTAATGATACCCAACAAGTACACCTAGAAGAGCTACGCCATAAGTTAGGCTTGAGTAAACTAGAAGCTAATAAGGCCATTAAAACGCAGTTAAATGAGCATAACAGCCATTTGTTTTGCAGACACTGCGGTAAAAGGCCTTAAACAAGTACTGCTATGATTAATTAAATATATCACTCCAATCGCGATTAATAAGCGCGAGTACTTCGGTATTAGGTACCGGTTTACTAAATAAATACCCTTGGAAATGCTTGCACCCTCTCGCCTTTAAAAAAGCAAGTTGGTGCGAGCTTTCTACGCCCTCAGCGACACACTCTTTGCCTAAACTATCTGCAAGCGCGAGTGTTGATTGGATAATGGCCTCATCATCAGAGTCTATGCCTATGTCTTGTACAAAGCTTCTATCTATTTTAAGTACATCAATAGGGAAACGCTTTAAATAAGTAAGTGATGCGTAACCTGTACCAAAATCATCCATGTACAATCTACAACCCAACTTTTTAAGTTGTTCCATGCTGTGCAGCGCTTCTTTTGAATCACGCATTAATATTGATTCGGTTATTTCAAAAACAATTGCCTCAGATGATACACCTGAATTATTTAACGCTTTTTTAATTTCAGGTACGAGTTCTTTAAACTCAAAATCTAGTGCTGATAAGTTAATAGATAAATACAGGTTAGGTGAGGCTTTTCGCCACTCTTTTAACTCCAATAAAGCGCGCGCAAAGGTCTGCAGCATAATTTTTGTAATTAAGCCTATCCCCTCTGCAGCCAGCGAAAACTCTTGAGTTTGTACTAGTTTATTTTCGGGCCAACGCAGCAGCACTTCAAAGCCTTCTGTTTTTTGGCTCTTAGCATTAATAATAGGCTGATAGTAATTACAAAACTCTTCTTCTCGATACGCTCTAGTAAGCTGAGATTCAAGATGCAGCGCTCTTTGAACATGCTGGTTCATCTCTTGCTTATAAAACTGGTAGCGCCCTTCTAAAGAGTCTTTTGCATGATATAACGCTATGCTCGCAGCTTTTAAAAGTGCGGGGCCTTGCTCTGCGTCATCTGGCGATATCGACACACCAATACTTAAATTAACGTTTACAACTTGACCATTAATCGCAATATTTTGATTCACGCAATCCATCAACTTAGTACATATTATAAGTACTTGCTCTATCTGATGAATATCTTCTACTAACACGACAAACTCATCGCCACCAAATCGCGCAACACTATCCGATGGTCGCAAAGAGCACTTTAAGCGCTCAGCAACTTCTTTAATTAGCTCATCAGCCGCTTCGTGCCCTAATGAGTCATTAAAGTATTTAAAACGTTTAATATTGATATGTAACAAAGCCACTTTGCATCCATGCAGTTTTGCTTGTTCAAGGGCGTGTTCAACGCGGTCATTAAATAATGTACGATTTGGCAGCCCAGTTAAGGCATCGTAGTTGGCCAATAGGTGCAGCTCGTTTTCAGCTGTTTTTTGTGCGTTTATATCGGTTAAAATAATGACATAACTATTAAGGCGCTGCTCGTTATCGGCCACTGCACTTATTTTCACAAGTACATGACGCGATTCACCATTAGCTAAAACCACACTGTCTTCGCACGAAAAATGCTCCCCAACAGATAGCTTTTGCATAATGCGTAAATAATCAAAACGATTGCTGCGCGATATACCTAAATTTAAAGTCCGGCTAGATAACGACTCAGCGGAGAAGTTAAAGGCGGTTTGCAGTGATTTATTAGAAGCCCGAATATTTAAGTTTTTATCGAGTATAAACACCCAATCACGTGTTTGCTCAAATGCTGCCGTAAATAGTAAAGCGTGTTCTTCAAACACCATCTCACGGGTCATATTTGTATAAGTACCCGCTACTTTTTGTGGAGTTTTATCATCCCACTCAACTACTTTTCCAAAGTCCTTATACCAGCGCCAATAGCCTTTTGCATGGCGCAGGCGGTAGGTACAATTAAAGTAGCCTTTATCGGTAGATAAAAATTCAAGCCACTCTAAGCGAAATAGCTGTTTGTCCTGCGGATGAATTTTAGATAAATATTCATCAAGGCTTACGGTTTCATTTTCGTAGCTTAACTCACTCGCTAAGCGGGGTTGGTAAATGCTTGGGTTGCTCGACTCCCAATCCCAGACACCCGATTCGCTGCCTTCAAGTGCTAATTTTAAACGCGCTTCGCTTTCTTTACTTTCTTTATTTGCTGCCAATAAAATACGCTGAATTTTATTACGGCGCATAACCCACATAGCAACAAAACCAATAAACAGCATGGCGTAAAGCACCATAAAATAAGGTGCACGCCAAAGCGGATACTTTACTTTTATTTTTAAAATAGCAGGCGAGGTATATTCGCCAGTCAGGGGGTCTTTAGCCCAAACTTTTAATTGGTAATTACCTGGATTCAATTTTGGAAACAATACGCGGTTGTTATTTCGAGTATAACTTTTTTGTCCGTTATCGAGTTGATACTCATAAATGATGCGTTCTTGATTACTAAATGCCATAGCCGAAAATGCCACTTCAAGCCCAATATCATCATGGTTTAACACAACCTCGTTAAGAGGCTGTTTTAAATCAAGCGATAGATCTCGTGACATTAAATCAACTCGCGTAATATTTACGTGATCAATAAGTGATTGGTAATTTTGGTTTTCCATTGGGTGAAAATAAGTAAAACCTTTTAAGCTACCATACGCAATATGGCCATCTTTAAGCTGTGCCATGGCGTTACTATTAAACTCTGCAGAGAGTAGCCCTTCTGACGTAGAAAATTGTTGAAAATGAAGTGTTTCTGGGTTTAATCGCCAAATGCCTTTATGGCTACTCATCCAGATCATGCCATCATCATCTAGCACCATATCGTAAAGCAATGTGCCTAATTTATTCTTCTCTAAATCGATTGTATGTACTAATTGATAAGTAGATGCGTCAAGGCCTATCAAGCCAAAATTAGAAAGTGATATCCACAATATATTGTTGTTATCAATTAAATAAGAAAGCACGCTAATGGCTACGTTTTCGTGCTGCTTTGGCACTTTGTAAATCATTTTAAGTGCTAAATCACTTGGGTTTACTTGATATAAAATTCCAGCATTAAAAAATAGTGGCGAGTCTGGCTTATTGCTCAACGCGGGTAAAAAGCCATGAGCTAAAAAGGGTTCAAACTGGTCAAACTGGCCACCCAGACGCGTTATTACTTGAGAATCTATATTGTATATAAATACCCCATGATCTGAGTGCACAAAGTATAGATCGCCATTTGGCATTAGTGTAACGCCATGCACTCTACCAGTAATCAGCTCTTGATCAGCAGGGTTATGCACTTTTGGTTCGCTAACTTGATGCGTTACAGGGTCAAAAATAAATAAACCACGGTTTGTATAAAGCCATAAATTATCTTTATAGGGCGTTATTTCATATACGGTAAACTCAGTGGTGAGTAAGTCGACTTTGTAGTCTTTTAAATAAGCTTTACCAATATTTGTTTTTAAATCAACCTCGGTAATACCGTTATGCGTTGCAAGCCAAAGCTTGTCTTTATATTCGGTAATCCCCCAGATAGAGTGATGTGATAAACCATCCCCCCCGAGCAAAGTGCCATCGACATTATTAAAATGATAGCTGTCGTGAGATAAGTAAAACGCTCCATCAGTCTTAGTCGCAACCCATGTACCACCCGATTTATCTTTAGCCATATCAATAATACTGGTATCGGCAAGTGTGTACTTACTTTTGGCTATTCGAGTATTTTTAATCATCTCTTTTGTGTTTAAATCAAATTTAAACAAGCCTTTGTCGGTAGCTAAATCTATTGTTCCGTGTTCGTTTACTATGCTCCAAACATTTAAGTCACTTAGTAATACTTTACTTTTAAAAGGTAAATCTGGGCGTTCAAACATTTTTGATAAGTTACTAATATCAACTTCGTATAAGCCTTGTACCGCCCCTACTAACAACTGTTTATTTTCACCTAATGCGAAAGACTTCACATTATTTTGGTAAATATGTTCAGCTTCACCTTTTAAATGCTGTAGAGGTCTAACTTGCTCGGTGGCAATATCAAATACGTATGCACCATGGCTTGTACCTATAAATATATAACCATTGTAGGCAAACAGCTTTCTCACAAGAGTATTTTTATATTTAGCAGGCAGCTCAAAAATAGTTGTTATTTTTCCGGTTGCGATATCAAGCTTTGCAAAGTCGCGGCCTCGCCCAATCCAAAGTGTTTTTTTATCAACGGCCACCATACTAAAAACAGACTGATTGATAATTTCTTCTTCACTGGTAGGTTTTTCTAGAAATTGCTGATATGAATCTGTTACGGGGTCGTATCTAAATAGGCCTGCAAGTAAAGAGGCAATCCAAATATGCCCTTGAGGGTCTTGGTAAATACGATCGATGATCGCCTCTTCTAACTCACCATTAGGGCCGTTTATTGGAATAACTTGATAGCCATCATAACGATTAAGCCCGGCCTCTGTCGAAAGCCAAAGGTAACCGTTAGTGTCTATAAGCATTGTATTAACGTAGCTTTGCGATAAGCCTTCGCTTGGAGATAAACGTTTTACTTGTGCCCCTACTTGGCAACTTAGAATAGTTATTAAAACTACAAAGCAACTAATGATCCCATTAACGCATTTACTCATGCTTATTCCATATTATTATTTATTATTATGGGTACTCTAAAGCGACTATATTTCGATGTTTGTAAGTATCAAAAAGTACTTGTAAAGCAAGAGTATATGTTAACACCTGGTTAAAACCAATAGCGTAATATAAATCAGCTACGTTTTCATATGCGAAGGTCTTTATCTCTCTATTTTGCGACTTTAAGAGTGTTGAAAGCAATTGTTTTGCAATCCCTTCACCGCGATGTTCCAGCGCAACAAACATGGTAGATAAAAATAAAAACTCTGTTTTATCTTGTAACCTACATGCTGCCACTATTTCATTATTATAGTAAGTAACCCATACCTTATCTTGTTTATTAGCACGCCCTCTTACGCTGTGCTTTTTGTAGAATTTATTCACAAGTGGGGTTTTTAGTTCATTTAACACTTCAACTTTATACATTTTTATATCGATATTTAGCTAAGCATTAGCGCTAAATACTGTTCAAATTTTTGTTTCAAAACCATTTGCTCTGCCACTGGGCGGCTGTGGATTGTGTTGTAAACTTGCTCTCTCGTTTTTTTATTACGCTTAATTTGATACGCCCAAAAAGACGCTTCATAATCTAACTGAATTTGATATTTTTCTTCACGTGGTAATAGGCATAAATTAAAACTCACAATACTTCCTCATTCGCTTTTAAGATTATTTGATTCCCCCTCTAAACTGGGCAAGAGGTAATCTCCTTGTTATTATACGCGTCTTATTTTATTTATTTCTGTAGTAATTGGAACTGATAATGAATAGACATTTTAGTATCTTGTTATTATTGGTAAATTTATTTTTTTGTGCCTCTTGTTTTAGTCATCAATACAACCTCACTTTTAATCGTCCGCAAAGTACACCTCAAGCTGATTATGCCCTCGAGCTATTAAAGTTAGCATACGCAGATATCGGTTTTAAAATACATATAATCGATTTTAGTCACCAAAATGCTTTGCTCGCTGCAAATAATGGCGTACTTGATGGGCAGTTAGGAAGAGATGCAAGCGTTGAAGAAAATTACGAAAACTTAATTAGAGTCGATTATGAGCTATTTAAGTTTGACTTAGTATTATATAAAAACTGTTTACCTAACAGTTTAGAACAGCTCGATAGCGTCGCAATTGTTGATGGCTACCCTGTGCAAGAACATTATTTAGCAAGCACACAGTTTGCAGGGAATATTATTAAAGTTAAAAGCATGAATACCCAACTTAATTTGCTTGCTCAGAAAAAAGTACAGGGAGCTTTGATGATTAACTTTATAATGCAAAATAATGAGCTCCCGTCACCTCAAGGCTGTTTTGTAAAAGAAGTATTGAGTACTTATCCGCTTTATCATTATTTAAATAAACGTAATGAAAAC
This sequence comes from Pseudoalteromonas sp. SR43-5, assembly GCF_014163835.1. Lineage (NCBI taxonomy): Bacteria > Pseudomonadati > Pseudomonadota > Gammaproteobacteria > Alteromonadales > Pseudoalteromonadaceae > Pseudoalteromonas > Pseudoalteromonas sp. SR43-5. The sequence continues at coordinate 10,489 of NZ_JACJEA010000013.1, forward strand.
TTAGTAGAAAAGCTTAAAATGTCATTAATTAACCTAACTAACAATGGCACTGCGTACGCACTAAGAGCCAAATATGGATTAAGCTTTTAAAAGTCGAACCCTTGCTGCTGCGCCTGCGTGCTTGGCACTGCATTTTGCTGCTTTTTTTGAAGGTAGCGCTTGTAGCGCTGCTGGCACAAACTAAGCACCTTCTTTTTTTGGTCGTTCGATAAGGTATTCCACGAAAAGCGCTCATCCCGACTACGATAACACCCTTTGCAATACCCTCTGTTGTTAACTAAGCAAATACTTTTGCAAGGACTTGGAATATCAAATATTTCAATTTGTTGCATGCATAAGTACCGCCCAGTTGAAAAGGAGGTATTAGTATAGCGTTATTTTTGAGCAAAAAAAAAGCAGCAATTTAATTGCTGCTTAGTTTTGTTGAGCTGGGATTATTAATACTCACAGCTATTGGTATTTATCTCTGTTTTACGGTGAAATGGCTTAGCGTACATGGCCAGCACTAACGGTTTTAACTCTTCTGGTACACAGGCTAAACGCTGTTCAAACGTCGCTGTATCTGGAGAGTCTATTACCGCCTCTTTACAGCCACCAGCAATGTAATTACCTGGGTGCAAATAAAACGAATCTACAATTTGCCTATCAATTGTTTTAGCAAGCTCTTCAGCACTATCACATTTAGATTCGATTGGCTGTCCAAATGCTAAATGCACATGCCCTTTAGCTGAACTAAAACCTTCAACAATACTGGCAATATCTTCACCCGCTGACTTAATATATTCACCATGATGCTGTTTATGATAAAGCTCTTTAGCCTTAGCAATTGCACACGGTTCATATTGATAAGAAATAGAAACAGGCACTATTTTTAACTCTTTAATATAATCGCCAAATTCTTTCTTTTGTTTACGTCCATTTAATTGCAACATTTTTAAAAGGGCAGGATCTGTTTGATCAAAACCGTCTTTTGCACGTCCTTCTTTTTGTGCAATCCAAATAGAATTTCCACCGATTAAAGAGTCATAGATATATGACGATAACTGGGTTAATGCTTTTAACATTTCTTTTGGTGCTTTAGCAGAGCGCTTAACAATGAAACTTTTATTTAAACGCATAAGCTCAGTAATGTAAGGTATTTGCAATAAATTATCGCCAATAGCAATACGCACTGTTTTCATTTTATGCTGATATAAACCCCAATTAACTAATGCAGGATCAAGCACTATGTCTCTGTGGTTTGAAATAAATAAATAGGCCTGATTAGCGTCTAACTGATCTAGCCCAGAAAAGGTAACTTTTGATGTGGTGCGCTTCACTAGTTTATCTAAGTATTGCGCCACTTCATTTTGCACATCTTCAACGGTGCTTACTTTGCCCCATTTTTTGCGTAACTGACTTCTTACCATTGGACGTGCAATAAAAGGCACTGCCGATAAAAAGCGCGGTAAATTATACTTTGCTATTACATCAATAAACGCATCATCGTTAATCAAACGTGTAAGCGACGCCGCAACTTCGTCGTCGTTGTATGGGCGTATATCTGCGTATTTATCTTCTAATTCACTCATTACTACATCTACAATGTTAAAAAACGGCACGCTAAAGCGCACCGTTTATGTCTATATCCGATTATAACTCAGCCAATCTAAAATGCGAAATAACCAAAAAAACGATTTTTTATTTTAGCAACTTGCTTTAAAGCCGAGTTTAATTACCTTCTATGACCACAGGCTTGCTTATAAGTGCAAAAAAACTGATCAGTCTAGCAAAATACCATGTTCTCAATCTGCTAGTGGGCAGACCACTACTACATAGCCCTCTAATCATTTGGTAGTAATAGCATTAACAAAGCCTTTCTTTCGTAGTACCTTAAGCCCATATTTTAGATTTTTGTTGGATCGTAAGCCTCTTTTTTACGATTTTAACTCTTTCAGATCCACTTATTTTAGGGCTCATAATGAACATTACTATTCTTGATAACGCAACGTTAGCTAAAACATCTCTTTCGTGTATAGAACAACTTGGTAAATTAACGACTTATGAACTTACCAGCCCAGAGCAAGTTATTGAGCATTGCCAAGGCGCTGATGTATTAATCACTAATAAAGCAGTTTTGAATCGCGATACGATTAGTCAGCTAACACAGCTGAAATTAATTTGCGTAAGTGCAACCGGTACTAATAATGTTGATTTAGAAGCCGCTAAAAAATTTGGTATTGCCGTAACTAATGTAGCTGGCTACTCAACCCCTTCAGTTGTTCAACATACATTTTCTTTAATTACTAACTTACTGGGTAACACCCACCGCTATCAGGCGGATTGCCAGCAAGGCGCATGGCAAAAAAGTGAAATGTTTTGCATACTCGATTACAGCTTTAACGACTTGCAAGGTAAAACATTTGCCATTATAGGCGGCGGTACGCTAGGCAAAGGCGTTGCTAAAGTGGCTGAGGCATTTGGCGCTAATGTTATTGTTGCAGAGCGTAAAGGGGTTAAATGTCGCGATGGTCGTACGCCTTTTGAAGACGTCATTAAAACAGCCGATATAATCAGCGTACACTGCCCGCTTACAGATGAAACACGTGATTTAATCGCACTTAATGAGCTTAAAATGATGAAGCCAAGCGCTATAATTATTAATACAGCACGTGGTGGTATTATTAACGAAGCCGACTTAGCAACAGCGCTTAAGCAAAACCTAATTGCTGGAGCGGGTGTTGATGTACTAACTAAAGAACCTGCTGAAGCTTCAAATCCACTTGCTAATTACACAGGCAATAACTTATTACTTACTCCACATATTGCATGGGCAAGTACTGAATCTATTGTGCGTTTAATTAATGAAGTAAGTTTGAATATTGCGGCATTTACTAAAGGTGAATCACGCAACCGCTTGGTTTAATCATTTTATTGTAGTAATCAAATAAGCTAAAAAGTGGCTGTTTTTACTAATATATTTAATATTTTATTAGATAAAAACAGCTTAACTCACTTAACAAACTGATTCATAACAACTTATCAATATGGTCTACTCTTTGCTTTAATACAGTTAATAACCAATTAAAAATCTTATTAAGGTAAATAAAAATGAAAAAATCACTTTTAGCAGCCGCTTTAATCGCTCCATTTTTAACAGGCTGTGTTATTGCCGTGTCAGATGGCGAAGCTGAGACTCATTGGGCAGGGAAAAACTCATCAAGCTGGCAAGCACAGCATAAAAATAATCGTGAAGTGATATCAGAGCTAAAAATGGATAGCAGCTACCAGTCTGTTTTAACGCAATTAAAAACGCCTAATTTCACTGAGCTATTAAAAAAAGATGACGATGTATACCAAGTACTTTTTTATGTAACGCATAGCAAGCATTCAGATTCAAAAACAACAAAAGATGAATGTACGCCACTTGTATTTAAAAATGATAAGTTGGTGGGCATTGGTGACACCGCTTTAGGTATGATCACGCAGTAACCAATAAAAAGTAGTTCGATACAAAAACGCCAATATATGAATATTGGCGTTTTTTGTATATTAAGTTTTTAGCGTGCGACTATTCTATCTCTCCCTGCATCTTTAGCGGCATATAAGCCTAAATCGGCCTCTTCTAATAATGCTTGCTCAGCATACACTTTACCACTTTGTGTAGTGGCAATACCTATACTTATAGTGATGTGGTCTGCATTTAATGAAGCTTTATGTTCTATATTCAAAGCATTTACAGCATTGCGTAATTTATTAGCAAACTCCATAGCTTCATGCTTATCAATTCCTGGTAGCACAGCAGCAAATTCTTCTCCGCCATAACGAGCAATAAAGTCACTGCCACGTTCACATTGAGCTGCAAGTGCTTGCGCAACATTCTTTAAACACTCATCGCCAGCACGGTGTCCGTAGCAATCGTTGTAACGTTTAAAGTGGTCTATATCCATAAGTAACACCGATAGCGGTGTTCCACTTCGCTTGCTGCGGCGCCATTCTCGAGATAAGTTTTCATCAAGGTAGCGTCTATTTGGTATTTCAGTTAAGCCATCTATCGAAGCTAGCATTTCTAGCAAATCATTTTTTTGCTTTATGAGGAGTTGGTTGCGCACTCTAACGCGAACAATAGAAGGGCTAAATGGCTTGGTTATGTAGTCCATTGCACCGAGCTCTAAGCCCTTTGCTTCATCATCATGGCTACGATTGGCTGATATAAATATAATAGGAATAGACTGAGTTATTGGGTTTTCTTTAAGCTCCACAAGTACTTGATAGCCGTCAATTCCAGGCATAATTACATCAAGGATTATTAAATCAACTTGCGCTGTTTTTACAAAGGTCAGTGCTTTTTCACCACTTTCAACTAAGAACACGTTGTGTTCTGCTTTAAGTGTTTTTTCAAGTACTAATCTGTTGATTGGATCATCATCCACAATAAGTACTTTAGCTCTTTTCGACATCCCTAACCCCTAGCCCTTTTATAAAAACAATTACCTGTTCTAGCTGTATGATAAGCTCTTGTAGTGTTATTTCAATAGGCTTATTAGTTGTTTTAAGCGTTCTTTCACACAATAAAGCACAATGTGATAATCGTCTAAAACCTAAATTACCTGCAACACCCTTGATACTATGCACTAAACGTACCAAATCATCCTTATTGGTTGTTTCTTCTAGTTGCGATAGCTGGGTTTCACACAAGCTAGCAAATTTATCAATCATCGTATTAAGTAGTTTTTCATCCATACTAAACTGCGTTAAAGCAAATGATTTTTCAAAAAAGCTTGGTTTAACTAAGTTTAAATCAGCAATTGCATCAATAAGTACTTTAGCAACAACCGGTTTAGTTAAATGTTTATTCATGCCGCACTTTAAAGAACGTTCTACATCAGCAGGTTCACAATGAGCCGTTAAAGCAAAAATAGGCAGTTGCTTTGCGTCAAACTGTTGACGAATCAAAGCGGTTGCTTGACAGCCATCGATTTTCGGCATTTGCACATCCATCAATATTAAGTCAGGCTTTAAAACTTGCAATAATTCCATACCAATTGATGCGCTTAAAGCCGTGACAATATTTACGTTTGCTTGGCGAAGAACACTGCTAATTATTTCTAAGTTAAGCTGATTATCATCAATTGCTAATACAAGTAGACCCGATATATCAGCTTTACTTTCAGTTGCACTGTGAACTGCGGCACTTGTATTAACTATAGGCTTTTGCTGAGAGTTCAAACTAAATAGCCTTTGCCCTAATGCCGATGCTTTAACGTGGTGCGCAGCTAAGTGCTCGCTTGTCGGTAAATTAAGTGTGTGCTGATGATTAATAATAATTACCGATGTTTCTTTAGCTGATAACGAATCATTAATCGCTTCAACATTTAAAAGTGCAGGTAAGTCAGCTGCATCAATTATTATTTTTTGAGTATTAGAGAGCTTAATTGGGTATTTTAGTACCTCATCTAAATTAATATTAGCAAGTTCGTTATATGCATTTGTTACCTGCTTAAGCTCTTTACTTTGATCAGATAAAATAGCCAATGTATTAGTCGGTAGCACTGTGTTTTTAGTGGTATCAACTAACAAGCTAATACTGAAATAAAATTCGCTGCCGTGGCCTGTTTTACTCTTTAAAGCAATCTCCCCACCCATTAACGATACTGCATGTTTAACAATAGCTAAACCTAGCCCAACCCCTTGGTGTATGCGGGTTGAAGATTCATCACCTTGAGTAAAAGCATCGAATAAGCGACTTTGATCAGCTTCATCTATACCCATGCCAGTATCGATTACTTTAAAGCAAATATGCTGTTGCTCTAGGCTATCGCTTTCAATAAGTTCCATTTTTAAAGTAATGGAACCTGTTTTTGTAAACTTAACGGCATTAGTTAATAAGTTACCTAATATTTGCTGCAAACGTATACTGTCGCATATCAAATCAGGTGCTATTAGCGGGTCAATATCAATAACAAATTCAATACCTTTTCCTTCGCACAATGGAGTCGTTAAGCTTTCACAAATATCCACCAGCTCAACCATGCTAAAAGACGCTTGTTTTAAATCGGTTTGCGAACCTTCAATACGTGCAAAATCAAGCATTCTATTAAGCATTAATAACAAGCTTTGTGCTGCATGCTTAGCTTGATCTGTTTGTTGTAATTGCTTTTGCGTTAAGCCTTGCTCTATTAACATATCAAGCAACCCTAAAACAGCGTTCAAAGGGGTACGTATTTCATGACTTAAATTGGCTATAAAGCGGCTTTTAGCTAGGGTTGCTCGTTCGGCATCTAGTTTTGATTTAGTTAATGCACTCACATCCTGAATGTGTATAACATAATAAGCTGGATCGCGGTTTTCATCCCAGACAAGCGATACACTTAGTTGCAACCAGCTTGTTAAGCCCCCTTGAGCAAGCGTTAAATGGTATACGCGTTTTTTGTCATCTAGCAATTGCGCTAAAGTGCTTTTTATTTGCTTCCATTGGGAGTCATCAAATAATGCTTTCAACTGCTCCCCAACTAGTACTGGCTGATCAGAAAACTGCTTTCTTGCTGCTTTATTTACTTGCAATATGGTGTGTTCAAGCGAGAGTAAAACCACGCAGTTAGCCGCAAATTCAATTGCACTTCTAAATTTAGATTCAGATGATTTTAAGGCCAATAATGTTTGTTGCTGCTCGGTAATATCGCGACCAATGCCCATGGTTCCTAACAGGTGTTGGTGCTCGTTATAAAAAGGTGCAATAGTAAGTTGATACGATTTTGTATCGGTTTCTATTCGCTGTTCAACACTATTTCTGTTTTGTAATACTTGTTTTTCAAGCGCATTTATTTGCTGATCATTGTCACCTAAATCATCTACATATTTACCAACTAATGCAGTTTGATCTTTACCGATATATGCCTCAAATGCTTTATTGCATCCTAAGAATGAACCATCAATATTTTTAAAGTAAATAAGGTCTGGCACACTGTTTAGCATAGTGTTGAGTAAAGCTAAGTGGCGCTCTTTCGCTTCGTAACTGCGGCTTAGTTTTTCTGATTGTAGCTGAACTTGGTCGTCCAGAGCTTTATTTGCACTTTGTAATGAATCAACTAACTGTTTGTTTTTAGTAAATACACGCTTCACTTTAGAAAACCAAGGTTGCCAGCTCAGTGGTACTTTGTAATTTAGCTGCTCTTCTTGTTGTGTCCCGTTACTCTCAAGGTATGACATTAAGTGAGTCATCGGCTTTATAAAAATGCGCTGACTTAACCAAAAAAACACGCCAAACATAATACTTAAAAATAGCGTTAAAAAAGTAAACTCTAGTAATATCTCATACTTAATTGAGCTTATTAATTGGGGTTTGTGCTCGTAAAATGCTGCGTGAATAGGTAACGCATCCATAGGCTGCATAAAGTAATTACTATCACTAGTTAATACTGTTTTTTGACTCTGATGATCGGCCAAGTCTGGCCAATAATTTTTTAACGCAGTCGCTTGCTCTATTATCTGTTTAGAGCTGGCGATAATTTGATGCGATTGGTTCATAAAAACGTATTCACCACTGTTCGGTGACACCTTTTTTAACCATCCAGAAATTGCTTGAACATCATAAATTAAAATAATGTAATCGGCTGAGCCTGTGCTTCGTTGTCGACCAATAGCAAAATACGAATTGTCATTCACCTTAACAATAGGACTTGAAGTAAGTTTGTTTTGCGCAAATTTTGGCTTAAATTTTCCATTTAAAATTTCAGTAAGCATAAAACTTTGGCTTTTGTTGTGCCTGCTTACATAAGCAAAACCATTATCATCAACATACGCTACAGCAGATAACGACTGCATTAATGCAAGCGTTGTATTAAACGAAGGCCCTAATGTAATAGCCTGCTGCCACTGCATTAATGCCTTAGCAGATAACGCAAACTCACCTTTACCCACTATTTCAGTACTTTGATCAATAAAATGACGATAATAGTAACCATCATATTGATTTATGCCTTCGAGCAAATCTTGGTTTATTTTGGGATAAGTCGCTTGCTCGTATAAGTTAAACATGGTGGTAAGTAGATTACTCACCGAGTCCATCCCGTGAGTAACCTGTGCTGAAACATTTGTAAAGTCAGCTTGGCGTTTTTCAACCGTCCGCTCAAGCTTTATATTATATAAGTGCAAGCACAGTAAAAAAGCGACAATCAATGGCACTAACAGCGCAATAAATAATGAACGATAGTAATGCTTCAGAGGTAAAAAATTCAATGTACTGCCTGCCATTTGGCTCGAAAATCAATCGATAGACTATCGAGCCAATTTGTTAAGCGCAAGTTATAAATTTTCTTCTGCAAATGACGCTAAGCGACTACGCACAACACCGTTGAGGTTTATTGTTGCGCTGCCTTCAAAGTTTTTAAAGCGCTCTACTATGTACGTTAAGCCCGATGTTACTGGCGTTAAATAGTTACTATCAATTTGCGCCAAGTTACCTGTACAAATTAATTTAGTACCTTCGCCGCAGCGAGTAATAATCGTTTTAAGCTGAGATGCCGTTAAATTTTGGCTCTCATCTAAAATTACCACTGCATTTTGAATGCTACGCCCGCGCATAAAGTTAACCGATTTAAACTGTACATTAGCCTTCTCCATTATGTAATTTCGACTCGATATTGGATTTTCGTCGCCTTTGTGCAATACCTCTAGCGTATCGGTAATGGCTGCAAGCCATGGCGCCATTTTCTCCTCTTCTGTACCGGGTAAAAAACCAATGGACTCTGCTATTTCAGGGGTATTACGGGTGACTATTACTTTATCGTAAATACCTTTTTCAATTACCATTTCAAGGGCGCTGGCAAGTGCTAACAAGGTTTTACCACACCCAGCAGGCCCTGTTAAAATAACAAGTTCAATACTTGTATCCAGCAGTGCATCTAATGCCATCCCTTGATAAATATTTTTGGGCTTAACGCCCCATGCTTGTTGATGCATTAGGCGCTCAACGCCAATATCTTTTAGCGTTATGTGCTCGTCATCGTAGCATTTAACACGCGCCGCAAACTGCTCCTCTCCATCAAGTAAATATTCATTACAAAATACATCAGGTATTAAGTTTTTAGGCACATGATGAAACGTATCACGTCCGTGTTGCTGCGTATTACACTCCCCTACATGCTGCCAAAAATCACCTTCAATTTTTTTATAACCACTAGTGAGCAGGCTTATGTCATCAATAAGTTGGTCGGTGCGGTAATCCTCAACATATTTAAGCCCTGCGCCTTTGGCCTTTAAACGCATGTTTATGTCTTTTGTTACTAATATAACTTTTGAATCACTGTGCTGCTTTTGTAAATACACGGCGCAATTAATAATACGATGGTCGTTTTCGTTACCCGGCAGACCAGAAATAGAGTCGGCAAATAAATGGTCGTTTACAATAATGAGGGTACCGGCAGAGCTCGCTTTTGCCTTTTTGTTACTCGGCAGCGCCACGCCTTGTAGCATTTGTTCAGGCGTTGCATTTTTAAGAACTTCATCTAATCCACGAATAGCGACGCGCGCATCACGGCTTACGTCGTGTTTTCTGTCTTTTATATGGTCAAGTTCTTCAAGCACCGTCATCGGAATTACAACGTCATGCTCTTGAAAAGACAAATAAGCGAGTGGTTCGTGAAGTAGTACGTTGGTATCTAGCACATACATTTTACTTTCAAGGTTCGAAGCTTTTTCCATAGCACTTTCCTTACGTTTTATGATTTTTATGCTATACCAAAATAACTAAGTAAAACGGGCAAAACTTAAACCTGCAATACTTAATTGCTAAGGCATAATGTAAGTTTAGTCTATTTGTCATAAAAGTCCGTTTTATTACAAACTGTAATTAGTTTTGATTTACCTAAAAAAGAGTCATAAACAAGCTGTTTTAATAGTAATAATTAACACTTACAAAATTAATTAAAAGTGAGCCAAATAGCGCCTTGCAGTGGTGTTAGCTTACAGGTAACATAGCCGCCTTTTTCATCATAGACGAGACATACATGAATTTTTCCTTAGGTCAGCGTTGGATCAGTGATACAGAGTCAGATTTAGGATTAGGCACCGTTGTTGCCATTGAAGGCCGTCAGGTCAGCATATTATTTCCTGCCAGTGGTGAAAACCGTGTTTATTCTAGTGCAGAAGCACCTGTTACCCGTGTGGCATTTAATCCTGGCGATGTGATCAAAAGCGTTGAAGAATGGGAATTAGAAGTAGAGTCTATTGAAGTACAAGGCGAGTTACTTTGCTATCACGGCACCCGTGTTGATAATGGCGAAACGGCTAAACTTAAAGAAACCTTTTTAGATCATTTTATTAAATTTAATAAACCACAAGATCGTTTATTTGCAGGCCAAGTAGATCGTTTTGATCGCTACACACTTCGCTACCAAACGTGGTTACATAAATTTGAACGTGAACAATCGCCTATTAAAGGTTTAATTGGTCAGCGTGCTAATCTTATTCCGCACCAGCTTTATATTGCACAAGAAGTGGGTAAACGTTTTGCCCCACGCGTACTTTTATCAGATGAAGTAGGCCTTGGTAAAACAATTGAAGCGGGCATGATACTACATCAACAAATTATTAGTGGCCGTGCAAGCCGCGTACTTATTGTGGTGCCTGAAAATCTACAACACCAATGGTTAGTAGAAATGCTACGCCGCTTTAACTTACGTTTTTCTATTTTTGATGAAGAGCGCTGCGATGAAGCGTTTGCAGATTCTCCAAACGTATTTGATACAGAGCAACTAGTACTTACCAGCCTTGAGTTTTTAACCAAGAAAAAACGTTGGTTTGAACAAGCAACGCTTGCTGATTGGGACCTTTTAGTAATAGATGAAGCCCACCACCTAAGTATCAATAACGGCAAGCCAAGCTCAGAATACCAACGTATGGCAGAGCTTAGCCAAGATATTCCGGGTCTTATTTTGCTTACAGCAACGCCTGATCAACTTGGTCACAGCAGTCACTTTGCACGTTTACAGTTACTCGATCCGGATCGTTTTTACGACTACGACGTGTTTAAAGAAGAAGAAGCAAATTATAAAGACGTAGCGCAAGCGGCAAATCAATTACTGCAAGAGCAAGCTCTGGACGACGCAGCCAAAGCCACGCTAATTGAGCTATTAAAAGAAACCGACATTACTGATATTCTTGAAAAAGCACAGCAAGGTGATTTACCAGCGCGTAAAGAAATACTTAACATGCTACTCGATCGCCACGGCACAGGTCGTATATTATTCAGAAATAGCCGCAGCGGCATTGACGGCTACCCAAGCCGTAAATTACACGCCTACCCAATGGCATTACCAAAGCAGTATAAAACGGCTATGTCGGTTCTTGGTAATATGGGCGGTATTCAAAACCCTGAACTAAGTGCACACCGTGCTCTGTTTCCTGAAAAAATATTCCAAGAATTTGAAGGCGAAAGCGCAAGCTGGGGTTTATTCGATCCACGTGTAGATTGGTTAATCGACACCCTTAAAACACTTAAGCGCGAAAAAGTACTGCTTATATGTGCTAAAGCTGAAACAGCTATCAGCCTTGAGCAAATACTGCGTGAACGTGAAGCAATTAAAGCGTCGGTATTTCACGAAGGCATGTCGATTATTGAGCGTGACCGCGCTGCTGCATTTTTTGCAGACGAATACGATAATGCACAAATATTACTGTGTTCAGAAATTGGCTCAGAAGGTCGTAACTTCCAGTTTTCGCATCACTTAGTGTTGTTTGATTTACCACTAAATCCAGATTTGCTCGAGCAACGTATTGGTCGACTAGACCGTATAGGTCAAACGCAAGATGTGAACATTCATGTGCCATATTTTGAAAACACCGCTCAAGAAGTACTGCTACGTTGGTATAACGAAGGTCTAGATGCATTCGAATCTACATCAACAACGGGGCAAATGCTTTATAAAGAGTTCCGTGATGACCTACTTGAGCATATTTCTGCGCATAACTGCGATGAAGACGAACTCGATCCATTACTTGAGCAAGTAGCACAACAAAATGCGGTACTGCGTAAAAAAATGGAAAGCGGACGAGATCGTTTACTAGAGCTACATTCATCGGGTCAAGGTGCTGCCGACTCGCTTGTGACTGATATCGAAAAACTCGATAACCAGTTTGAATTGCCAAGCTACATGATCAACGTGTTTGACACATTTGGCGTAAGCCAAGAAGATAAAGGCGAAAACACCATTATCTTAAAGCCAACGGAACATATGTTAAATGCATCGTTCCCATCGCTTAAAGAAGACGGTATGACGGTTACCTTTGATCGCGACACTGCACTTTCGCAAGAAGATGTACACTTTATCAGCTGGGATCACCCTATGGTGCAAGGCACCATGGATATGATTTGTGACGACGACTTTGGTAGCGCATCAGTAGCATTACTTAAAAACAAAAAGTTACCGCCTGGTACCTTTTTTGTTGAGCTTATTTTTGTTGCAGAAGCAATGGCACCAAAAGTATTACAAGTTGGTCGCTTTTTACCGCCTACACCAATTCGTATATTGCTCGATAAAGCAGGTAATAACCTAGGTGAAAACGTGGCATTTGAAGGCTTTAATCAGCAGTTATCAGCCGTAGGCCGCCAAACAGCAAGTAAGCTTGCCGGTGCATTGCAAAGCGCTGTTCACCCAATGATCACTACCGCTAAAGATATGGCACAAGAAAAACTTGAAGTTATTCGCGCAGCGTCACTTGCTAAAATGCAAACATCACTCAGTGAAGAGCAAGAGCGACTTGTTGCCCTGAAGCAAATTAATCCGAATATTCGCCAAGAAGAAATTACCTTCTACGATAAGCAACGTAACGACCTAACTACGTATATTGAAAAAACGCAGTTACAACTTGATGCAATTCGCTTAATAGTGGTTTCACACTAAATATTTAGTTTTTAGTCTTTTGAGCCGACTCCAGAGTAAATTTAGAGTCGGCTATTAAGCTTAATTGATATAAATAGCTGTACCTTTTTAAACTTCATTTAAAAACCACGTGTTCTTATTTTACTATGAGCCACTTCTACCCTCTCTAGCTATATATTAAGCCCTTTGTTGGACTGTCGATTTTGCTAAGCATAACCATATCTAAAAACTCAAGCTGCACTCTATACAACTATTCTGTGAGATAGTTGATAGGTTTATTTTCCCTTGCATAAAGTTGTTTTTTTGTTAACCTACTCGCCTTCCATTTTAGTCTTTTTGAGGTGTTTATGGCGTTTCTATCTCGTTCGATATTGGCGTTTTCCATAGCGCTCTCAAGCACTAGTGTCTTTGCTCAAGCCCAATGCGATGTTGAATTACGTCATGGTTTAATTATTACTGACGATGCAATTCGCATATTAGATAAAGGCCAAACTCGTGTCCAAATTAATAACAATAACCAACTGTTTATTCGCGGTTATTGGGTTGATTTAAGCGATGACGAAAGCAAAGTACTCGAACAGTTTAGTAATGGTATTCGCCATACAGTCCCCGAATTAGTAAACCTTGCTACCGATGGTGTTAACTTAGGCTTAAGCGCTATTGAACACGTAGTTGAAGGTATGTCAGACAAAGAACCTGAAGTACTTAAAACACAATTGCAGTATGTAGAGCGCGCGCTAATGGATAAGTTTAAGCGCGGAGATGACTTCTTTTTTATAGCCCCTCAATCACTTTCGCAAATAGATGATTTTTTTACTAAAGAGATCAGCCAGCAAATTCACTCTGCTGTTCATGGATCGTTAGGTGCTATTTTGGTATCACTTGGCGATGCGTTTAAATCGCGTGAAGGTAATATAGAAGATCGCATTAACGACATGGGGCAACGCATGGATATTATCTCAAGAGAAATTGATAAATCGCTACAAAAAAAGGCACATCAATTAGAGCTTAAGGCTTCTGAGTATTGCGAATGTTTAAATGCACTCGATGTAACCGAATCTCGCTTACAGGCAATAGTACCTGGTATGGCCGATTACGATTTAGTGCAAATAAAGTCTTAGAGTACGTATTCGTTTTTAGAATAAAATAACACCGAGTATAAATATACTCGGTGTTTTGCTTTGTAATTGATTAAATGATTGATTTAAAATAAGCGCTTCTACTTTTTATTCTAAATTGGTGAGCCCGGTGGGATTGGCAGCACTTTAAAGTTGTTTGGCCATTGCCCTTTAATTAAAAACTGATTTACTTGCTCAGCTAAATATTGCTTAAACGCACTCTCGCCAGTACTTGTATGGCTCAGCATTGAGTTTTGGTTAAAGTCTTCACTTAACTTAACTAAGTAGTAACGTAACTGCGCTTGCACTTCAGGGCTTACACTATCGCTTGCTACTAAATCAGCCATGGCTTTTGCAGTTAAAAATTGCACGCGCTGAGTGATTTTACCTGTCATTGTATTAGGTGATGACGCGTTAAACACTTGGCTATATAGCTCCTCAAGCAACTCATCTAAACTATAAAAGTCATTACTACGCGCTTGCTGCTGCGCTAGGCGGTTTAAACGTTGTGCGTTTAATAAAAGCGACAAGCTGTGCTGCACTGCAACCTCGGGTAATGCCATTGCATCGAGCGTTAACCCTGTGCGCCCCACTATGCTCTCGCGCGACTTAGACTCGCCATACGCTTTTGGCGGAATTAGCGATAGTACCGATTCAGGAAGTAATAAGTTACTTGGCTTAAGCGTTGCAAAAATAGCGTTTACCGCTTCTTGCTGTGTTTTTTTATTAACGACTTGTGCGCCTTTTACGGGTGAATCACCACGTGTTTCGTATTCGTAATCAACACCGGCTATAAGCTTAACCGCAGCCTCAACCTGAAAACGGTGAAACAGATAAAGCGGAACTAGTTTTTCCTCTAATTGCGATAATGAGTCGCCCGTTTTAATATTATTAATACCAAACTTCGAAAGCGCTTTTTTACGTACGTCGAGAACTCTTAAAAGCTCCTGAGAAGGATTAGTGCCGTTATCCCATAGATGAGCTGTTGGATGTGCGCCACCTTTAGCACGAGCGTCGCTATCTGATATAAACTCAAGGCCTTTGGCTTTGTTCTCTTTTAAAATAGCAGCAAGTTCTGCGCTTTCATCTTGGTTAGTAAAATCGCTATAGCCATATTTAATTACTTGGGTATCCCACACGCCCATGCCTGTTGCATAGCCGCGCGTTACATCAAGCTTACCTTGTTCATTAAAACTAAGTAGCGGATGTGGGTAATCCATTACTGAGGCTCTATCCCCTACCGATGCTGCAAAGTTATGAGCAATACCTAACGTGTGGCCAATTTCATGTGCGCTTAATTGGTGAATCCGATCAAGCGCCATTGCTTGCAAGTTTTTAGCAACTTCATTGCCTTTTAAATAAGGAGCAGCGAGTGCTTCAGCTATTAAAATATCTTGGCGAACACGCAATGAGCCAAGTGTTACATGCCCTTTAAGTATTTCACCTGTACGAGGGTCGATTACAGAACTTCCGTATGACCAACCACGCGTTGCACGGTGTACCCATTGAATGACGTTGTAACGAATATCCATAGGGTCGGCGCTACTTGGCAGCACTTTTACTATAAATGCATTTTTATATCCTGCAGCAGTGAATGCGTCGTTCCACCATTTCCCACCTTCAAGCAAAGCGCTTTTAACGGGCTCTGGAACGCCAGGATCAAGGTAATAAACAATTGGTTTAACAGGTTCACTAATAGGTAAACTTGAGTCCTTTTTAGTTAGACGATGACGCGGTATATAACGCACATACATAGACTCACCAAGCGGCGCTGCGTAATCTTTATGTTCTATACTCCAAAAACCTGATTGCGGATTAAACTTACGAGGCGTGTAGTTATCATCTGGTAATTGAATAAGTGAATGATGCATATGAACAGTAAGCGCATAAGGGTCGGCACTTACTTGGCGAACAAATTCACCTGGTTTTGTGCCCTTAAATGTAAGTACGGCTTCAAGCTCAGTGTTTTTTACAAATGCTTTTGAGCGATTCATATAAACGGCGCTACGTGATTCATCAAGGCTAAAGTTGCCTTGCTTACGTGCAGCAAGTGTGCGACTTACGCCATGTACATCACTTAATAAATAAGGCGTATAATCAATAAGTGCTGTGGCTTTATCCTCTGCAACCACTTTAAAACCAGCAAGTATACTTGATGCAAACGCTTCTTTAATACTTTGCTGTTCAGCCTTGTTACTTGTATTAGCACGATAGTAAGTATTTACAGCCCGCAGCATTACTTTGTCGCCAAAACGCTCAAACTGCACAAGGTGAGTATTACCAAGCTGACCTCTATCAAGGCCTATATCGTTAGAGCCAATACCGTAAGGCAAGCTTTGTTGCAGTAAAAATTGTTGTTCAAACTTATCAACTTTTAAATATACTTTTCCCTTTTGGGTATCGTAAAAAAACGAATAATAGCCCGGAAAATGATTCATTTGCGTAGTAAATTCATCAATTGACTTAAATGCTGCGTGCGCTTGAGTTATGATAGAGCACAGCACAGTAAAGAATATGTAACTTAGTAGTGGTATTTTTTTCATAATCTTATCTTTGTTATTTGTGTTTTAAGTACGATTAGGTGGTCCCATTATAGGGTGCTATTTAAACAATACAGTTATTTAAGACGAATTTCAGCGCTCTAAGCTAATCTCTCTCACATTATGATTGGTTTTAACACGTTATCAGGAAAATAGAATGCGTAGACTCCCTCCAGTATTACTTGAAGATGGTTGTTCAAGAGAACTTTTATCATTAATTCGAACAGTTTTAGCGGCATGTAAAGAAATTTCGTTTCGCGTTGGTCAAGGCGCGCTTTCTGGCGTATTAGGCTCAACCCTTGATGAAAACATTCAAGGTGAAACTCAAAAAAAGCTCGATGTATTATCTAATCAGCTGTTAAAAGATATTTTACTGGAATCAGGTACGGTTAAAGCAATCGCCTCTGAAGAAGAAGACTACACAGTAGCAGGTAACCCAGACGCTAAATTTATAGTGGCATTTGACCCACTCGATGGCTCGTCAAATACGGACATTAACTCACTTGTGGGTACTATATTTTCTATTATGGAAGCGCCTGAAGGTTCTGACGCTGCTGATCAAAGCATATTTATGCAGCCCGGCCATAAGCAAGTTGCTGCAGGTTACGTACTTTACGGGCCATCAACAATGCTTGCGCTGACTACAGGTAAAGGCACGCGCATGTTTACTCTTGATAAAACACAAGGCAGCTTTTTACTTACACAAGATTTTGCCGAAATCCCTGCTGATACAAACGAATTTGCCATTAATACGTCTAACCAACGCCATTGGCAGCCAGCTATGCAAAACTATATCAATGATTTGCTAGCAGGCGATACAGGCCCGCGCGCTAAAAACTTTAATATGCGCTGGATTGCAGCAATGGTGGGCGATGTACATCGCGTGCTTAGCCGTGGCGGTTTATTTACTTACCCTACCGACACCAAAGATCCTAAAAAGCCAAATAAATTACGCCTACTTTATGAAGCAAACCCAATGGCTATGTTAGTAGAGCAAGCTGGCGGTATCGCATCAACCGGTACCGAGCGTATTATGGATATTCAGCCTGATGCAATCCACCAGCGAGTAGCCGTTATTTTAGGTTCTAAAAACGAAGTAGAAACGTGCTTGGGATATCATAAATAATCGCTTAAAACGGTTGTCCTCAATTTAAAAAACCGCATTCAATTGAAGTGCGGTTTTTTTTAGGTGAGGTTTTACACCTCGCTTTTTAAACAAATCAAACTTTTACTAACGCAACTATTTGAGCAAGCTTTTGATGATTAAGCTCTCCCATTTGCTCGCTATTACTGAGCGCATAAATAAAACCTTCATGCTCAGTACAATCAATGTCATCTCGCGATTCAATTACGTTTGCCCAAAGCTCCAAATCATCTAAGTCTATTTCGTTACTTAAACAGCGTTTAAGCACATCAATTAAAACCTCGGTTGAGAGAGTATAGTGAGCTTTATTGCTATCAGCAGGGCTTGAAACGATAACCGATATAGCTTCGTCCCTTTGCTCTCCAAATGTAATAAATTCAGCTAATGCTTTTTGTGTATTCATAATATTTGTTATTATTGGCTCACTGTTACTAAAAAGAATTATAATGACTCAACTTAACTGCACTCAGTGTCACAGCACTCTAACGTGTAATGTAGACGATATATCAGCGTGTTGGTGCAATGAGCTGCCGGCTATTTTACCGCTTGATATCACAGCAACAAGTTGTTTATGCCGCAAGTGCACGCTTAATAAAATAAATACTTTTTTAGAGGGTGTTTATACACAACCTATTAAAACCCAAATAGACTTTGCAAAGCAATTTAGAGGTAACGACAATTTAATTGAAGGGCTCGACTACACCATGCAAAGTGGTTACATGATATTTAGTAAGTGGTTTTTTTTAAAGCGTGGTTCGTGCTGCAAAAATGGTTGTAAAAACTGCCCTTATGATTTTAAAAAGTAAAAGCTATTTAATACAACTACGAGCAAACATTGGTTTTTACCTTCTCATTTTCTTCTCTTTCACTTCTCCTTGTGAGTAATATTTTTAAGTACTGTTATTTACAAAGAGGTTTAGAGACGCTGCGGCTTTAACGTGAGCAAGCTCTAAACCCACAACACATCTACTTTTCTCCTGTGGCGATGGGTAATGAATCACTTGCACCCCACTCACTCCACGAGCCATCATAAACGCTTAAATTACTGTAACCACATTCGGTAGCAAATAACGCTAAAGCACACGCTGTAATACCTGAGCCACAGCTAAACTGTAACTGCCGCGCATCATCAACCACGTCACTAAATATCGCTTTAATTTCGGCAAGTGGTTTGGCTTCACCTTTATTAAGTAAATCCATAAAAGGCAACGAGCGACTATTTGGGATATGCCCGCTACGCATGCCTTTTCGGGGTTCACTTTCTTCGCCTGTAAAACGCTTATAAGCACGTGCATCTAGCGATACAATGCTGGGCTCATCAATTGCGTCAACCACTTGTTGGCTATTGATAAAATACTCAGGATTATAGCTTGCCGTAAAATCACCTTTACCTAACGATTTACTATAACCTTGCTGTGTGGCGTAACCACTCTCTAACCACTTTTTAAGGCCACCACTGAGTACTTTTACGTTGTGATGCCCCATAGCTTTAAACATCCACCACGCCCTTGCTGCGCTAAATAAACCGCCATCTTCGTATACAACTATAAACGAATCGTTATTTACGCCTGCATTTTGCATAACATGAGTAAATTGCTGCTCGCTGCATACCGTACTTGGTAAGGGGTTAGATCTATCGGCCAACTCATTTTTTATGTCAAAACGTTTAGCGTTGGGCAGCATTGCTTGTGGCGAATAAGTACCCAAAACACCTGGGCGCAGCATACCTGCATCAAATATCACTAATGCAGGATTATTAATTTGCTCGTGTAATTGCTGACAGCTAATTAGGTTTTTCACTACGATTCCTTATCACCATGATATTTAGCAAACTCATCATTACCCGTAAAACGCGCTTCAATCGCTTTAATGTGTTTATCTTCAGTGTGTTTCCAAACGCCAGGAATACAATATACATGTTCAATAAAGCTAAAAAACTTATCCTTTAATAATGTATTTGGTTGCCAGCCCTGCATTACTTCGTTCAGATTTGCTGCAAGCTGCTCTGCAGTGCTCGCATGCTTTACCAAACCCTCAATGCTGTAACAGGCTTGTCCAAGAGTTAAAACTCGTTTATTTAGCAGTAATGCTTCTAAGCCGACCGTTGAATTAATCGTTAATACGGCTTCTGCGCACTTAATCAAATCACTCGTTTGATTTCCATTAGCAAAAATTGCAATCGGATCTTTTTCATAAAGATGAGCGTAATGTTTATGCCACGACGGATGCTCTTTAAAAACCACTTTTAAACTTGGATCATTTAAGCTTTTGACGGCTTTAATCACCTCGTCGTAAAACATGTCCATAGAGTTTATCCACGGAGAAAAGCTAGCTAATTGAGTATCGTGAGGTACTTGAAAAGGCGCAAATATATAGCGTTCTGGCACATCGGCGCACTCAAATTCACAGCGCTTTTTATGATCAGCTCTTGGAATTAAATCCGGCGCAGAAAAGTTTAACTTATTTTGTGGGTCAAAATTTAGGTAAAAAGAAGGGTCACGGCTTAACGACGCATTATAGTTAATACCATTAGGGTCTAAACTGCTTGTACCGGGTAGTAAACCATTTTCATAATAAAACTGCTTTACACCTAATGCTTTTGCAGCCATAGCAACGGTTGTATTTGGAAGTTTATTGCCGTTCCAAATGACAATGTATTCAGGATTAGTCTCGCTTAATAAGGCTAAATACTTGGCGTATCGTAATCGTTCAAATAAAACTAAACCAGCACTATAAACCGCAGTAACGATAGAATTATTCCAAGTTGTATTACGTGCTCTTTTACGTTTTAGTTGAGAGTTGACTACACCAGTAAAATTAACTTGGAACGCATCTTTTAAATATTTCACAGCAGAAAGTTTAGGCGCTCCCATGATGTGTAATTGGCAATTCATCGACAATTTTTTGATTATTTTTTTATAGTATTTTGCGTGTACATTTTTGCGAGAAATAAATAGATAAGCCATACAAGCTATATTTGCCAATTGTTGTTTTTATGAAATAATTCTATGTGGACAATGCAATCAAAGCAAGGTTCCCTTTACTTAATAATTACTTTGAAAGCTTTATAGTTACATTTTTATGATTTCATCACGAAGGGGCGCCATTCTAGAAAGAATATCGTTTTGTAAGCTATGGCTAACATCTTGCTCATTCATTGCATTTATAAGCAAATCAACAACATGATTAAAATCTTTCTCTGTAATATGCATACCAGTATGAATTGCCACCATAGAGTCACCATCGTATGTACACGGGCCCTCTACTAACATGCACATATGATTAATAAATCCTTGGCGGAAATGCGCTATATTACTGTGTTCAAAGTAATGAATTATCTGCTCGTCATTGCCTATTTGATAGATAAAGCTATCAACTATTCTGCCTATCCCAGCTTTACCATCCAGCTTTTGATAAAGTGAGAGCTTAGTAGAATTTGCACACCCACTAAGCAACCCTAAACAAATCAAAAAAATACCAACGCTTTTCATTACCAATACCCTGTAACCGATAAATACCAACCTGTTTGATCGTCAGCCCCTGCAATGCTTCCTAAATCAAGGTAAGCCGCAGTCACACTCACATGCTTGTTAGGCATCCACGCTACAAATAAGTCTTTCCAATCTTGTTCGCCTAAGTTTAAGTTATTTGATTTTTGACGATACTCAACACCTACGGCTATTTCGCGACTCAAAAATAGTGCTGTGCTGCCTTCAAATAATACTTTTCCGCTAGTATTTTCTCCACCGTAACCAAGTAAACCAAGTTGATTAGCTTCACTGTATCTTGTAGTTACGTTCCAAAACCAGTTATAGCCAGCAATAGCTCCTAAATGTAATTTACTAGCAGCGAGGTAGTAGTCAGTACCGCTAGTCTCTTCTGCGCCTACAAGTGTTGCAATACTGCCATCATCCAGTGATTTATGCTGAATCCCTAAGCTAAGCTGTGGCCAATCACTGTAAACAATATCGCCGTACAAACGTATTTTAGCACCTGTAATTGATTGCTCTATTTCAGCATCAAGTGCTGGTACATCAAAGCGCTGTTGGGCATAACTAAGCTCAACACGATTAAATAAATTAAGTTGTGCACCACATACGTCAAGTGTGTAGTCGGTTACATCTGCGCGACTAAAAAAGCCATTTACCGAAAATTCATCATCACTTGCGTACCCAGCAAGTTGTGCCCACGGTACAATCCCCCCGCCGCCACTGCCTTCAATTTGAGAAACTCCCGGCGTAGCTAGCAGTTTTCCATTGCTTGCAATGCTCGGCACACTAACTATTAAAAACAAACTTGCTAATAAGTATTTAATTTTTTGCATAGTATTCCTCCAGCCATTCTTCTAATAGTTCTGCTTTTAAAGGCCTACTTAAGTAATAGCCTTGTGCATGGTCGCACTGCATGCCTCTAAGTAAATTTAATGAGCCAAGCGTTTCAACCCCTTCAGCTACAACCGAGAAACCTAGCTGATGTCCCAACGTAATTGATGATTGCACTATAAATTGATCTTTTTGCGATTCATCAAGTTTTAGGATAAAGCACTTATCTAGCTTAAGCTCATCAATAGGCAGCATTTTTAATCTACCAAGTGATGTTTGCCCTACACCATAATCATCTAATGATATTTTAACGCCAATTGCCTTTAGGTTTTCGAGCGCTTTAATACCTTTTTCTTCGTTTTCGATCATATCGCGCTCAGTAAGCTCAATAGTGATCAGCTTAGAATCTAATTTGTACTTTTTAAGCGTGCGAACTAATGCAGCGTGAAAGCCCGGAAATGCTATATCTTGCGCAGATACATTTATTGCAGCCTGTAAGTTTATATTTTTAGACTGCCAATCAGCTACTTGTGCTACAACCGTATTAACAACCCACCCAGTAAGCTCAACAATAAGCCCCGACTGCTCGGCTAAGTCAATAAACAGTTCAGGATTAACCCAGCTACCATCTTTTCGCTGCCAGCGAATAAGCGACTCAACTTTATCTATTTTTTGCGATTTCAAATGTAATTTTGGCTGATAAGTCATAAACAATTGACCATCGTCATCACTAATAGCCTGCTTTAGTTCATCAAGCATTATTAAGCGCTCTAAGTGCGCTTCGTCTTCGCCATTTTGATAGTAATGTATGCTCTCTTGTGTGTTGGCAGCACTTTCAACTGCAATTAGCACACGGCGCATTAAGTCATCACTTGCAATACCTTGTGTAGGATACTGCACAATGCCTGCACTAAAGCGTAAGTTAATTTTTAGTTTTTGAATGGTGTAGCACGCTTGTAATTGTGCCATTAAGCCAACAATACCGCTTTTTTGCTCGCGCGCTGCCGCAGTCGGAAACACAGTTAAAAACTCATCGCCGCCAATACGGGCATGAAAGCCCCCTAACTCATCCGAAAACTCACTTATTCTGCAAGCAACGGCCTTTAGGCAGTCATCACCAATGCGCGGACCGAGCTTATCGTTTATATGGCGAAGACCTTTTATGTCTATTGCAACGAGCGTGTACTCGGCTGATGAATCTAACTCATCATCAAGCACCTCAAGCATTGCTGAGCGGTTATAAAAGCCTGTTAGGGAGTCATGACGGGCTTGAAAGCTAATTTGTTGCTCGCGCTGATTAATATCATTACCCATGCTATCAAACGCTGCGACTAGCGTGTCTATTTCGGTACTTTGCCTTTGCCCTTTAAATTCAAAAGCATAATTCCCTTGTGCAAATTGCCTTGCTATTACAGCTAGTTGAGTAAGTGGCGTAGTTAAATTATTTGCAAATATGCTGCTTGTAATAACACCTACAAACATAGTTAAAATAGCTAAAATAATAAGTGTAAAAAGCAGTTTTTCGAAATCACTATAACTTTGTGTTAAATCGGCACTCAGCAAAATAATTATGGGATGGGTCAACAACGATGGTAAATCTATTTCTCGGTTACGAAACACTAAATACTCACCAAAAAACCGCGATGTGGTTACGGTACTAAAATAGCTAACAGGTTCAAATTGCTCAGGACGATTAGCTAATGAGCTAATAACAATATCGTCAGCACTGCCTATAAAACTTACATCCATGCCTGTTAAGCTTTTTAGTTCATGGGCTACATTGTCGTCAATTTTAAAGCCCACCAAACTATAGGCTACTGTACGTGGCGCTTTTACAGGTAATAAAATAATTTGATACAGCTCGTTATTAAGCACCACAAAACTAGACTCTTCTGGCGCACTTAAAAGCTCTTCCATCAAGGGCTTTAAGTTGTGTGCAAAAACGTCTTCGTCAGTATTGGCGGAAATTAGCTTACCCGATAAATCAAGTAACAACATTAATTCGGCATCAATACGCTGACTGTGATTAAACAACACGCTGCTGATTGTACCTGCATCTCGCGTTGCTACAGCTTGCTTAAAACCAAAATCGGAGGTGAGTACTTTTGCAGCGGTTAACAGTAGGCTTTCTTTTGACTTTAAATATTGCTTATAAACATTTTGCGCTACGGTAATATCTTGATTTACTTTTTCTTCTTGAAATTTACTCGTAGACCACCAAAAACTAAACAAGCTGACCATAGTGGTTAATAACACTAAGCCAACACATAAAATGGTTATGCGATTTCGTAAACTATTAGTCATTACCAGCCTTAAACTTACTACCAAAGGTATTTCTGGGTGCTGGAGTTGATGTGTTTACTGTTATCTGTAACTGTTTTTGAGAATTAATTGTTATCATTTTTTTATTCTCCAATGGTGCTGTTTGTAATGGATGCCACACACTCACTTGTGCAGGCAGTGTATTAATAGGCAAATTTACATAGCCTTTTTTATCTGTTTTATATACGAATTCGCTGTTAGCTACATAAATATAGCCAACCATAGAGTCATGTATATTACACCCCAAAACAACAACCCCTTGTTGCTCAAACGTAATGGGCTCTTTTGGTTGGCCTGAATATAATCTTAGTTGAAAAGGCTTAGCTTGTGAAAAAGAATAAACATGATGGCGAATATTATCGCTGTTAGGAAAGTTAACTTTTTGACCCTGTTGTACAACTAATAATTCGGGTAAAAACTGCTTATGGACTTGATCCATTATAGCAATGGGCAAATTTGATGGTGTGGCTTGTTTACCAGCAATATTAAGCTCAACCACAGCACCTGATAACTTTTGGCCGTGTTGATCTTCTATTACTAATTCAATATTCGCACTTAAAGCAAACTGACTAAAAAACAAACCTATAGCTAAAAAGTAATGACTTTTAGCAAACTTTTGCAATGCCCGTTCAAACATAACAATACCTAAACATTAATGTTAGGTTAAGTTAATTAGAGACGAGCACTAATTGCAAGAATTATAGCCCAGTAACTAAAAATAAAGATTTATTTACTGGCTTTATTAGCACTTAAGTGCTGTTATTTAACAATTAATCCGTAATCGTTATCTAAAATAGTAATAACTTCTTGGCGAGGATCTTCAGGGATCACGATATCTCTGCCAACAATTTTACTCGCTATGCCAACATAGGTATTTGACACTTCAAGCATTACTGATTCTGGTAAAATATAATCTTTAGCTAACTGCTCACGCTCACTCATGCGATCTTTATTTAATAATACGTCGCTCTCTGGCACGTTATTAATCAGTAATTGACGAAAGCCTTCTTTAGAATTTTCAACAATTTTACCGTCTTTGTAAGCGGCTTCATCCCAAATACGTGACGAATCAGGCGTGCCTACTTCATCAATATATATAAGCTGTTGCGCGCCATTTAAATCCTCTACATAACCAAACTCAAATTTAGTATCTACAAAAATTTGGTCAAGCTTCGCTAGTTCATCACTAATTAATTTAAAACCTTCAACTAACAGTTTTTCGTATTTGGTTACATCATCTGCCGATTTAAAGTTAAATACATCTAAGTTATTAGTAATATTAGCGCGAGTAATATTTACATCATCAACAGGCGGAATATCAGCAACGCCTTCAATAATACCTTTTGTTGACGGCGTAATTAAAACGTTATCAAGCTTTTGGTTCGCTTTTAAACCCTCTGGTAATTCAATACCACAAAAGTTACGTATGCCTTTAGCGTAATCGCGCCACATGCTACCCGTAATATATTGGCGAGCAATTGCCTCTACCTTCACTGTACTGGCTTTACGTACAATCCACACATACGGATGCGGAATATCTACAATATGATTGCCCGCAAGACCCGCTTTATCAAATAACTTAAACCAATGGGCTGCCACTGAGTTTAGCGCTATACCTTTACCTGGTACGCCATTTAAACCGTTTTCGCCCTGCCAAATGCAATCAAATGCAGAAATTCGGTCTGAAATAACCATAATAGCAAGCTCAGTACCTGTCGGTACTTGGTAGCCTTTATCTTTAATTAATCGTGCGCTGTCTTCATCAGTTAACCAATAAACTGAACGAACTTTACCGCTGTGTACTTCACCTTTGGTACGAATGGGTAAATCATCGTTTACGTCTAAAACTTTATAGCTAGTCATGCTATCTCCGGGGTTAGGGATGCTCTTTGAGCAAAGTATGGTATGGGGTTATATGGGCTGTATAATAATCTAGCCAACCTCAAAGCTCAATCGGATGCTTAAAACAAATAAAGGCATATATTTATAAGCGAGTCGCAATGGGGTAAACTTAATGTGCTAACCAGCCTGAGGAGATAGCTTGAACTACTTAACTGCCACTAAAAATAAAAAATACTTAATGTATATTTCTCAGAATTATTCATACGCTATCTTGAGACCTTTGCAGGCGCAAATATTGACACATGGTGGTGAAGTACGCTGGTTTTTAGCGGGTAGCGAAGTAAACCCCGATTTTTTAACCACAGACGAGCCACGTTTACATACCATAAAAGATGTAAAAAGCTGGGCTCCAAACATTACGTTTATACCGGGTAATATAGTACCTAGCTTTATTCCAGGTAAAAAAGTAGCTGTATTTCATGGTTTTAATTCTGAAAAGCGCAGCTCTGAAGGTAATCGTGGTCATTTTACTATTCGTGGTTGTTACGATTTATATTGTACGCAAGGCCCAAATACAACAACCCGATTTAAAGAGCTAGCTAAGCAGCATGGTTTCTTTAAAGTAACTGAAACTGGCTGGCCAACACTCGATCCACTTTTTAGTAACACTTCAAATAATCCTTATGTAAGCGACGACCCTCGCCCTACTTTACTTATATGCTCTACTTTCTCACGAAAGCTATCACTTGCTCCTAAATTATATGAGCAAATAAAACATTTTAGTGAGCAAGGTAAGTGGCGTATTTTGATGCAGTTTCATCCTAAAATGCCTGCCGAATGGGTTAATAAATATAAAGCGCTGAGTAACGAAAATCTAACATTTATTGAAACCGATAACGTTTTGCCGTTACTGCAAGCTGCTGATGTTATGCTGTGCGATACATCGTCAGTTCTTTTAATGTTTTTACTACTACGTAAACCGGTAGTCACGTTTTGTAATCAAAAACCACTTCCTCATTTACTTGATATTACCGACGCAGATGAAGTAGAAGCAGCTATTGAACACGTGCTTACTAAACCTAGTGATTTAATGCAAAATATTGAAAGCTATTGCCAGGAACTTCATCCGTATACCGATGGCCAATCTAGCCAACGCGTATTAAATGCAGCTAATGAATTTTTACAAAGTAACGAAAAACTAAAACCCAAGCCATTAAATATAATAAGACAGCTAAAAATGCGTAAAGATCTAAACTACTGGGGTTGGTAATCGGATAATGATAAACCTAAAAAATGTTACTTTTAAGTGGCATAAAAGCGATAGCTCTCCCACGCTCAACATAAAAGAGCTAGTTATTGAAAAAGGTGAGCATATTTTTTTGTATGGCCCTAGTGGCTCTGGTAAATCGACACTATTAGCGATTCTTGCTGGTATTAACACTGTCACTAGCGGTGAAGTGTTAATTCTAAATAAAAACCTCAGTACACTAAGTAATACTACCCGTGATGCGTTTAGAGCGGATCACATTGGCTATATTTTTCAAAACTTTAACTTACTCCCTTATTTATCACTTATTGAAAATATAACGCTTGGGTGTGAGTTTTCAAAAATCCGAAAACAAAAAATATTAAAGCAATCATCAAATAAAAGCGCTGCCTTACAAAATGAAGCGATACGGTTATTAAATGCTTTAGGCCTTACTGCCCAGTATCACCATAAAGATGTAGCGACACTGAGTATTGGACAGCAACAGCGCGTTGCTGCCGCTCGCGCATTTATAGGCAGCCCTGAACTAATAATTGCTGATGAGCCCACATCTGCACTCGATACAAATAACCGTGAGAGCTTTATAAAGCTACTGTTTGAACAAGCAAAGTTATCTAATAGTACGCTGGTATTTGTGAGCCACGATGAAACACTAAAGCCTTTATTTAACCGCTCCATTGATCTTATAAATTTGCAGGAGCAGGTATGATTCTCGCTAAACTTGCTTACAAAAGCTTATTAAATCGCCGCGCAAGTGTACTGCTTACATTATTTACTATCGCAATTAGTGTAATGCTACTTTTGAGTATTGAACGTGTACGAATTGATGCTAAAAGTAGTTTTAGTAATACTATTTCGGGCACTGATTTAATTGTTGGTGCGCGTACCGGCGATATACAGTTGCTGCTTTCGTCAGTATTTAGAATTGGCCATACTAATAACGGCGTAAGTTGGAAAAGTTATCAATACATAACAAGTCAGCGAGGCGTAAAATGGAGCATACCTATAAGCCTAGGCGACAGCCATAAAGGCCAAGCGGTACTAGGCACAACACTTGATTACTTTAGCCATTATCGCTTTGCAAAAAAACAAAATTTAACCTTTAACAAAGGCCACCCTTTTGCCGCAATTAACGAAGTGGTGCTAGGTAGCGAAGTTGCAAATAAACTAGGCTACAAACTTAACGACTCTATTGTTATATCGCACGGCATGGGGAACACCAGTTTTCATCATCATGACGATAACCCATTTAAAGTCGTCGGCATTTTAAACCCGACAGGCACGCCAGTTGATAAAACGCTGCACATTCCTTTGGCTGCAATCGATTTAATTCACGGCGGTAAAGCGAGCCATGAGCATGAGCATGAGCATGACGAACATAACAACCTAGTTGGTCACCCTAAGCAAATTACAGCATTTTTAATGGGATTTAATTCGCCTTTGTACACATTACAAATTAGGCGCAATATAAATCAATATAAGCCAGAAGCCCTGCTTGGCATTATGCCAACCGTAACACT
The DNA here is from genome assembly GCF_014163835.1 of Pseudoalteromonas sp. SR43-5. Lineage (NCBI taxonomy): Bacteria > Pseudomonadati > Pseudomonadota > Gammaproteobacteria > Alteromonadales > Pseudoalteromonadaceae > Pseudoalteromonas > Pseudoalteromonas sp. SR43-5. The sequence continues at coordinate 39,424 of NZ_JACJEA010000013.1, forward strand.
TAAAGAGTTATGGGAAATGCTCGCCATAGTAGAAAAAATACTATTACTATTCTCAGCTGTTGTCGTGTTAGTTAGCTTACTTGGTATGTTAACGACATTGCTTGCAAATCTGAGCCAGCGACGTCGCGAACTTGCTATATTGCGCTCAGTAGGCGCTCGCCCTTGGCATTTATTTACACTTATAAGTATTGAGTCATTACTGACAACTTTACTTGGTTGCCTAGTGGGTAGTGCACTTTACTATTTAGTTATTTTTTCAGCCGGCGGTTACTTACAAAGCCATGCCGGTATAAGCGTAAATCTCACAATGCTCTCTTACTATGAACTGGGCTTAATCGGGGTTATTATGGCCGCAGGTTTTGTTATTGGCTTAATACCCGCTACTCGCGCTTATTTTTATTCACTCAGCGATGGCATGAGTATAAAAGCATAATTTTTAGGTATTTTATGACATTTTTTAAAACAGCTTTTCAATACATTGCTGCTATTAGCTTATTATTTATAAGCGTAGCGAGCTGTGCCAATCCACCAAAAGAAATTTTTTGGGAAGACTTAATTCCCAAAGGTCATATGCAAATAGACACTCAAGCACAAGCTAATCACGAAGGCAGCGATCAAAACTGGGTGCAACCCGATTTAGATGCTCCAGTGGTAAAAGCGCTTGATGGTCAATCGGTAAGTTTGCCAGGTTTTGTTGTGCCACTTGAGGGCGATAGCGAAGTCATTACTGAGTTTTTACTCGTGCCTTATTTTGGCGCCTGTATACACGTACCACCACCACCGCCAAATCAAATAGTCCATGTAACGATTAAAGGTGGTGTGCCTATAGATAGTCTGTACGACGCAATCGTTGTAACCGGAATAATAAGCACAGAAACATGGTCGGGCGAAATCGCGCAGGTAGGATATAAAATGAAGGCAGTCGGTGTAGCACCGTTTGAGCTTTAAAATGAAGGGCCCGCTTTTAAAGCTGGCCCTTAAATCTCATTAAATTTAGAGTCGGTAAAATTCAAATAACTACTTTTGGCAATTTGAGCAAAAAATAGTACTGCGTTGCCCTAATCTAATTTCTTCTAATTCGTTTTCGCACGTCATACATGGCTTGCCTTTACGCCCATATACTAATAGCTCTTGAGCAAAATACCCAGGCTTACCATCACTTTGTGCAAAGTCTTTAAGCGTTGTACCACCTTGTGTAATAGCCGCTGCAAGTGTGTCTTTTATAATAGGGATAAGTGCTTGATAACGTTTGAGCGATACTTTCCCCGCTTCTCTCTTTGGATGTATACCCGCTTTAAATAACGATTCATTCGCGTAAATATTACCAACACCAACAACAACTGCGTTATCCATAATAAACTGCTTTACCGGTACTTTTTTATTGCGCGATTGTTCGTACACGCGTTTAGCAAAAAAATCATCGGTAAGCGGCTCAGGACCAAGCTTAGAGAGTAGCTTATGCACTTCACCGGGCTCTTGCCATAAGCAACAACCAAAACGACGAGGATCGTTCAAGCGCAGCGCCTTATTATTTCCAAATACAAATTCTACATGGTCGTGCTTTTTTAAAGGCTCACTTTTATCTACAACCCGCAAATTGCCTGACATACCCAAATGTAAAATAGTGCTCCCAAGCTCACAATGTAAAAGTAAATATTTAGCTCGTCGCTCAATACTTGTAACAATTAGCCCTTCAAGTTGATACACATCATCGGGCACTGGCCAGCGCATACTGGCATTGTAAATATTTACCTTTGTAACAACTTGGTTTTGTACGTGGGGAGTGATACCCATTCGGCTCACTTCTACCTCTGGTAATTCAGGCATTAATTAGACTCACTTTGTGAAAAATCAAAACTAGGGAATAACTGCTGAGCAGTTTTTAAATCGAGTGCGAGTATTCGCTGGCTTCTCTTTTCGAGTAAATAATATTGTCCATCGCCTTTGTAGAGCAAATAAACCCACGGCATACTTTCGCCAGCCAACTCAAATGTAGCAACGTATAAAGGTGCATTAGGATTAAAAACAACAGACTCATTAACCCCCATTAGCGCCGCGCTTTGCCATTGGTTAACTAAATCACTAAGCTGCTGCTCAGACGCTTTCCACACGAGCGGTATATCTTTTTGTAGTGGTGTTGTACGCCAACTTGTTCCTATTCGCTCAATTTTTTGATCAACAAATTGCAGTGTAAGTACAAAACTTTGCAGGGGGAGTACAGCTTGTAACGCTGGTTTATCCTCCCCTCCTAAAAATTGCTTATGCCAGCCATTTAAAAAGAAGATCATAATCAACATCGAAAATATTATAACGTTGTTCCAACCTTTACGGCCCAGTCGCATATAAATACACCTAATAAATTCAAGATTTTAAAGTGTAACTAAAACTTAATTGCGCTGTCTATATGTTAAAGGCCGCAGACTTTGTTAGAATATCGGCAAATTTAAAGGAGTTCCGTCAATGTCTATGTATGTAGTGGGCCATAAAATCCCAGATTCAGATTCTATTTGTGGTGCAATTGCACTGGCTTATTTAAAAAACCAAATTGATGAGCCAGCAATTCCAACTCGTCTTGGTGAAGTTTCACCTGAAACTCAATTTATCCTTGATAGATTTGGTTTTGAAGCACCAGAGCTTAAGTTAAGCTACGCTGGTGAAGATGTGTATATTGTAGATCACACAGAAAAAACACAAGCACCTGATGATATCGACCAAGCTCGCGTTGTTGGTGTGGTAGATCACCATAAATTAGGTGACTTAACATCATCGACTCCGCTTGAATGTTGGATTCGTCCTGTTGGTTGTTCAAACACCATTATTAAAATGATGTATGACTTCTACAACGTAGAAATCCCTAAAGACATCGCTGGTATCATGATGTGTGCAATTTTAAGCGACACAGTTATATTTAAATCGCCAACATGTACCACAGCCGATATTAAATGTGTTGAAGCGCTAGCTGAAATTGCAGGCATCGAAGACTTTAAAGAACTTGGTATGGATATGTTCCGCGTTAAATCTGCGGTAGAAGACACACCAGCGCGTGATTTAGTAATGCGTGACTTTAAAGATTTCAACATGAACGGTAACCTAGTAGGCATTGGCCAGCTAGAAGTAATCGACCTTGCTGTTTTTGACGATATTAAAGCAGACCTTGCAGCCGATATTGCTAAGCTAAAAGTTGAGGGCAACCGCCACTCTGTATTTTTACTGCTTACCGATATAATGAAAGAAGGCTCAGAAATGCTAATTGTATCTGACGATGCAAACTTAGTTGAGCAGGCTTACGGTGTAAAACCAGAGAATGATAAAGTATGGTTAGATGGTGTACTGAGCCGTAAAAAGCAAGTAGTACCACCACTACAAGATGCATTCACAAAAATCTAATGATACCAATTTTATTAAAAACATGATTATTTTATCGCATTAAATAAATCACTAATTTAATGCTATTGGTATAACATTTTTTGATTTAAAAGCCTTGTTGGTTATGCCAACGAGGTTTTTTTATGTCAATTCGCTAATCATAGTTTAAAAACAAAAAACCCAGCCTAAGCTGGGTTTTTAAATTCTAAAAGAAGAACTAAAATTACTTGATTTTAGCTTCTTTAAAAAGAACATGTTTACGAATCTTTGGATCAAACTTTTTGATTTCCATCTTCTCAGGCATGTTACGTTTGTTTTTGTCAGTAGTGTAGAAAAAACCAGTACCGGCAGTTGAAACTAAACGGATTTTATCGCGCATGATTCAGATCCTTAAACTTTAACGCCGCGAGCACGGATTTCTGTAAGAACCGTGTCGATGCCTTTTTTATCGATAATACGCATACCTTTAGTAGTAGTGCGTAATGTTACAAAACGTTTTTCACTTTCAACCCAAAAACGGTGTGTTTGTAGGTTAGGTAGGAAACGACGTCTAGTCGCGTTTCTCGCGTGTGAACGGTGATTACCAACCGCTGGACGCTTACCTGTAACTTGACATACTTTAGACATGTCTATATATCTCCAATAACTTCGCTCGAGCTTAATTTAATCTAAGGCCGTGTATTTCCGCCCTAGAGATAAATCGAAGGGCGCTCTTTATACAGCTTTTACAGGCAAAGATCAAACACTGATCTATCCAATCAGCTCATATATGTAAATTTGATAGCGGCTAATTATAAAGATCGAATGCCCTTAGGGAAAGTAAAAACTGCATTTAAATTAAACTAATTTGCCAAAACACGTTAAACAGCTCATTTTTAACACACTTATGTGTCTAACAAAGCTAAATCAGGCCTCGCTCGGCAAACGAAACACAGGTTTCTCCACCAACAATGATGTGATCGAGCACACTTATGTCGACCAATTGCAGTGCTTGCTGCAATTTATTAGTAATAAGTTTGTCTGCTTGGCTCGGTTCTGCAATACCACTTGGGTGATTATGCGCAAAAATAACAGCGGCTGCATTATTTTTAAGGGCAGCCTTTACCACTTCACGCGGATAAACACTGGCAGAATTAATTGTGCCATAAAAAAGTATTTCGTCTTTTACTAATCTATTTTGGCTATCTAGGTATAACACCATAAATACTTCTTGTTGCAAGCCTCGCATTTGAATTGTTAGATAGTCATAAACTGAGTTAGGCGAATTAAACACTGCATCTCGTTGGCAACGCTCCTGCATATAACGTTGGCTTAGCTCTAATACAGCTTGTAGCTGCACATACTTAGCGGTCCCTAACCCCTTTTGAGAGCAAAACTCCTCAATACTGGCATTAAACAAATTATGTAGGGTTTTATTTTCATTTAATAGATGCTGAGCCAACTCAATTACATTCATTCCTGGTAACCCTGTTCGTAAAAATATGGCAAGGAGCTCAGCATCAGTAAGCGCTTTAGCTCCTTTCGCGATGAGTTTTTCACGAGGTCGAAGTGAGTTTGGAAGTGAAGTAAGTTGCATTGTTCATCCTTGAGAGGCGAAAGTGTCTTATAAATGTAATGCAAATTTAAAATTTAGCCTGTTATTTCGAATTAAAAAACTTCGCTGTACGGGTAAAGATTTGTTATTTTAAGCCCAATATTTAATAAAAACTGATGAACATTCATGACTAACTTAACAAACAAAAAAATTGTACTAGGTATTACCGGCGGTATTGCAGCTTATAAATGCGCAGAACTCGTTAGGCGATTAAAAGACGCTGGTTGTGAAGTAAAAGTAGTTATGACTGAATCAGCTAAACACTTTATTACACCACTGACCATGCAAGCCGTTAGTGGAGAAACAGTCTCTGACTCATTACTAGACCCTTCTGCCGAAGCTTCAATGGGGCATATTGAATTTGCAAAATGGGCTGACTTAATTTTAGTTGCCCCAGCGACCTGCAATATTATTGCAAAAATGGCAGCCGGCATTGCTGACGACCTACTAACGACGTTACTGCTAGCAACGCCTGCAAAAGTAGCTGTAGCACCTGCCATGAACCAGCAAATGTATGCACACGCAGCTACACAAGCAAATTTAGCCACATTAAAAGCACGTAACGTACTTATTTGGGGCCCAGGTAAAGGTGAGCAAGCCTGTGGTGATATAGGCGCTGGACGCATGTTAGAGCCACATGAGCTAGTTGCGCTATGTATAGCAAAAGAGCAACCGCAATTACTTGCAGGAAAAACAATTACAATAACGGCAGGCCCAACGCGTGAGCCTCTCGACCCGGTACGTTTTATATCAAATCACAGTTCTGGAAAAATGGGTTATGCACTAGCAGAAGCAGCTTTGCAATTCGGTGCTAAGGTTAATTTAATTTCGGGCCCTGTCACTATAAAAGCCCCAACTGGCGTAAACCTTATTAATATAGAAAGCGCTGAGGAGCTATTAACTGAGTCACTTACCTATGCATCACAATCTGATGCTTTTATAGGTTGCGCTGCTGTTGCGGATTATCGAGCTGCAAACATTGCGACTCAAAAAATGAAAAAGCAAGGCGACGAACTCACCCTTACTTTAACTAAAAACCCTGACGTAATTGCAGCTATTGCAAACCTTACACAAAACCGCCCTTATACGGTTGGATTTGCCGCCGAAACTCAAAATGTAGAAAGCTATGCTAAAGGTAAACTACAAAATAAAAATCTAGATATGATTTGCGCTAATGACGTATCAAAAAGTGGCTTAGGGTTTAATTCCGATCATAATGCTTTAACACTGTACTGGCACAATGAACAACTAGAATTACCAACAACAAGTAAAGTAGAAATAGCTCGCAAGGTGATCGAACAGCTGGCTAAACACCTATAAAAAGGCTGGAAACAAACTGAATAAAACATTAACATACGCCAATCATTTGAACAAAAAATGACTAGGGTTCTTAACTGCGCCACTAAGAATAACTAATAAAAAGGAATGTTCATGCCTGCGACAAAAAGAAGTAATCGCAAAGAGCAAATACTGCAAGCACTCGCACAAATGTTAGAAACTAATTTAGGACAACGCATCACCACAGCAAAACTAGCTGCTGAGGTGGGTGTGTCTGAAGCCGCGCTATACCGTCATTTTCCGAGCAAAGCGCGTATGTTTGAGGGCTTAATTGAGTTTATTGAAGATACCCTTTTATCTCGTATAAATATTATTATTGAAAACGAAAAAGAAAGCCAAACGCGCATTTATAACATTCTATTATTACTTTTAACCTTTGCTGAAAAAAACCCAGGTATTACTCGTATTTTAACGGGCGATGCTCTGCAAGGTGAGCAGGAACGTTTACGCGAACGTGTACAAACCTTGTTTGAAAAACTAGAAACTCAGTTTAAACAAGTACTTCGTGAGCGTAAATTACGTGAAGGTAAAAACTTTCAAAGTGATGAGCTTACACTTGCAAACTTTTTACTTGCCTACGTTGAAGGCAAAATGAATCAGTTTGTACGTAGCGACTTTAAAGCAAAACCTAGTGTTCAATTTGAAAAACAATGGCTTGAGCTACAAAAAATTTGGCTGTAATGTTTGCTAAATTAATAAATTGAATACTAAAAAACGACCTGCGGGTCGTTTTGTCGTATGTAGCTGCCATTTATCTGATCCGCTCGAATTATGAACCAAACTCGTTACAATGAAACAATGTCATAATACGAGAATCAATAATGAAAACAAAACTCACCTTATTAAGCACGGCACTCGTTGCCAGCTTAACTAGCACCGGCATACACGCCAAAGAATCGCTACAATTTAAAGACGTATTTAGTTTTAAATCAGCTAAAAGCACACAACTATCTGACAATGGTCAAGTACTCACTTTTAGTGCAACGCCGTATCGTGGAAATGCAACTGGTCAAGTTTACTCACTACAAAGCAATACACTCATCGCAGAAGTAGAACGCGGCACTAAGCCTCATATTAATAAAGCCGCTAACTGGGTCGCCTTTACACAAGTACCTACCTTACTTGAAAAAGAAACAACCAAAAAAAAAGACACACTTAAAAACAATCTGGTACTCGTAAACACACAATCAGGTGCCCAACAAAGCTTTGCTAATGTAAAAGATTACACGTTATCTGATGACGGTATGTGGCTTGCTTATCGTTTAAATAAAAAAGACGATGACGCAAAAGTAGAAGATAAAACCGATAGCACTAAAAACGAAGAAGACAACGCTATCACGCCCGATAAAAAAGATAAGAGCTATGCGCTTGTTATCGTAAATTTATCTGATAAACGCACTCATACAATAGAAAACGTATTTAGCTACGCTATTAACTCAGCTAACAGCCAGCTATTAGTGAGTCAAAGTTACAGCGATGGTAATAACAACCAAATAGCGTTAATTGAGCTCAGTGACTTTAATAGCAGCGTATTAATTGATGAACCGGGCGTAATCGCAAATAAAATAGCGTGGCACCCCACTGACAATATTGCAGCGTTTACATTGGGTAACTATGTAAATGATGACACGCGCCGCCGAAACTACACTTTACAGCTATATAAAAACGAGAAGCTCTCAACTATAGATTCACCTAATAAAACATGGACGTTAGGGAAAACAGCCACCCTTGAATGGTCAGAAAATGGCGAGCGCTTATATTTTGAAAACCATCCAAAATTAGCAGCTAAAGTAAAAGCTAAAGAGTATACCGACGAAGCTTCATTGTACGACTTTGATACCATACGTGAGCATAAAGGTCTTAATGTATGGCACAACAACGATGCGCAAATAAAACCACGTGAAGAGCAACAATGGAACGAAGTTAATAAAAATCGCCATTACAGTGCGGTGTATCACGTTAACTCGCAAAAAGTTGCGCAACTTAGTACACCAAACATGCCTGAGGTTGCACTAAACCCTCAGCGAGATATATCTTTACTTGGCTCATCTAACATCCCCTACCTAAAAAAAATTATGTACGGCGGTTTTTTTGCTGATTACTTTGCAGTAAATATACACACCGGTAAACAAACTCCAATTATAAGTAACTACCCGTTTACACCGAGCCTTGCCCCTAATGGTGAGTTTGCAGCTTATTTTAGCGATAGCCAAATACAGTTAAAAGATTTAAAAAATAATAAAGTAACACCGCTTACAAAAGCGATTCAGGCAACCTTTGCTGATGATAAACACGACTACCCATCTACTCAACCTGGTTATGGTTTTGCTGGTTGGATGACCGATAGCAGCCAAGTGCTTGCTTATAGTAAATACGATATTTGGGCGTTTGACGTAAAAACTAAGCAAGCTAAACGCCTAACTAATGGTAAGCAAAGCAATACGCAGTACCGTGTTATTAAGCTTGATAAAACCCAAGTGGGCTTTAAAAAAGGCGATACATTACTTGTCTCTGCTATTAACTTACAAACTAAACAAAGCGAAGTTGCAAAGCTCGACTTAACCACTAACACACTAACTAAGGTGCTTAGCGGTGATAAACGCTTTGATATGGTTAAAAAAGCCAAAAAGGCTGACAAGTACTTATTTACCTCGCAAACTTATAGCCAATTTCCTGATTACTACCAAACAGATTTTAGCTTTAGTTCACCAAAACAAGTGACCACGCTAAACCCACAAATTAGTAATTTTGCCTGGAGCGAAAAGCCAGAACTAATAAGCTATAAAGGTTTTGATGGCGAAGACTTACAAGGCGTACTAATAAAACCTGCGGGATATAAAAAAGGCGATAAAGTGCCTGTGGTTGTGTATTTTTACCGTTACATGAGTCAACGCATGTTTGATTTTCCAAAAATGGAATTAAACCATCGCCCTAATTTCCCTATGTTTACCTCAAACGGTTATGCGGTATTTTTACCTGATATTCGTTTTGAAATAGGTCACCCGGGTAAATCGTCAACGCAAACCATGATCAACGCCACCCAAAAATTAATAGATTTAGGCATAGCCGACCCAGATAAAATAGGCTTACAAGGTCACTCTTGGGCAGGCTATCAAAGTGCGTTTATGATAACCCAAACAGATATGTTTAAAGCGGTTGTATCTGGCGCGCCAGTATCAAACATGACAAGTGCTTACAGTGGCATACGTTTGAAATCAGGTCTTGCTCGTCAGTTTCAATACGAAACAGGGCAAAGCCGTATAGGTAAAAACTTATTTGAAGCACCAGAGCTGTACATAGAAAACTCACCGGTGTTTTTTGCAGATAAAGTAAATACCCCTATTTTAATTATGTTTGGCGATAAAGACGATGCAGTGCCTTGGCACGAAGGCGTGCAGTACTACTTAGCGCTTCGTCGCGCAGGTAAAGATGCAACCTTTTTACAATACGAAGGTGAACCACACCACTTGAAAAAGTTTCCTAATCAGGTCGATTTTTCAGTACGTATGATGCAGTACTTTGATCATTACTTAAAAGGCAAACCTGCTGCTAAGTGGATGACACAAGGCGAAGCATTCGTTGAAGAGTAAATAACCCACACAAAAAAGCCGATATTGCATAAAACAATATCGGCTTTTTTGTTTTTAAAATTTGTATTTCTTATACCAATTCGCTTAATTAAATAAGCTATTTTGAGGCTGGAAAAACGTGTTGATAGCTAGGCAAAAAATTCGATATTTAGTTGTTCTCGGCAATTGCTCCTGCATTGCTCTACCTTCTGCATCCATGCAGTCGTAAATGAGAATTTTTTAACGCAGGTAGCGACACGTTTAGCCCCGCAAAATGATTAAGTATTATTGCGGATTGGTATTAAGCTACAAACACAACTCTCTAAATGGCAATGTGGCTGCGCCAATTGATACCGGAAAATTATCAATATTAGATACCACCAGCTTTGGCATAGGGCGTTTAGCGCCACGTCTAAATTGTGCATAAACCTCAGTTCGTGCAATAACTTTTTCAGCCAACTCTTTTGGAATATGGCCACCAATAATAATCGCTTCAGCATCTAATAATGCAGAGCAACAGGTTGCCACTAAATCAAATGAGTCTTGAACTTTAAACAGCCACTCTTCAACACCTGGCCAATCGGGGTCAAAGTTGTCATGCAGGTCGTAAATAGAAGTAACCGCTACGCCATTTTTTTTCAAAATACGTTTTAGTAATTCAAGATTGGGGTGGGCATATAATTTTGGCGGTAGCATGTCGCCAAGCTCACCTGCGTTTCCGTATGTACCGCGCAGTACGTCACCATTATTTACAATACCGCCACCAAATGCGGCCGACACAAACATATAAACAAAGTTTTTATACTCGCGCCCAATACCAGCAACACCCTCACCTGCGGCTGCACCTGTAGCATCGTTAACAACCCAAGTAGGGAGTTGAAAATGCTGCGACACAATATCGATAATATCAACCTGCGACCACTCTTCTAGCATATGGTGGGTATTCATTTTCCCATCCATTGAGCTAAAAAAGCCAGAGATACCCACGCCCATTCCCAGTACTTTTTCACTTGGAATGTCACGCTCAGCGCTTATATCTTCTACCAGCTTTTGTGCACATTTAAGCACATTATTAATGCTCATATCCGACATTAGCTGCATATGGGTGTAAACCACCTTTCCCGTAAAATCCATTACAGCAAGCGAAATAGCATCAAGCAAAATAGCTAAGCCAAAGGTAAATCCGTAATCGGGATTAAGGGCAATGCCAAACCCAGGCTTACCTTTTTTATTAGGAATTAGCGTATCAGTTTGTACAATTACACCGTGTTGGGTTAACGACTTAAGTAAACGCGACACAGTTTGCTGTGGAATACGAGTTGCGCTCACAATATGACTTTGAGTTACGCACTTTTCCCAAAACACCACTTTTATAATATCGCGCTCAATATCTTGAAATAGCTTTTCGCCTTTTCCAAGCTCAAAACCAGAGCGTAATAAGTTACTGTTGTTTAACGAAAACATAGGTATTAACCCTAACAAAATTGGAGCACAAGATTACGTGAAACCATTATAAAGAACAAGTGGGCAAACTGCGCCTACTCAATCACTATCACTCTAAAATCATTCACATTTGTGTTAGTTGGCCCAGTAATAATTAAATCATCAATGGCTTTAAAAAACTGATGGCTATTATGACCTTCTAACTGTGCGTGTAAGTTTTCGCCAGCGTCTTGTGCGCGAGCAATTGTACTGCTATTTATATACGCACCCGCTACATCTTTACTACCATCTACACCATCGGTATCACAAGCAAGTGCGTAAATACCCGCTTCGCCATTAAGTGCCTCAGCCAACGCCATTAAGTATTCTTGATTCGGCCCGCCATCGCCATAAATATCAGCAACGGTTACGGTAAGCTCGCCACCAGAGAACAACATAACGCGCTTGCCTTGGGCTTTTTGATCAAGAGCGATAGCCGCATGTTGCTTTGCAACCTCTTTAGCCTCGCCTTGAATATCATACCCTAGTACCTGGGTTTCCCAGCCTTGATGCTGTGCAACACCTATTGCGCTATCAATAGCATGCTGCGCATTTGCAACAATAAAGTACTCCCCCACGGTGTCAGCAACTCGTTCTTGCTCTGGTTTTAATAAATGCGCTTCAACCTCTGCTATTACCGGCCAATTGTACTTTTGTAAAATAGCCAGTGCATCGGCTTTAGTACTGCCATCGCTAATAGTAGGGCCTGATGCTATATCACTTGGTTTGTCCCCTACTACATCTGAAATAATGAGCGTAACATAATCCGACTTAGCGGCCTGCGCTAACTTACCGCCTTTAACAAGTGACAACTGCTTACGCACTACATTTATTTCATCAACGCTTGCACCACTTCTAAGTAAAAACTGATTAAGCTTTTGCTTTTGTGAAAAAGGCACATCATCAACAGGTAGGCACATCAACGACGAACCGCCCCCCGAAATAATAAACAAAATAGGAATATCAGCCGGATTATTTTTTACAAGCTCCAATAACTCTTTGCCAGCAGCTAAGCTGTTATCGTCTGGTGTTGGGTGGTTTGCACTAAGTACTTTAATTCGCCCAGTATCACCGCTACTTTCGTAGCCATAACGCGTTACCACTGCGCCAAAACATTTATCACCATAAAAGCGATTAACTTCGGCGGCCATTTCAGCGGCGGCTTTACCCGCCCCTACTACACACAAACCTTTGCTTGCATCTATATTTTCTAAATACTTACTCATGCAAGCACTTGGTTTACAGGCATTTACCGCCGTGGTAAATAAATCAATTAAAAACGACTTTTTAGAATCCATTAGTCACAGCTCACGAAAAAATTGAAGGAATAGCTAAACAAATTAATATCATCACAATAAACATGCTAAGTAGCATAACGATATCTTTGCCAGTTAAAATTGAGTTTGATACGGTCTCGGCATTTTGTACTTTTGTGACTTCGTTTACTTCTCTTGGAATTAAACGACTCGTAACATAAATAATCACCGCAGCGCTTACAAAACCAATAAAGTTCCACCAAAACCAAAAAATATCTGGCGCAAATACCGACACCAACAAATTAATTAATACACCACTAATTAAGCCAATATTGGCATGCAATGCAGCACTGCGTTTACTTAATACAGCAACTAAAAATACCGCCAGTATTGGGCCATAAAATAACGAGCCGACTTTGTTAATAGCTTCAATAATGGTCGGCGCAATGTCACCGGCAAAAAGTGATAGTACTAAGGTAATTGCGCCCCATGCTAAACCTAAGTATTTAGCTAACTTTAAGTAAGATGGTTGGTCTAGCTCTTTATTAGATATACGGCTGTAATCTTCAATACTTACCGCCGAAAGTGAATTAATTGCAGAGCTAAGTGACGACATCGCTGCCGACAAAATAGCGACAACCAATAAACCAATTAAGCCATGCGGTAGGTAATCTAAAATAAATATAGGCATCATCCAGTCAGGGTTATCTGCTGGAATTTTTGCTAAAAATTCAGGGTTACTCATTGCCAGAGTGCCAACAATTAAACCCGACACGCAATATAAAATAGTAATAGGGAAGCGCACTACACCATTTGCTAAAATCATGTAGCGTAGGTTTTTAGGATCTTTTGCACTGAGCGCACGTTGCGCTTGCGTTTGGTCACACCCATAGTAAGAAGCGTAAAGTACCACACCACCAAAAATCATCGGTAAAAAGCCAAAGCCATCACCACTAAAACCAAATGAATCAAACTTAATCGCTTCTAATCGGCTCGAATCAACATTGGCAATAAAGGTATCAACCCCACCTAAGTGATATAGTCCAAATCCAATACAAGCCATAGTACCCAGTACAATGATGATCATTTGAATTGCATCACCGTACACTACAGCTTTCATCCCACCTTGCAGTGAATACAAAACGGTTATAACACCCGTTAATACAATAGCTTGCCATGCTTCTATTCCCATGGTGCCTTGTAAAATAAGCGATACCGCGTAAATCATAATGCCGGTGGCAAACGCACGGCTAAATTGAAACACCACACTAATAAGCACACGGGTTGAGCGGCCAAAGCGCATTTCTAAATAATCGTAAATACTGACAATGCCGCTTTTATAAAGCTTGGGTAAAATAGTCGCTAAAATTAAAATCATCGCCAGCGGAACACCCAACTCATACGAGAGCCATTGCATACCACCGCCTTCACGCAAACCAACAAATGCAGGAGCCGAAATAAAGCTAATAGCCGAAAGCTGAGTGGCCATTACCGACAAAGCCAAAGGTTTCCAACCTAAGCTTTTACCCCCTAAAAAGTAATCACTTTTGTTGGTTTGTTCGCGTAGCATAAATCCCATTACCAATAAGGCACCAAGATAAAGAGCAACTATTGAAAAATCTAATATATTCATAATTTATTCGCGTATTCACAATATGAAAACACTGCGCCTTTTCAAAATTAAAATACCAAACGGCTACCTGCCCTTACCTTTTTGAATAAACGAGCCTAGTCAAAAAGATAAACCTGTAGCTAACTTAGCTGAAAAATGCATCACAATGCAAAAAGCCTATTAACCCCAAAGTGAGTTAATAGGCATAAAGCATTTATTTAAAAGTCGTATTTAACTCTTAAAGTAACGCGTCGTGGGAGAATTGGGCGACCTACAAAGTATGGGTTATCTGCCGTTTGGCTGTTACCTAGACGAGGCGAACCTTCAGTAACACCGTCAGAATCAAACAGGTTAAATACCCCAACGCTTAAGCGTACTGTTTGCTCTGGTGCAACTTGCCAGTTATAGCCTGCATCAAATCTAAATAAGTGGAATGAATCAAGTTCTACCGAGTTTGAGTCATTTGCAAAGTTTTTACCGGTAAAGTTATGGTAAATCGATGCATCCCAGTTATCTGCGGTGTAGCTAATAGATGAGTTAAATAGTATTTTTGGTTTACGACGTAATTCGTTACCAATAATAGAAGGGTCTGAGTCAAATTCAGTAAATTCGTGATCGGTATAGGTCATGTTGGCATCAACAGCCCACTCATCGGTAATATCGTAACGACCGGTAAGCTCAACACCCGTTGCTTTAGTTGATTGCATAACTGGCAGCTCTAATACGCCCCCATTACCATCATTTACAAAGTCTACGCTGCGTCTGTCTTTTAAGTCAGTTCTAAATAACGCAATGCTGCCGCTAAAGTCGTTATCAAAAAACTTAACACCTAGCTCGCCTTGCTCAACAATTTCAGCTTCGTAGCTGGCAGGCTCACCTAAATCATTAAACTGAATACCTCTAATTTCTGGGAAGAAAAACCCGCGAGATGCATTGGCATATACATTTAAATTATCAGTTAAGCGATATAACGCCGCTCCTGATACAGCAAATTCAGACGTGTCGACTTCGCCGTAAGTCATTACACCACTGCCCGTAGTGTTAACTTGTAAGTTAGGTGCAAGCGTTGGATCATCAGAAATCTGAACTACTTGGCTGCCTTCACGACTAATTTTTCCTTCAATTTCTTCGTAGCGAACACCAAAGTCAAAAATCCAATCGTCACTTTCCATTTGATCCGCTACGTACAATGCTCTGCGGGTAGCGCTAATGGTTTGGTTAGTATAAGAAATGCCTGGGCCACTAATACCATTTTGAGTGTACTGAACCTCATCGCCATTAACATCGGTATACGTTAAGTCGATTAAGCGAGGGTTGTTATTAAACTCACCTAAGTAAGTTGTAATAACGTTATCGTCGTCGGCTTCACTGTGCGAGAAAAATGTACCGACTGTAATATCGTGGCTAAAATCACCTACAAAAATACTTTTGATGATATTAAATTCTGCAGAAAAATCTTCAGCTGGGCGGTCGCGGTCTAAAATACGGTTAGCAAATAGTAAGTCATCACTTGCAAGTGCGACACCTGAATTAACATAAGAAAACTCAGCACCGCTTGCATCACCTAGCCCTCTGTTAGCTAAGAAGTCGTCTTGGCTTTCAGGTACATTAATAATACCGTCGCCGTCTAAAAATAAATTAAATTCGTGTTGGTATTTAGCGTATTTACTGCGCATATTAATGGCAAAATCGTTAGCGAGTTCTTTTTCAAACACTACTGAAATAGAGCCACCTTTAGTAACTACACCATCGCTGATTGGCGATTCATAACGACCATTTGCTGTATCGTACGTTAAGTTAGATACTTGCGCCGTTTGCAGTGATTCGACTTCACGACCATCGTTACCAATTAAGCGCTCGCGGCTGTCGCCATCAAGTGGAATAGGTAAGTAAAACTGAGCTTGGTCGTCAATGTACTGTCCGTAAACAGTAAATGAGCCAGAGCCATCATTAAATTCTTTACGAATATTACCACGCAACTGTGTACCTTTAGTCTCAAGGCCTGTATCTAAAGGGCCCTCGTCGTAACGGTAAAAACCAGAAAGCGCATAATATAAGCCGTCTTCGTTAAGTGGACCGCTCGTTGCAAAATCTAAGCGAGTACGCCCTTGGTCAGAAAGCTCCATTTGTACGGTACTTTGCGGATCATCACTGCCCGTTTTAGAAATATAGTTAATAATGCCGGCCACAGAACCTTGGCCAAATAAATTAGATACACCACCACGCACAAACTCTACGCGCTCAATACCCAAATCATTACGGTAATACACATCAAACGCCGATGAGTTTAAACCAAAAACACTCAAACTAGGTGAACCGTCGTACGACAGTGGCGTAAACTGAAACTGACCCGATGAAGGTAAGCCTCTTACTTGTAGGTTAGTAGCGACTTCACCGCCACCGCCTTCTACTTTAATACCCGGAATATAGCGAAGCACATCCGCTTGGCTACTTGAAGACAGCTTCACCAGCTCGTCTTCACTAATAGATGTTACTGATTGTGGAGTGTCTGAAATAACACGCCCTTTACTGGTACCAGAGACGATAATACGCTCAACGTTGTTAGCTTTTTTTGCTGTATCTGGTGCAGCTTCTTCTGCTGCATAAGCGCCCTGTGCGAGGCATAAAGATACAATAGAGGCGATCGTTGTTTTATTCACGGGTATTCTCCAATTGTGCTAGTTGTCTGTGTGTATTTACTTAGAGTGTGGCTAAGCAAAGCCGAAATAATCAAGTAAACATGTTAGTTTTTTGTTACTTCGAACAGGATTTAAGCACAGAAAAAAAACATTTACAACCCATAATGAGTGCTTTAATATTATCCAAATCGGAAATAACACACAAAGAGCACCCAATATGACTACTATAAACAGCGGTAAAATTGACTCAGCAACGGCTTCATCGCTTGCAGACCTTGCTACTAAAACACTTATAGCAAACGACTTAGGTGGCTATACAGTACCAACACATGGCCTATACCCGTTTCAGTGGAACTGGGATTCAGCCATTACAGCGCTAGGCTGGATGAAATCAGACGAAAGCCGCGCATGGCAAGAAATTGATGTGTTATTTTCAGGCCAATGGGATGATGGCATGGTGCCGCACATCTTGTTTCATAAAGATTCTAATACTTATTTTCCTGGTCCTGACGTATGGGGTTCGGATAAAAAAATTAAAAGTACATCTATTTCACAGCCGCCAGTAGTCGCCACCGTAATGAAAGAAATGCTTGCCAGCGCGAAAGATAAAGCACTTGCAGAACAAAAAGTTAAAGCGTTATTTTCACAAGTAGTTGATTATCATTTATGGTGGTACAACGACCGAGATCCTGAAAAAACAGGTTTAGTAGTAACCTACCACCCGTGGGAATCGGGCATGGATAACAGCCCATCGTGGGATGATGCTCTTCATGCTGTGCCATGTGTAGATTGGGAATATACGCGCCGTGATACAAGTCATGTAGATTCTTCTCAGCGTCCACATAAAAGTGAATACGACCGATTTTTATACCTTGTAGACTTTTTCAAACGTAACAACTTTGACAGCAAAATAATCTACGAAACCTGTCCGTACAAAATGAATGACCTAGGTATTATTGCTATTTTGCACCGTGCAACCAAAGATTTACTCAAAATGGGTGAACAGCTTGGCTTAAACGATGCTCGCACTGATTACTTAGCACAGCGTTTACAAATAACAGAGCAAGCCATAAATACTTTATGGTGTGAACAAAGCCAGTACTTTTACTGCAGAGATGTATTAACTAACAGCTTGGCTAAAGTTAAAACATCAGCCGCGCTATTAACTGTATATGCAGGTTTAACAAGCGATGAGCAAACTAAAATAATTAATACAGCCACCGAAGATTTTATTGAGTCAAGCCAGTTTAGTGTGGCTTCTACTCACCCTAAAGAGGAAAAATACGAGCCACAACGCTACTGGCGTGGCCCGATTTGGTTACACATCAACTGGATGATAGCCATAGGCCTTAAAGAAGCAGGCTTTGCAACAACGGCTGACAAAATTCAAGATGACACTCGCAACCTAGTTGTTAAGTCAGGCTACTACGAATATTTTAACCCAGAAACAGGTGCAGGCTGTGGTGGTAAAGATTTCTCGTGGACAGCTGCAATTGCATTACATTGGCTACTTGACTAATAACTAAGGCAAGATCATGAAACACACAATATGCTTTGGTGAAGTACTGGTTGATTTACTTTCAAATAAATTGAGCCAAAACAGCAACGAACACGAAGCGTTTACAAAGTTTGCAGGCGGTGCGCCTGCAAACGTAAGCGTTGCTATTGCAAAGCTAGGCGGTAATGCCTACTTTGCAGGAATGCTAAGCACTGATAGCTTTGGCGACTTTTTACATAATGCATTAAAAGAGCAAGGTGTAAAAACCGACTTTATGCGTTTTACCAACCAAGCAAAAACAGCTCTCGCGTTTGTATCACTCGATAACGATGGCGATCGTACGTTTGAGTTTTACCGTGATAACACCGCCGATTTGCACTTTAGTAACGATGACTTTAGTCGCGAATGGTTTGAGCAATGCGATATTTTTCATATTTGCTCAAACACATTAACCGACAAAAACATCAGAAACACCACCGCTTACGGTGTTAAATTTGCAAAACAAAATAATTCAATTGTGAGCTTTGATATTAACTTGCGCCTCAATTTATGGCCAAGCGATGCCAACCCTCGCGAGCATATTTTACCGTTATTAAAAGACTGCTCAATTATTAAAGCCTCAAAAGAAGAGCTTGAATACTTAGCGGGTGAGCAATCGAGCGATGAGTTTATTGCCCAAACACTTAATAACAGTTGTGAGCTATTTGTAGTTACCGATGCAGGCAACCCTATGCATTGGTATACAAAAAATGCCAAGCAAACGCTTCACCCTAAAAAGGTTACTATGGTTGATGCCACCGCTGCAGGAGATGCGTTTGTAGGTGGACTGCTGTATCAACTAGGCTTACAAAACCTGACACCCAGCTCTTTTAGCGAGCTTTGCAACACGCCCGAAACACTAAGAACTATTTTTGAATTTGCTTCGTTATGTGGTGCCCATGCCGCATCTTACAAAGGGGCATTTAACTCCCTACCTAACCAAAAGTCTCTACACGATTTTAGGAGCGAACTATGAAAAGCACACCAGATAACTTTAAAAGCCGTGAATTTTTAACACAGCACATTAGCGACACGTTAGCGTTTTATGAGCCAAATATTGACGATGAACACGGTGGTTTTTACCAAAACTTTTCTGATAACGGTGAGGTATTTGATAAACACACGCGCCACTTAGTAAGCTCTACTCGTTTTGTATTTAACTATGCGCGTGCGTACCAAACCTTTAATGACAAAAAGTACCTAAACCGTGTTAAATCGGGAATTGAGTTTATTCGTAAGCACCATTTTGTTGAGCAAACAGGCGGCTACAACTGGTTATTAAAAGTTGAAAACGCTCAAGCTACCGTGCTTGATAACACCAATCATTGCTATGGCTTTGCATTTGTTATTTTAGCGTACAGCTGGGCATATCGCGCAGGTGTTACAGAGGCGCGCGAATACCTCAACGATACATTTCAAACAATGGAAACACATTTTTGGGATGCAAAAGCCGGTTTATATAAAGATCAGCATAACAGCGACTTCACAAAATGTGATTCATACCGCGGCCAAAATGCCAATATGCATACTTGTGAAGCACTTATTGCCGCTTATGAAGCCACAAGAGACGAAATATTTTTAAACCGTGCGCTCACACTTGCCGACAACATGGTTAACCGCCAAGCTAGTTTAATGGGTGGGCTTATTTGGGAGCATTACGATATAAATTGGCAGGTCGATTTAGAGTACAACAAAGACGATCCTAAAAATTTATTTCGTCCGTGGGGCTTTCAACCTGGCCATCAAACAGAGTGGTCAAAACTGCTTATGTTTTTAAATAAGCATAAGCCACAAAAATGGCTTATTGAACGCGCTCAAGCCTTATTTGATAACTCAATAAATGTAGCATGGGATAAAAAGCACGGCGGTATTTGCTACGGCTTTGCCCCTGATAAAACTATTTGCGATGACGATAAATACTTTTGGGTTCAAGCCGAAACTCTGTGTTGTGCAGCGTATCTTTATCAAGCAACAGGGGATGAAAAATATCAGCAATGGTATGACAAAATTTGGCAGTATTCGTGGCAGCATTTAGTTGATCATAAATACGGAGCCTGGTTTAGAATTTTAACCGCTGACAATAAAAAAATAGACACGATGAAAAGCCCAATAGGTAAAACTGATTACCATACAATGGGTGCCTGTTTTGATGTGCTCGAACTATTAAAGTAACTATGTAGTTATAACTTTTACAGTGTTGTGTAGACCTTTTAACCGCCAGCTTGGCGGTTTTTTTCTTAATGGGTGGCCAAAATCACTGTACCACTTGTATCTTGAGGTTTTGGATGCAATCTCATCAGAGAAACAAACTCAGGCTAAAAGATAAATACCGACATGAGTTAGATGTTGCCAATCAAAGGCTAGATGAAGCATATGCAGAGCAAACAATGCTGTTAACTGTGATGATGAATTTTCTAGATATAGAAGATAGAATTAGATTATTACGAGAATCAAAACCTAAGATCGTTAGCATTAAATAGCTAGAGGTTATTAATAATTGCCGCTACATTGTAGGGAAAATATAAATGAAAAAGATAACAAGGAAGCAGCACTTCGTACCCAGGTGTTTACTTAAAAACTTTAGCTATAACGATGGTGCTATTAATATATTCGATTCAACTAGGAATAAGTTACGGCCATCTAATGTTGGAGCTGAACTATTCGAGAATAACTTCTATGATAAAGACAACACGATCGAAAATTTTTTGCGTGATTATATTGAAGGGCCAGGCGCTCAGGCTTTAAAAATAATTACAAGGGAAGTTGATGGACAATTGGATTTTGAAGGGCGAGTAGACCTTCTTCGGTTTATTTTAGTTCAATTAAGCCGTACACCAAATGCATATTCTTCCTCGCTAGATAATATTGACAATTATTTTAATGAATTAATAAATCAATTAGGTCAATTAAATGGTTTTGATAAAGAAGCTCTAGACGGTATAAAAGTTTCTTTTGATAACCCAAAATCTTTTCTTCAACTGCAAACACTGGAAGCTGCGCTCAAAGTGCCTCTTCTCTTAGATTTAGAGTGGCACATACTAATTAATGAAACAGCCACTGAGTTTGTGATATCAGATCATCCTGTGGTTCATTACAACTGGTATCTTCGTAACTTACACTCAATAGATATCAGTGGTTTGTCTAAATGTGGATTGCAAGTTTTCTTACCAATATCAAGCACTATTACCTTATGTTTATATGATAGTAAGATCTATAAAATGGGAGCTAAAAATAGTTCCTGTACCATAATTGAAAACTTACCAGATATACATCTGCTAAATGAACTTCAATTTAGGAGTCGAGGCTCATTTATTGTTTTTAGGTCTACAGATGACTCAAACTATGTTAAAAAAATGAGCGATAAGCTTCCAGCGAATAGCATTTATAGTAATACAGTAAAAGCCATAGCTCCCACAATTATGGGAAGGGAAGCTAAAAGTAAAATCACCCTCTGGCATAAATCTTATATTTTTGATAGATGGTTGTCATTTTGCAAAGTTAAAAACAAGAAAAAAAGTCAGGATATAACCTGTTATGATCGAATACCTGAAGAATTAGCTAAACATGAACAATTCATTAAAGAAATGAGGTCAAAAAAAGAATAAAAACATGACTTATTTGCTTGTTTTTCAATCGCTATTTTATTGCTTTTATGACTCAAATTATGACTTTATTTTTAAGGAATAAAATACTTTAAATTCAAGTGGTTAACTTTAATCATATTTTAAATAATATTTTTTACCAAGGTTAAGGGGTGGAGCGATCACCCCAAGGTTACAAACTTTATTGTCTCTACACAACCTAAGCATACTGCCCACAAGCAAATCCACAGCTCCACGCATATTGGAAGTTGTAGCCTCCAAGCCACCCTGTTACGTCAGTTACTTCGCCTATAAAGTATAGGCCTTTAGCTTTTTTAGCTTCAAAGGTTTTTGAGCTCAACTCGTCAGTATCTACACCGCCCAATGTTACTTCTGCTGTTCTATAACCTTCTGTGCCATTGGGTTTAATTTGCCAAGCGTGAATGTAATTTACCAGCTCATCTATTTGAGCATGGGTAAGCTGATTAATATTACAATCTGGTATCGCTTTGCTTTCGTGCAGTATTTCTATAAAGCGTTTAGGTAAAATAGTCGCAAGGCTATTTTTTAAAGACTTTTGGGCTTGCGTTTCTCGCCAATCAGCAAGTTGCTGCCTTAAATCAATTTCAGGTAATAGGTTTATAATTACAGCCTGCCCTGCTCGCCAAAATGAGCTTATTTGCAATATTGCTGGGCCCGATAACCCTCGGTGAGTAAAGAGGATGTTTTCTTTAAATACGGTGCCGTCTTCGCTTGAAACTTCACAGGGAATGCTAATTCCCGAGAGCCCTTCAAAACGCTCTTTATCATGCTGATGCAAAGTAAATGGTACAAGTGCAGCCATAGTTGGTAACACGCTTAAGCCAAACTGCTCTGCAATTTTATAACCTATTGGTGTAGCCCCTAGTTTTGGCATAGTTAAGCCACCTGATGCTATAACTAACGACTCACAGCTTAAGGTTTCTTGCTCTGTGGTAACGCTATAGCCGGTTTCGGTTTTTGATACGCTGATCACTTCACTGCGTAGTTTTATATTTACCCCGGCCCACTCACATTCGGTCAGTAAAATATCAACAATGTCTTGTGCATTGTTATCGCAAAAAAGCTGACCTAGTGTTTTATGGTGATACGCCAAGCCATGTCTGTCTACCAGCTCAATAAAGTCATGCTGTGTATAGCGACTTAAACATGATTTAACAAAATGAGCATTTGCGCATAAGTAGTTATCAGGGGTTGCGTTTTCATTTGTAAAATTACAACGCCCACCACCACTTATTAAAATTTTACGACCTGGTTTTTTCCCCATATCAAGTACTGTAACGCTTCGGCCACGGTATCCAGCTTGCGCTGCACACATTAATCCTGCAGCTCCCGCACCTATTACAATTACATCTACTTGACTCATTATTTTACCCTACTAAAAAATTTTTCCGATTATAGCAAAGTTTGATAGCTAACAACGTAGCATTTAAATTATTAGCAATAACACAACAAAAACGCATCAGTAATAAGTCGGGAATAATTACCCGCACAATAAACCAACCCTTTATACTTATTTTTAATTTACATGACAAATACTAAACAACGAGTAAACCGCTAAAAACCTGAGTTATAACTAAATGAAAGAGGTACATAATAAATTGATATTTTAACCTAGTTAACAGATAGTTTACTTTTGTTCCCGCATCGTGATCCTACATCACGAAATAATAAATAAAAATCTAGGGATAATTATGACAACAAGTAAAACTTTTAAAAGATGCGCAATTGCAATTACAGTTAGTACGCTTTTTACTGCAACATCTGGCATGGCTCAATCAGTTTCAAGTTCAATGGCTGAAACATCGGCTAAACTACAAAGCCAAGGCGGTTTCGAAACTCAGTTCATTATTAAATATAAAAATAATAACGAAATGGCGAGCCTCTCAACTGCAGACGCAAGCCCAGCTAGCATGAAAAAGCGCGCACAAAGCTTTGTTAAAAACTTCGCTTCTAAAAAAGGCAAAGTAAAAGCAAAATACGTTCGTGCAATGGCACTTAATAATCATCACGTAATGCGTGCTGATAAAAAATTAAGTGCGGCTGAGGCCCAAGAGTTTATGCAAGAAATGGTTGATTCTGGCAATGTTGAATACATTGAAGTGGATCAAATGCTAAAGCCGTTTTCAACTCCTAACGATCCACGTTTTGATGACCAATGGCACTACTACGAGCAAGCCGGTGGTTTAAACTTACCGACCGCATGGGATACCGCAACGGGTAGCGGTGTAGTTGTAGCTGTACTAGATACGGGCTACCGCCCTCATGCTGATTTAAACGCTAATATTTTACCGGGTTACGATATGATCTCTAACCTTTCGGTAGCTAATGACGGTGGTGGTCGCGATAGCGATGCACGTGATCCTGGTGATGCAGTTGCTGCGAATGAATGTGGTACTAACGGTGCACAAAACTCTAGCTGGCATGGCACGCACGTAGCAGGCACAGTTGCTGCGGTAACCAATAACGGTGAAGGTGTTGCAGGCGTAGCTTATAACGCAAAAGTAGTGCCTGTTCGTGTACTAGGTAAGTGTGGTGGTTTAACCTCTGATATTGCAGACGGTATTATTTGGGCATCTGGTGGAAGTGTTTCAGGTATTCCTGCTAACTCAAACCCTGCTGATGTAATTAATATGAGTTTAGGTGGGAGCGGTTCATGTAGCTCTACAACTCAAAATGCAATTAACACAGCACGTAGTAACGGCACTGTGGTAGTTATTGCTGCAGGTAACGATAACGATAACTCAGCAAACTACAACCCAGGTAACTGTAACGGTGTAGTAAACGTAGCCTCAGTGGGCCGTAATGGCGGCAGAGCTTATTACTCAAACTACGGTAGCAATATTGATGTTGCAGCACCAGGTGGCGCACAAAGCTTTGCAAACGACTCTGAAGGCGTTCTATCAACTTACAATTCAGGTTCGTCTACACCTTCAAGCGACAGCTATGGCTTTTCACAAGGTACATCAATGGCTGCGCCCCACGTAGCAGGTGTTGCGGCACTTATTAAGCAAGCAAAGCCAGATGCAACGCCTGACGAAATAGAAAGTATTTTAAAATCAACTACCCGTTCGTTCCCTGCAACATGTACTAGCTGTGGTACGGGTATTGTTGATGCTGCCGCAGCTGTTGCAGCAGCAAGTGGCGGCACTACTCCACCTACCGGTGGCGATAGCGAGCTTATTAATGGTGAAGCTAAAACAGGTTTAAGTGGGGCTGCAAATGCACAAGCATTTTACACGATGACAGTACCAAGCGGTGCAACTAACGTAACATTCACTATGAGTGGTGGTACTGGCGATGCTGATTTATACGTACGTGCAGGCAGTAAACCTACAACTACTACCTATGATTGTCGTCCATATAAAGGCGGTAATAGCGAAGAGTGTTCTATTGATAACCCTACTGCGGGAACTTACCACGTAATGCTTAACGGCTACTCTGCGTATTCAGCTGTTAGCTTAGTAGGTAATATTACTGGTGGTTCATCATCGGGTGGCGGTTCAGGTACTCCACAAGCAGGTGGCGGCACTATAAGCGATGTGTCAGCCAATACTGGGCAGTGGAAACATTACACGTTAGATGTACCAGCTGGAATGACTACGTTTACAGTAACAACATCGGGTGGCAGTGGCGATGCTGATTTATTTGTAAAATACGGTAGCCAACCAACAGCAAGCTCATACGATTGCCGCCCTTATAAAAATGGCAATGCAGAAACATGTACATTTACTAATCCACAAGCAGGTACTTGGCACTTAAGCGTTAACGCTTATAGCACTTTCTCTGGTTTAACGCTTAGCGGGCAATACCAACCGTAATTTAAAGTTTGAGCCTTTAATAAAAAAACCGATGTTGCTGCCAACATCGGTTTTTCAATAATAACTAGCAGATTAGTTAAAACTAAAATCTACACTTTATTACTGTTATAGCTTCTCTAGTACTGATTCTGCGCGGCTTACAACAAACTCTTTGTCTTGTTCTACAAATAAACCTGTTACTAGCGCATTTTCAATAATCATAGCGTAACGCGTTGAACGTATACCACCAAAACTAGCAGTATCTTTATCAAGCCCTAACGATTTAGTGAAACTTCCATCGCCATCCCCAAGCATTGTAATTTCTTGCGCGTTTTGTGAGTCACCCCATGCTTTCATAACAAATGCATCATTAACTGATACACAGTAAATAGCATCAACACCTTTTGCTTTAATTTTATCAGCAAGGGTAATAAATTCAGGTAAATGGGCATTTGAACACGTTGGTGTAAACGCACCAGGAACTGCAAATAACACGACTTTTTTACCTTCAAACAATTCTTTATTTGTAAGAGATTGCATACCGTCGTCAGTTAATTGCGTTAACGTCACTGCTGGTAATTCTTGGCCTTGCTCAATCATGGTAATTCCTTGAAAAGATTAATACAGAATAAGTAACAATCGTACTACGTAGCCTACTACTATGTATAAAAAGTACGGCTAACTTAGTAGCTCAAAACAGCCTACCATAGAACGAAGAATACGCGCTGTATTAAGGTAAATTCAAATCATTTATAAAACTTGAAAAATCATTACCTAGCTTTTCATCTCGCAGACTGTACTCAACAATTGCTTTTAAGTAACCTAACTTATCTCCACAATCGTGAGAGCGACCACTCATATGAAATGCTTCAACGGTTTCTTGTGCCATTAATGCGTCAATAGAATCTGTAAGTTGTATTTCACCGCCAGCACCTACAGACGTTTTTGCAAGTAGAGGCCAAATGTTCTTACTCAGTACATATCGCCCTACAACAGCTAGGTTAGAAGGCGCTAAATCTGCATCAGGTTTTTCAACCATTGCTTTTATTGCAGCACTTTTGCCTGGCATTAGATCAACCCCATTAATATCCGCAATACCATATTTACTAACGTCTTCTTTAGCTACTGGCTCAAGCATTATTTGGCTTGCTTGAGTTTCTTTAAAGCGTTTAATCATGGCCGCTAAGTTTTCAGTTTCTTGATCCGCAGTATAGGCATCAAGTATCACATCAGGCAGGAGCACAACAAAGTTGTTATCACCAACTATTGGTTTAGCGCATAAAATAGCATGCCCTAGCCCTTTAGCTTCACCTTGGCGTACACTCATAATAGTTACATCATTTGGACAAATAGAGCGAATTTCATCTAATAAAGCTCGTTTAACACGCTTCTCAAGAGTCGCTTCTAGTTCATAACTTGTATCAAAGTGGTTTTCGATTGCATTTTTAGAGCTATGCGTAACTAACACAATATCTTTAATACCAGCGGACACACATTCGCTGACAATATATTGAATTAGAGGCTTATCGACTATTGGGAGCATTTCTTTTGGGATAGCTTTTGTCATAGGGAGCATTCTCGTCCCTAAGCCAGCTACTGGAATTACAGCTTTCATATCTGTCCTTAGTGATTAAGTTTGTAAATAATATCAATTCGCTTAATTAAGTGATCTATTTTTAGGATGGAAAAACGTGTTGATAGCTAGGCAAAAAATTCGCTACTTAGTTGTTCTAAATGAGAATTTTTTAACACAGGTGCGACACGTTTAGCCCCGCAAAATAATTAAGTATT
The DNA here is from genome assembly GCF_014163835.1 of Pseudoalteromonas sp. SR43-5. Taxonomy (NCBI): domain Bacteria; kingdom Pseudomonadati; phylum Pseudomonadota; class Gammaproteobacteria; order Alteromonadales; family Pseudoalteromonadaceae; genus Pseudoalteromonas; species Pseudoalteromonas sp. SR43-5. The sequence continues at coordinate 67,028 of NZ_JACJEA010000013.1, forward strand.
ATTGCGTATTGGTACAAACTAGCAGATACAAAATAGATACCAGCTGAATAAAGTTACCTCTTTTGAAGAAGTAAATTTGAAGCTGTTTATTAAACAGAGACTCTACATTTTTGGTTATTTAAAATGAGCAGGTAAGTTATGAAGTTTATTAATGATTTTGTTGTGGGGTGAGATTACATTAGCTAAACGAAAAAAGCCTGGGTTTGCTATAAATAACAAACCCAGACCAATAAATTTCTAACTAAAGGTCGCGTTACAAAACCTTTTTATAATTAAAGACCTGCACGCTCTTTAATTACTGCAATAAGCGGTGAGCTGGCAAAATTCCCTTCAGCCCAAGCAATATCAGCACCATCTGTTAACGCACTTTTTGATAAGTTTTTAACTATATACTCACCAGTATCTACTGCATTACTAGCAACAGCATGACGTAATAAGTTATTACCATTACATTGTACTGCATCATAAATATTACGAATTTTTACACGAGAGCTTTTAAGCTTGCTGCGTAATCGGTTTTTATCGTCTGCCGCAATATATTCACAAATAGATACTGCTAATTGATCTTCAGCATTTACAGGTGCTGTATACGAAAACGAACTAACAGCTACAACGGCAGTAAGTGCAACTAGCTTTGGTAATTTAAACATGACAAACCCTTTATAATACTTTGTTCTTATATAGACTATCAAATATTATATCAATCTATCAAAATTTACGCAATAATGTTAACGTTCTTTATATAAAGTTACGAATTTATAACTAGATAAATTCTTGTCATCCGGATGGTTTTCTTGCTCTTCTTTCACGTACCAATTAGCAACTTTATTGTAATCTGGAAACTGTGTATCGCCTTTAACATCTAAATCAATAAAAGTTAGATACAGGCGTTCTGCTTTTGGTAAAAATTGCTCATAGATATTACCACCACCAATAATCATTACTTCTTCAGCAGTAGTAACGAGTTCTAATGCGGCATCTGGCGTAGTTACTACTTCAATACCCTGTGCAGTATATTCGCTGTTTCGAGTAATAATAATATTACGGCGCCCAGGTAATGGACGGCCTATAGACTCAAAAGTTTTACGACCCATGATCACAGGCTTACCCGTAGTGACCTTTTTAAAATGCTGAAGATCTGCAGGTAAATGCCATGGCATTTTATTATCTAGACCAATTACACGGTTATTTGCCATTGCTGCAATCATTGAAATTATCATAATAAACACCTAGTACTTTATTCTTAAACAAAGAAAAAGGAGCATAAGCTCCTTTTTAGTAAATTCTATTTAATTAACGCTCGTAGACAACTTCTACGTCGTAATCATCTTCATCCCAGTCATCCCAATCATCATCATTGCCCTTACCTTTAGTGGCTTTTTCATGATAGGTATCCCACTTAAATTCAACTTCTTCATCTTCCACTTGTACAAACTTCTCTTTAGGCATGCTATCAAGTAGTGTCATTATGTTGTGGATTAATGGTTGAGTGTTAAGTTTATTAATTGCTGAAATGTGATAGATATTTTCAGTTTCGCCCAGCTCTTCTGCAATCGATTCGCATAACGCTTTTGCTTCATCCTCTGGTAATAAATCTATTTTATTAAATACTAACCAGCGTGGCTTCTCAGCTAATTTAGGGCTGTATTGGTGCAGTTCGTTAATAATCGAAAACGCATTATCAACAGGGTTTGAACCATCTACCGGCATTACATCAATAATGTGTAATAACACACGACAACGCTCTAAATGTTTCAAAAAGCGAATACCTAGGCCTGCGCCATCAGATGCACCTTCAATTAGACCCGGAATATCGGCTATAACAAATGATTTATTTGCTTCAGGACGTACTACACCTAAATTAGGAATAAGCGTCGTGAATGGGTAATCAGCTACTTTTGGTCTTGCTGCAGATACACTGCGGATAAACGTAGATTTACCGGCATTTGGTAATCCAAGTAAACCAACATCAGCTAATAATAGTAACTCTAATTTTAAGTTACGTACTTCACCTGGTGTGCCTAATGTTTTTTGACGAGGTGCTCGGTTAGTACTTGATTTAAAACGCGCATTCCCCAAGCCGTGGAAACCACCTTTTGCAACCAAAATTCGTTGACCATGTTGCGTTAAATCGCCAAGTCCCTCTTGGGTATCAACATCCATGATGCGCGTGCCTACAGGCACCATAACAAACAAGTCATCAGCTTTTCGGCCTGTACAGTTACGGCTACGACCGTTAGTACCACGTTCAGCTCTATGGAAGCGCTCAAACTGATAATCAATTAAGGTATTTAAGTTTTCATCAGCTTGTAGATAAACACTACCACCGTCTCCACCGTCACCGCCGTCTGGTCCACCATCTGGAACATATTTTTCACGACGGAAAGACACGATGCCGCTGCCACCGTCTCCAGCTTCTGCGCGAATTTCTACTTCATCTACAAACTTCATGATTACTCACTTTAGGGATTGGCTTGTTTAATAACTCTATTATATACCCAAGCCAGCTCAAATGCAGGCTTGGGTATATATTGGCTGACTACAAAACAAAAAACCCCGCAAAGGCGGGGTTTTTAACTACCTTACTGATTACTCAGTTACGATAGTTACGTATTTACGGTTTAAAGGACCTTTTTGTTCAAACTGAACTTTACCATCTGCTTTTGCGAAGATAGTGTGGTCTTTACCGATACCTACGTTAGTACCAGGGTGGAAACGAGTTCCACGCTGACGAACAATGATGCTACCCGCTAGAACTGATTCGCCACCAAAACGCTTAACACCTAGGCGTTTGCTTTCTGAATCGCGACCGTTACGAGTACTACCAGCTGCTTTTTTATGTGCCATTTCTAAGTACCTCTAATTAAGCGCTAATGCTAGTGATTTTAACTTCAGTGAACCATTGACGATGGCCCATTTGCTTACGAGAATGCTTACGGCGTCTAAATTTAACAACCTTAATCTTCTCACCGCGACCATGTGAAACAACCTCAGCTGTTATCTTGCCACCGTTTACGAACGGTACACCGATCTCGATTTTCTCACCATCAGCAACTAAAAGTACTGAATCAAATTCTACTGCCGCACCAGTTTCAACGTCTAATTTTTCAAGACGAATCGTTTGACCTTCAGTCACACGATGCTGTTTACCACCACTTTGGAAAACCGCGTACATAATTAACTCCGTCTGTGCACCCTCAAATCGGCGCAACTAAAATATTCTTCGATAGGGCGCGAAGTTTACGCTAACGCGAAATAACTAGCAAGCCTATTTTGTAATTAAAATGAATAAAAAGTAGCTGCTTTGAGAGCAATTCAATATTTACCCCATTTTATATTAATTAGCCCTTTTGCCAAGCGCTTTTTAACTCTTAGCCGAAATAAATTAATGCTCTCAAATATGACCTTCACAGCTTAATATCTAAGCGCGCTACCAACTGTGTATTGGTTATCAATTAATCAGCTATCTTGGCTAATTCAGTCTAAATTAAGTACTTTAATAGTGTTTTTTCAATCAATCGTCACAAAATATCGAGCTAGTGCATTTTTTGTTGTACAATCTGCGCCGTTCACACATAAAAATTGGCTCGGAGATCAATGGATATAAAAGCTATCCAGGCGTTAATCGAAAGCGATATGAATGACGTCAATCAACTTATACATGCGCAAATGCGCTCAGATGTGGCGTTAGTTAATCAGCTTGGTTTATATATAGTTAGCAGTGGCGGCAAACGCGTTCGTCCAATGCTGGCTATTTTAGCAGCCAAAGCGCTCGGTTATCAGGGTAAAGATCACATAACACTTGCAACAATTGTTGAGTTTATCCATACAGCAACGCTATTGCATGATGATGTTGTAGATGAATCAAACTTACGACGTGGCACGCCTACAGCAAATGCTGAGTTTGGTAATGCTGCTAGCGTATTGGTTGGTGACTTTATTTACACTCGCTCATTTCAGCTTATGGTTGGCCTTGGAAAAATGCAGGTTATGCAAGTACTTGCCGATGCAACAAACATTATTGCTGAAGGTGAAGTATTACAGTTAATGAACTGCAATGACCCAGATACGACTGAAGCCAGCTATATGCAGGTTATTTACTCTAAAACGGCTAAATTATTTGAAGCAGCTACAGGCCTTGCTGCCATTATCACAGAGCAAGACCAAGCGACACTTGATGCACTAAACCTATACGGTATGCATTTAGGTACTGCGTTTCAACTAGTAGATGACGTACTCGATTATAATGCAGACGCTGAGCAGCTAGGTAAAAACATTGGCGATGATTTAGCTGAAGGCAAACCAACCCTTCCGCTTATTTATGCTATGCAACATGGTAGCGAGCAACAAACGCAGCTCATTCGTGATGCAATAGAGCACAGTAATGGTATGGAGCATTTAGAAGAAATTTTAACTGCACTAAAACAAACTAATGCGCTTGAGTTTACAATGCAAAAAGCAGAGCTTGAGGCCGAAAAAGCCATTGCCTGTTTAGACTTTTTAGCTGAGTCTGACTATAAGCAAGCACTTATAAGCCTTGCCCGTATTGCGGTTGACCGCGACCACTAGTTTTAACTAGTTACACAGTGTGACATTAGTTCTGAGCAATAAAAAAGCCTGCAAATGCAGGCTTTTTTGTTGCTTAAAGCGGCTATTACGCCATGAAATCAACACCTTCTTTGATGTCTTTTTTCAGAGTTTCAAGCATGTCATTTTTTGCTTTTGTTTCAAATGCGCTTAGTTCGCCGTAAGAAAGAATTTCTTCTACGCCGTTTTTACCTAAACGTACTGGATGTGCAAAGTACTCTGCATCGCCATTTTCAACAGCAACGTAAGCGTAATCTACAACTTCTTCACCTTGTAGGCCTTTAACTAAAGACATACAAAAACGAGCTGCAGCAGCACCCATAGATAGCGTAGCTGAACCACCGCCTGCTTTAGCATTTACAACTTCAGTACCCGCATTTTGGATACGTGGAGTAAGTGCAGCAACTTCTTCATCAGTGAAAGAAACACCTTCAACTTGAGAAAGTAGAGGCAGAATAGTTGTGCCTGAGTGACCACCAATTACTGGTACTTTTACAGTTGCTACGTCTACGCCTTTAAGTTCAGCAACAAATGCTTCTGAACGAATAACGTCAAGCGTAGTAATACCGAATACGCGTTTAGCGTCGTAAGTACCTGCTTTTTTGAATACTTCAGCAACAATTGGAACTGTGCCATTTACTGGGTTAGTAATAATACCTACTAACGCTTTAGGACAGCTGGCAACAATGCCTTCTGCTAACGTTTTGATGATGCCAGCATTTACATTGAATAAATCAGCACGATCCATACCTGGTTTACGCGGCATACCCGCTGGGATAAGAACGATGTCAGAGCCTTCAAGCGCTTTATTTAAATCGTCTGCGCCAAAGCCTGCAACTTTAACATCTGTTGGGATGTGAGAAAGGTCAACCGCAACACCTGGTACTACTGGTGCAACATCATAAAGTGATAATTCAGAGCCAGCTGGTAAGCCTGTTTTTAATAATAAAGACAACGCTTGGCCGATACCGCCTGCAGCACCTAATACAGCAACTTTCATTGGAATTCTCCGTAATTTGAGGTAGGAAACATTTGTGGCTCTTAAGATAATGAAATTAGCGACTAAAAACAAATTTATCCTGTCTATTTCAAGTATATTTTCGACCATAGTCGTAAACTTATGTGATTTAACGCATCAAACTGGCAAGTTAACTAAACAACTGCTGCATAATTATTCATTTTTGTGTAGAATTTGCGGCATAAATAACAAAAACGAATAAAGACTATGCAACCACAAGATAAACAAGAAGCACTGGTAAAAGCATTTAAATCACTATTAAAAGAAGAAAATTTTGGCTCTCAAGGCGAAATAGTTGATGCGTTAAAAGATCAAGGTTTTGACAATATAAGCCAAAGTAAAGTATCACGCATGTTAAGTAAATTTGGCGCTGTACGCACACGTAATGCCAAACAAGAAATGGTTTACTGCTTACCTGCTGAAATGGGTGTACCTACGGCTAAAAGCCCATTACGCCAATTAGTAATCGACATTATGCACAACGAAATGATGATCATCATTCGTACCAGCCCAGGTGCTGCTCAGCTTATTGCACGTTTATTAGATTCATTAGGTAAAGCAGATGGCGTACTAGGAACAATTGCCGGCGATGACACTATTTTTATCGCTCCTGCTAAAATATCTGAAATAGATGTAACACTTGAACGTGTTCGCATTTTATTTGATACAGTTTAATAGCAAACTAAATTTGTTTTAAAAACCCTATTGAAGGTGCAAAGAAAGCAGAGCCCATATCGGCTTGAGTAAAATCAAGCCAGTGGTCGTAGCAATCCCCTTCCCCTAAACGACTATTAAGTACTTTTTCAAATGCGGTGCCCGTACAAGCGCATGTAATTGATAACATTCCCTGCTCATACACGTCGCCATAAGGCATGCTTTGATTTAATAGTAGCGGTTGTCCGTCTTCGTCTTTTAGCTCACTTCGCGAAGCATGGCTGGTTTCGATCGCTGGGGTAATTAGCGTGTTATCAAGACGCGTACGTCCCATTATTTGCTCTTGCTCACTCAATGATAAATGCTGCCACATAGTTAAATCATGTTTATAACGCTGAACATGAATATAACTCCCCTGATCTTCAAAGCTACCAGGGTTGCTGATTAAAGCCGTAGCGCGCTTTTTTCTTCCATGTGCGGTGTCGCCACCATAAATAAAACCGTTAAAATCACGTCCATCTAAAAAGCGAAAATTCCGAATTTGCTCCACCAGCTCTACATCGGGGGCAAATAATTTTAAAATTTGCAGCGCAAATAAATGGTTAACATCTTCACGGTCAGAGCGAATTTGCACAAATAAATCGCACGGTTGTACGCTCATTTGGTGATCGCTATGGGTTATATTGGGAAAGCTCTGTAATTCGCTTGGAATGTATTCAGGGAGGATATGCGGCCAGTATTGCGCACCAATAGCAACCATACAAGAGAGCATTGATTCTGAAAATTGATCGCTAAACTCTTCTTCTATAGCGCTTACTTGTTTTAACTTTGCGCGAAGTGATTCGTCTTGACCATCAAACACATTAAAAAATAAGTGCAAACCGTGTAAGTTTGCTTCAGCACAAATCCCTGATTGCGCTTGCGCCATTGTTATTCCTTAGTTTTACAGATAAAAACACAGCGAATAACAAATTAATTACGATTCGAAAAAATTCACCGTGTGAGGTTTTATTTTTATTATAACCTGATCATTATTTTCAAATGACTGGCCATATTGTGCAGCAACTTCAATTTCTTGTTCATCAATAACAAGCGAATAAACATACGCCGAACCAATAAAGCGACGACTTATGATTGTAGCTCGCTTGCTGAATTTGTCACTTTGGTTATCTGCCACTAATTCTATTTGATGAGGGCGCACATATATAAGCCCTGCACTTACATTATGCTTACTCTCAACATAAGATTCGACTAAACCAAATGGTGTTTTATATTCAGTTGCGGTTAACACTTCTGCGCTTAAGTATATGCCCTGACCCAGAAACTCTGCAACCTCCTTTGAACATGGAGCTGCAAAAAGCTGCTCAGGCGTGCCTTGTTGCTCAATTTTACCGCGATGCATAATGGCCAGTGTATCTGAAAAGGCAAATGCCTCTTCTTTTGAATGTGTAACAAATACAGCAGATACTTGAGTTGCTTTAATAATTCGACGTATATCGGCAATTAATTCAAAGCGCACTTGTGTGTCGATGTTTGAAAAAGGCTCATCAAGGAGTAATAAACTAGGTTTATAAGCTAATGCACGAGCGATAGCGACGCGTTGCTGTTGGCCACCCGATAACTGGTGTGGAAACCTGTCAGCACAGCCAATTAAATGTACAAGCTTAAGCATTTCATCAACGCGTTGCTGCTTTTGAGCTTTGCTCATATTACTAAGCCCGAATGCAATATTATTTGCCACCGTTAAATGCGGAAACAACGCATAATCTTGAAACATCATGCCGATGTTACGATGCTCAGGTGAGACAAAAGATTGCTCATCACTCACTAATTTACCGTCTATAAAAATAGACCCTTGCTTGGCTTCAATTAAACCTGCAATCGCCTTTAATGTGGTTGTTTTGCCGCATCCACTCGCCCCGAGTAGGCAAACAATTTCATCTTTACCCACTGTTAAATCTAAATCGTGAATAACCTTTGTGCCGTTATAGTGATAGCTCACGCCTTGTAAAATTAAACTACTCATTTAACTACGCTGCTCCATAGAACGATTAATAAAATACAAAGGAATAAACCCAACAATAACAATAAATAATGCAGATATTGAAGCAAGCTCTAATTGCTCATCACTCACATACTGAAATACATGAGTAGCTAAGCTTTCAAAATTAAACGGTCTGAGCAATAGCGCAGCTGGCAACTCTTTCATACACTCAATAAATACCAATAAGGCAGCAGTGAGCAATCCTCTTCGCAGTAAAGGTAGATGCACTAAACGCAGCGTTTGCCCTTGGCTTTTACCCATTGATTGGCTTGCCATATCAAGTGATGGACTAATACGTAAAAAACTCGACTCAATTGCTCCGTGTGCAATGGCGTAAAACCTAACAATATAAGCAATAATAATAGTAAGAATGCTACCTGTAAGCAGTAAGCCAATGTCTAAGTTATACGGCTCGAGTGCTGTGTTAATAGTGTTCTCTAACAATGTAAGAGGTAATAAAACCGCAATAGCGAGTACAGTTCCTGGCAACGCATAACCTGTGCTTGCTAAACGACCAGGAATAAGCGGATACGCTTGCTTTGCAACACGCTGATAAAAAACCACAAAAACACTCAATGTAATGGTTATAACACTTACAACCCCTGCCACTTTTAAACTTTGCCAAGCGTAACTAAAAAACTCAACATTCCATGCTTTATCAAAGTAGGTAATGGCGTAATTTATAAGTACTGCAATAGGCATTACAAAAGCGATAAGTAAAATAAAGCTACAAAATGCCGTTGCGAGCCAAGCAGACTTTCCTTTTAATACATAGAGAGATTCACTATTTACGCTTGATTGGCGCTCAAATACCGCTTGGTTTCGGCGACTAAAGCGCTCTGCCATTAATGCTAAAAATAACAGTAATAACATCACACCCGATATTTTAGCGGCCGCTGTAAGTGAGTAATAACCAAACCACGTATCGTATACGGCGGTTGTTAATGTACTTACGGCAAAATAACTCACTGTTGCAAAGTCAGCCATGGTTTCCATACTTATAAGCGCAAGAGCCGCCACAATTGCCCCACGAGAGAGCACTAAACTGACTTTAAAAAAGCTTTGCCAAGGAGATAGCCCCATTAACTGGCTAGCTTGTACTAATTTGAATGACTGCTCGCGAAGGGCCGTTTTAAAAATTAAAAATAAATACGGGTAAAGCACCAAGGCAATCATAACGATGGCGCCGGGTAATGTACGTATATCAAAAAACCAATAGTCGCTAGGCGATTGCCAGCCAAACCATTCTCTCAGCGCTATTTGCACCGGGCCCGCATAATCTAATAAATCAGTGTATACATAGGCAATAATATAGGTGGGCATAGCAAGGGGTAGCATAAGTGCCCATTCAAACTGTTTTTTACCCGGGAAACTACAGTAAGCCGTTAGCCACCCAAGTGGCAAAGCTATGGCGCAGCTAAGGACGCAAACACCTAAAACTAACAATACGGTATTGGTTATGTAATCCCAAAGCACGGTATCCCACAGGTGAGAAAACACCTCAGAGCTACCTTGTAGAGATTCAAAAAGAAGAAAAAACAACGGGGCCGATAGTATTAAGCCAGTCGACCATGCAAAGAGCTGCCATTTAGACAGCTTAAATTTATTAGTCATTAAAGATCGAACTTCACCTCATCAATTAGCTTAAGTGCTAACGGACGATATTTACTAATCTCATCAAGTGGCAAGCTGTCTTCTTTAAAGCTACCCCAAGAGGCAACCAAAGTTGATAATTCAACACCCGACTTAACTGGATACTCCATATTTAATGAGGCATACATGTTTTGTGCTTTGCTGTCGGTCATATACTCGATGAGCTTTAATGCATTTTCAGGGTTTTTAGCGTATTTGGTAATAACCGCACCCGATACATTTATATGTGAGCCACGATTAACTTGATTCGGAAAGTTAATATTTACGGCCTCTGCCCAACCTTTTTGTTCTTTATCTTCTAGCATTTTGCCAAGGTAGTAACTATTACCTAATGCCAAGTTACATAAACCTTCTTTAACAGCTTTAACTTGAGCACGATCGTTACCTTGGGGCTTGCGTGCTAAATTAGCCTTAACACCTTCAAGCCACTCTTTAGTTTGCGCTTCACCATGGTGTGCAATCATAGAAGCCACTAAACCTAAATTATATGGATGTTTGCCAGAGCGCGTACAAATTTGTCCTTTGTATTTAGAGTCTGCTAAATCTTCATAAGTGAGCTTAGGTAACTCACCAACTCGCTCTTTTGATGAATATACATTACGCACTCGCTTAGTAAGCGCAACCCATTGGCCATCACCGTCACGAAAGGCGGCTGGAACATTATTATTTACACTGTCACTTTTTATAGTTTGTGTTAATTTTAAATCTTCTAATTGAATAAGCGCGCTAAAGTTAGAGGTTAATACTAAATCAGCTTTACTGTGCTTGCCTTCGCGTTTAACACGCTCAATTAGCCCTTTTTTAGCAAAAACAACATTGGTTTTTATGCCTGTTTGCTTTGTAAAATCTTCTAAAATTGGCTGAATTAAAAACGGTTGACGAAAAGAGTAGATGTTAACAACATCGTTTGCAAAGACTGGTGCCGATGCAACTACCCCTAAAACAAGTGCAAATACTTTCTTCATTATTCCACCTAAATAACTATTATTATCAACGAATTCTACCGTGCTCATTCTAAAAGTGCACACTTTAAATAAATGTAAATATGTAAATAACGCCCAAAAAGGAAATACGGTGTAAGAGATGTCTTACGGATGTGACAGCTAATGAGTAAAAAACAAGATAAAAAACAACCTAAAAACAGTTAAACACATGAATTATATGAAATTTATTTTTATTACTATTGCAAAAACACTAATTGAATGTAGTTTTATCTCTATTTTAGTTGCTCTATTGCACTATAATTTACGCATCAACCAAGCAATGACGCTTATTGAGTAAAAGGAAATGGACTGCTTACTCAACCAACCAATGATTAGGTTATCAGGACAACACGGACTTTAGGACAGGCTCAGGATGAGTATCACAACGCAATGTTGTAAAAAGGACAGCGTCAGGAAGATGCGAAAAGGATAACAACAAGGCTAAGTTGTTCAACAGGATGTTGAAGGAATAAATGGACAGGCCTTTAAGGCAACACAAGGGATTGGTTAAAACAAGGATACGCTAGGAAGTGTAATTAAGGATTTGGTAATAGTATTTACCCTACAGGATGTTTAGGAATTAAAGGATACAGGCCCGGACGGTCTACATTACATAGAACTAAAAAGTAATATAGTAATAAACATGGATTAGTGAAAATTGGAGTTGATTAAGTTCAATTGCAGGATGCAGAAAATTAGAAGATTCCGCAAGCGCGCCTAGAGATAGAGCGCGCTTTTCTTTGCCTAAAATTTGGGTGAGTAAAGCACTGAGCAACTATCACTAATCTTTACTGAGTAATATCGCGTCACAGCAAATCAATGCTAAGACCTTAAAATACTTTATTAATATTTTAAATTTCGCTAAGTTTTTTATTAATTGCGCCGATAACTAAATAACGCAAGGATCATAAATACTCAATGGATATGAATTTTAAAACATCTCAAAGTAATACCTTTTTATGTAAAGTATCAGACGCAAGTACAGCAAAACCAATTGGTGTATTTAGTGCCCAAACCCCCAGCGAAAATCCCTATAAAGCTTTATTTAACCCCAAAGGTTATAACTTTTTAAATATGCCAATGAGTGAGTTTAAAAATATACTTAACGAAATTATTCAGTTAGAACGCGACATTCGTATTAGCAAGTGGGGTGAAGGTGCTCGACCTGATGAGTTTAGTTATCAACTTAATAGAATAGCAGACGCAATTGCAACGACTCAATTTAATGGCAAAATAGACATTAACTGCTACTTTTTAAAACGAGTTGAAGAAGCAAAAGAAATGATTGGTGAAGACTGTATCTCGTTTATTCAAGTGCATAATAGTATAAGTCAATTGTATAATACTGTTTTACAATTAACATCTGAAGAAGGCTTCAGAGCAATTCAAAATAAAGCACTTGCTCACTTAAAAAATCAGCAAGCATTTGCTTAACTTCGTAAAATTAACCTTCTAGCGGTCGGCCTTTATTGCGCTTACCCAATAAATACGCATCACGAAACTTAATAAAATGCTGCTCTAATTTTGTCGATGCATCCATTTCGCCCGCAAGTGCTAATACCATAATAGCCACTTCAGCAGTGCCTAGTTGATGCGCATGAGGGGCTACACGTAATCGGTAATCAGATAGTTTATCAGCAGTAACAGAAAGTACAGGCAAGTTATCTAAATAAGGGCTTTTGCGAATCATTTTTTTAGCTTCGCGCCACGTACCATCTAAGAATATAAATAGCGGCTTTTTACCTGATTCAATACTCACTTCTGTAATGGCTCTGCCCTCTTCTACATCTTCTGCGGGAAAGACGACCATAGGCTGATACTGCGAATCATTTATTAAAGCTAAAAGAGCGGGGTGAGGATCTGTTCTATCCCATCTAAATGCGTGGTTATCTGGCACTATTTCAGCAATTAAACGCCCTGTATTAGAAGGTTTAAAGCTTTCATTATGATACATCAGTAAGCACACAGCGGCCTTACAATCTGCATGCTCAACACCTTTGCAAATACAGTAGTGCTTAGCAATCAGGCATTGTTCACAGCGATCTAATTTACCGCCTCGAGCATTAAACTCTCGACGAGATTCACTTATTTGTTGAGCGCGTAATGCTAAAACTGAGTTTTTCACTGTATTTACCTTCAATTAATTAAGCGCGCATTGTAACGACTTCTTGTTATTTAATCTTATATTTATCTAAGTTAAAAATAGACATAAAAAAACCCAACCGAAGTTGGGTTTTTTAAGCAAATACTAAAAAGTTAAATTACTTCTTTTTAGCTGCTTTTTTGTTTGGTAAATCAGTGATTGAACCTTCAAAAATTTCAGCTGCAAGGCCGATTGATTCATTCAATGTTGGGTGAGCATGAATTGTAAGCGCTAAGTCTTCACCATCAGCACCCATTTCAATACCTAAACCGATTTCGCCAAGCATTTCGCCCGCGTTAATACCGATCATAGCACCACCGATTATACGGCCACTTTCTTTATCAAAGATAAGTTTAGTAGAACCTTCAGTACGAGCAGATGCAATTGCACGACCAGATGCTGCCCACGGGAATACCGCAGTTTCAACTTTTAAGCCTTGCTCTTTTGCTTCTTTCTCAGTAACACCTACCCAAGCGATTTCTGGGTCTGTATACGCTATTGAAGGAATACATTTAGGGTCGAAGAAATGCTTCTGACCAGAAATAACTTCTGCAGCAACATGACCTTCATGAACCGCTTTATGCGCAAGCATAGGCTGTCCAACTAAGTCACCAATTGCAAAAATATGGCTTACGTTAGTACGTAATTGCTTATCAACATTAATAAAGCCACGCTCATCAACGTTTACGCCCGCTTTTTCAGCATCAAGTAAGTTACCGTTTGGAGTACGGCCAACTGCAACAAGTACTTTGTCGTAACGTACTGGTTCTGCTGGTGCGTTTTTACCTTCAAACGTTACGTATAAGCCGTCTTCTTTAGCTTCAACACCAACAACTTTAGTTGAAAGCATTACGTTGAATTTTTTGCTTACGTATTTTTGGTAAATTTTGATAATGTCTTTATCAGCTGCTGGTACTAATTGATCAGCAAATTCTACAACATCAATTGCAGAACCTAGCGCACGGTAAACCGTACCCATTTCAAGACCGATAATGCCACCACCAAGTACAAGTAGTTTTTCTGGTACGTCTTTAAGTTCTAATGCACCAGTTGAATCAATTACACGGTCATCTTCTGGGATGAAAGGTAAGTTAACTGGTTTAGAACCTGCTGCAATAATCGCGTTATCAAACGTGATAGTTGTAGCGCCGTCTGCGCCTTCAACTACTAAAGTATTGCTGCCAGTGAATTTGCCGTATCCAGATACAACTTTCACTTTACGCATTTTGGCCATGCCTTCTAGTCCACCAGTTAACTGGCCAACTACTGAATCTTTCCAAGTACGAACTTGGTCAAGATCGATTTTTGGTGCGCCAAAAGTAACACCGTGAGATGACATTTCTGCTGCGTCATCAATCACTTTAGCTACGTGTAAAAGTGCTTTAGAAGGAATACAACCAACATTAAGACATACGCCACCTAATGTTTCGCGAGATTCTACTAATGTAACTTCTAAGCCCAAGTCAGCAGCACGGAAAGCCGCAGAATAACCACCAGGACCACCGCCTAGTACAACAACTTGAGTTTTTAATTCGTTGCTCATGCTTTTACCTTAATTGTTTGAACGGGACACTGCCCTAAAATTTAACTGCCATGTTTCTGCAAGGCAGAAAGAGTGAGCAGCGCACAAAGTGATGCAATTCGTACAAAGATTGTATCATTGCAAATGGTAAAAATCCCAGCTAAAAACAACTGGCTGGGATTTGATTCTATTTATTTTATTGCGTATACCAATTTTACTAAACTGGTTACATCACCAACTGGCGAATATCGCTCATGTAACTTGCAAGAGTCACAGTAAAGCGTGCAGCTAATGCTCCGTCAATAACCCTATGGTCGTATGACATAGACAGCGGAACCATTAGTTTTGGTTCAAACTCTTTGCCATTCCATTTAGGTTTCATTTCAGATTTAGATACACCTAAAATAGCAACTTCTGGCGCATTAACAATTGGCGTAAATGCCGTACCGCCGATACCGCCAAGGCTAGAGATAGTAAAACAGCCACCTTGCATATCAGACGATGTAAGCTTACCGTCACGTGCTTTAACAGATACTTCCATTAGTTCACGTGATAATTCAATAATGCCTTTTTTATCAACATCTTTAAACACTGGCACTACTAAACCATTTGGCGTATCAACAGCAACACCGATGTTAATGTACTTCTTAAGAATTAAACTTTCGCCGTCGCTAGACAGTGAAGAGTTAAATGTTGGGAAGTCTGCAAGTGCTTTAGCCGCTGCTTTCATCACAAACACAAGTGGTGTGATTTTAACGCCAAGCTTTTTCTTCTCGCTAAGTGCATTTTGCTCTTTACGGAATACTTCAAGACTTGTGATATCAGCTTCATCAAACTGTGTAACATGTGGGATTTGTACCCAGTTACGGTGTAAGTTTTTACCTGATAGCTTTTGAATGCGAGACAGTTTTTTCTCTTCAATTTCACCAAATTTAGCAAAATCTACTTTAGGCCATGGAATAAGACCAAGCTCACTACCACCTGCGCTACTGCCTGCAGATAATTGACCAGATTCAACTTGCTTAACTAGGTTTTTAACGTAGTTTTTCACGTCTTCTTTAACTATACGGGCTTTGCGACCAGTGCCTTTAACGTTAGCTAGGTTAATACCAAACTCACGCGCTAAACGGCGAACAACGGGTGATGCATGAGCATACGCGCTGTTTTCTGTGAAGCTTTCATTACTTGCTTTTGCAGGTGCCGCTTGAGCCGGTGCTGACTCTGTTTTAGCCGCTGCTGCAGGTGCTGATTTTTCAGCTGGTGCAGATGCCGCTGGCGCACTGCCTGCAACTTCAAATACAAAAATTAATGAACCAGTCGATACTTTATCGCCAGCGGCTACTTTAATTTCTTTAACTGTACCTGCAAATGGAGCTGGTACTTCCATTGCAGCTTTGTCGCCTTCAACGTTTAAGATTGATTGATCTTCTGAAACCTCGTCGCCAACGGCAACCATAATTTCAGTTACTTCAACTTCATCGCCACCAATATCAGGCACATTAACTTCTTTAGTGCTTGGTGCTGAACTTGCTGTTGAGCTCTCAGCTGGCGCTTCTACAGGAGCCGACTCTTTAGCCGGTGCTGCAGATTCACTTCCTGCTACTTCAAAAACAAACACTAACGAGCCAGTTTTAACTGTGTCGCCAGCGGCTACTTTAATTTCTTTAACTGTACCGGCAAATGGAGCTGGAACTTCCATTGCTGCCTTATCGCCTTCCACGTTTAAGATAGATTGCTCTTCTTCAACGGTGTCACCAACAGCAACCATGATTTCAGTTACTTCAACTTCATCATCGCCAATATCTGGTACAGTTACTTCTTTAATTGAAGAACCTGTAGAAGCAGCTGGTGCTGCTTCTTCAGATTTAGCTGGAGCAGCGGCTGATGTATTTTCCTCATCAGTGCCTTCACTCTCGCCTTCAAACAAAAATACTAAAGAGCCTGTTGTAACGGTGTCGCCAACGTTAACTTTAATCTCTTTTACAGTCCCCGCTTGAGAAGCAGGTATTTCCATTGATGCTTTGTCACCTTCAACATTTAGTAATGATTGGTCAACATCTACTTTATCGCCAACGCTTACTAATATTTCGGTTACTTCTACTTCGTCGTCACCAATATCAGGTACTTTAATTTCAATACTCATTGCAAACCTCTTATGCGTACAGTGGGTTAAGTTTGTTAGTGTCGATGTTGAACTTTTTAAGTGCTTCAACAACTACTGACTTCTCAACTTCACCGCGTTTAGCAAGTTCAGATAACGTAGCAACAACAACGTAGCTTGCGTTAACTTCAAAGTGACGACGTAGGTTTTCACGGCTATCAGAACGACCGTAACCATCTGTACCTAACACTTTGTAGTTGCTGCTTGGAATGAATGAACGCGCTTGTTCTGCGTAGTTTTTCATGTAATCCGTTGCTGCAACAGTCACAGAGTCGTTTAATACGCTTGTGATAAATGCTGTTTTTTGCTCGCTTTCAGGATTAAGCATGTTGAAACGCTCAACATCTTGACCATCACGCGTTAGCTCATTGAAAGATGTTACTGAGTAAACATCTGATGCAATACCATATTCTTCGCTTAAGATTGAAGCAGCTTTGCGCACTTCAGTCATAATAGTACCTGAGCTTAATAGCTGTACGTTGGCTTTTTTACCTTCGTAACTTTCAAGCTTGTAAATACCTTTACGAATACCTTCTTCAGCGCCTTCTGGCATAGCTGGCTGATGGTAGTTTTCGTTCATAAGCGTTAGGTAGTAGTAAATATTTTCTTGGTCGTCACCGTACATACGACGAATACCGTCTTGTACAATAACTGCAACTTCAAACGCGTAAGTTGGGTCATAAGAAACACAGTTAGGAACCGTGTTTGCAAGAATGTGGCTGTGACCATCTTCGTGTTGTAAGCCTTCACCATTTAGCGTTGTACGACCCGCTGTAGCACCTAATAAGAAACCACGTGCTTGTTGATCGCCCGCCATCCATGCCATGTCGCCAACACGTTGGAAACCAAACATAGAGTAGTAAATGTAGAATGGGATCATTGGTAAATCGTTAGTGCTGTATGAAGTTGCAGCAGCAACCCATGACGACATAGCACCTAACTCATTGATACCTTCTTGCAATACTTGACCTGAAGTTGCTTCTTTATAGTAAGAAACAATATCACGATCCTGTGGCGTGTAGTTTTGGCCATGCGGGTTATAAATACCGATTTGACGGAATAAACCTTCCATACCAAATGTACGCGCTTCATCTGCAATAATTGGTACGATATTTTTACCAATGCCTTTATCTTTTAATAAGATATTAAGTGCACGAACAAAGCCCATAGTAGTAGATATATCACGCTTTTGCTCTTCAAGTAGTGGCTTAAATGCATCTACTTCTGGCAACGTAAGTTTTTCACTAAAACGTGGAATACGCTTAGGTGTGTAACCTTTAAGCTCATCACGACGCGCATGTAGGTACTTGTACTCAGGTGAACCTTCTTCAAGCTCTAGGTATGGTAATTCTTTTAATTGCTCTTCAGATACTAAGTCATCAAGACCAAGGCGTGAACGTAAATGTGCAACATGCGACATGTCCATTTTTTTCACTTGGTGCGCAATGTTTTTACCTTCAGCTGCTTCACCCATGCCGTAACCTTTTACAGTTTTAGCAAGAATTACAGTTGGACGACCTTTTGTTTCTTCTGCTTTTTTAAATGCAGCAAATAGTTTTGATGGCTCATGACCACCACGCTTAAGCGCAAAAATTTCGTCATCTGTCATATCTGCAACAAGGGCAGCTGTTTCAGGGTAGCGACCAAAGAAATGCTCACGCACGTATGCGCCATCTTTAGCTTTGTAAGTTTGGTAATCACCATCAATTGTTTCGTTCATCAATTGTAGTAATTTACCTGTAGTGTCTTTAGCAAGCAGAATATCCCAACCGCTGCCCCATACAAGTTTAATTACGTTCCAGCCAGCGCCTTTAAACAAGCCTTCTAACTCTTGAATAATTTTACCGTTACCCATAACTGGGCCGTCTAAACGCTGTAAGTTACAGTTGATTAAATAACAAAGGTTATCTAGTTTTTCACGTGCAGCAAAAGAAATAGCACCACGCGATTCCGGCTCATCCATTTCACCGTCACCTAAAAACGCATATACACGTTGGTTTTTAGTGTCTTTTAAGCCACGACCATCTAAGTATTTTAAGAATCGTGCTTGATAAATTGATGAAATAGGACCTAAACCCATTGATACCGTAGGGAACTGCCAAAACTCAGGCATCAACTTAGGGTGTGGGTACGATGGTAAGCCTTCGCCATCAACTTCTTGGCGGAAGTTATCTAGTTGCGCAGCCGATAAACGACCTTCAACAAATGCACGTGCGTAGATACCTGGAGAAATATGACCTTGGTAATAAACTAAGTCACCACCGTCTACATCATTTGGTGCTTTAAAGAAGTGGTTAAAACACACTTCATAAAATGCAGCAGATGATTGGTAAGACGCCATATGGCCGCCTAAGTCGAGATCTTTTTTAGATGCACGTAGAACGATCATAATCGCGTTCCAACGTATAATTGAACGAATACGACGTTCAAGATTTACATCACCTGGGTAAGCAGGCTCTTGATCTACAGGAATAGTATTAACGTAGTTCGTGGTAATACCCGTTGGCATATCAACGCCGTCTAAACGGGCTTGCTCTAATACTTGCTCAAGTAAAAACTGAGCTCGTTCAACACCTTCTTCGCGCACAACTGATTCAAGAGCTTGTAACCACTCTTGTGTTTCTAGCGCGTCTACGTCAATTTTATTGACTTCAGACATATGGAGGTTTCCTTATGTTTAAAATACGAATATTGTTAATTTAATATCACAGCTACTTAATTTGTGTGTTCAAAGTAGTTATGTACTAACTTAATTTTGTTTAGTGCGTCTTAAACTACGTTCAATTCGCGAATGTTCTTTGCCTGCTTCAAGTAGTGCTTCTTCGATAAATGCTAAGTGCGCATTACTTGCTAAACGGGCTTGTTCTGGATTACCGTCAATAACGGCATCCATTAATAAACGCCTGTGTTGGGCTAACTGACTGCTAATATCTGACTTTTTTAATAGAACAGTTAA
Organism: Pseudoalteromonas sp. SR43-5; assembly: GCF_014163835.1. NCBI lineage: Bacteria > Pseudomonadati > Pseudomonadota > Gammaproteobacteria > Alteromonadales > Pseudoalteromonadaceae > Pseudoalteromonas > Pseudoalteromonas sp. SR43-5. The sequence continues at coordinate 86,749 of NZ_JACJEA010000013.1, forward strand.
ATTTTGCAATACATTTTGCTCAAGCAGCGCTTTCATACCTCTAACTAAATGCAGTAACACCACATTGTGCGAGGCTTCTGCCACGCTAAAGTGAAATGCATTAATTGCTTTTGCTTTTTGCTGTAAATCATCATTAACTAAGGCAATTTCATCAAAGCTTTGTTTTACTTTGCTAAAATCGTTGCTGGTCCCGCGCAGTGCTGCGTAGTAAGCAGCAATCCCTTCTAATGCATGACGAAATTCAAGTAAATCAAACTGCGACTCAGGGTGTTTACTAATCAAATCAAAAAGTGGATCAGTAAGCCCTTCTTCGAGCTGATTTTTTACAAACGTGCCGCCACCTTGGCGACGCGTAACTAAACCTTTCGCTTCTAATTTTTGAATTGCCTCACGCAGTGACGGGCGAGACACTTCAAATTGCTTTGCTAGTTCACGCTCTGGTGGCAACTTTTCACCTGGTGCTAACGAGCCTTCAAGAATCATATTCTCAAGTTGCTGTAAAATAACATCAGATAATTTTGCCGCTTTAATCTTTAAAGACATGAATCAACGTCCGCGTTGTATAAATACCAAGAGCCCATAAAACGGGGCTTTAAGTAGTATGATTTACCCAAAAGGTAAATTGGTCATACCAAAAATTTTCAATACGGTATCAAAAACACTATTAGCTGTCAATTTACAGGTAGTTTGAGCAATTAAAGTAGCGTAACGCATTTTGAACGAAGATCAAACAATGCGCAATTTACAAAAATTGTTATAACGTATTTGGGATGAAAACAATTGGTCTGACCAGAATAAATTAGAATATTAGCTCTATTTTATTGTACTTAAAAACTGCAGGAAGAGATTAAAGCACCTTACATTGCATAAGGTACTTTATTAAAAAAGTATTAACTTAAGACAGCCCACCAAATAATGTAAGCAACGCTATAAGTACTAAGTAAAATAATACATTACGCTTAACAAGCTTAATCATACACGTGGCTTCGTAGGTACAGCCGTAATAACGCTTTTCAACTTGCTCTGCAGCAAGTGCAGTACATGTTACTACTTCGCGATTTGGAGACTTAAAGTTAAGCACGTAACGTAGCCAACAACTTGTGCCTTTATTAAAGTTACCTATTACTAAATAGCCAAAGCTGGTGATACGTGCAGGCAACCAGTCAAGCCAGAACAGTAGTTTATGTATAAGTTTAAAACGCTTAGCAAATATTACTTTATGATCTTCTCGTACTAAATCAGCTAAAGTACGTACCAGTGCATATAAAACCGCGCCTGGCGCACCTAAAACAACAAACCAAAAAATCACCGCACAGTAAAATCTAAAGTTTACCCATGCCAATGTTTGCCCAAAGGTTTCGCCACCATCTTGATCATCAGTACGCTTTTGACCTATTTGCAGCGCATATAAAGATGCAGCAGTACCATCATCTCGCGTTAAGGCATTTAAGTAAGACTTATATAAAGCACGCTGCTTGGCACAACCAAAGCAAACCAAAAGCACAGCAATATTAATAGCTAACTGCCATAGTACAAAATCAGATAAACAATAAATAAACGCTATTGCTATTACTGGAAGTAACAGCCAAATTAAAAAGCCCGGAGCAGAACTAAATAAGCCTTTGTCACCTAGTAGCTTATTAGAGCGATTTAAATAACCATTTGTGTAATAGCTTATCTGCCAGTAATTAGACCGAGCCCCTAAACGCTCCAGAATTAATGCAATTATTATAGAAACTAAAATCATGGGAATAACTCTCTTAACTTAGTTGTTCAAGCATATTAAAAAACAATGGCCAATTAAAGCTAATCCCAGGATCGGTTTTACGTCCTGGAGCAATATCGCAATGCCCAACAATACGCGAAGGAGTAATTTTTGGATAGCGTTGTATTATAGATTTACTAAGTGTAGCTAATACTTCGTATTGCGCTAAAGAGTATGGCGTAGTGTCGGTACCTTCAAGCTCAATACCTATACTAAAGTTATTACATGCGCTTTGCCCTTCATATTCAGATTGCCCGGCATGCCACGCGCGTTTATTAAATGGCACATATTGAATAATCTCGCCAGTACGTTTTATAAAACAGTGCGCTGACACTCTAAGCCCATTTAAATCACAAAAACTGGGGTGCGCATTACAGTCAATCTCACCCATAAACAGTGCATCAACGTATTCGGTGCCAAATTGCCCAGTCGGCAAGGAAATATTATGAATTACCAACAGCGAAATATCGGTATTTTCAGGGCGCTCATCAAAATGCGTACAGGGCCGCTGCGTTATATTAGCGGCAACTCCGCTTGAATCTATCTGCATTATTTTAATACCACGGTATACATAAACTTGATGCTAAAGGATTTATATAAAGAATGATAGCCATTGCGGTTAGCTAACATTCAGCTAGTAGCATTACTTTTAGTAGCCATGCTATATATGTAGGTGTAATAACCCCTGCTCATTTAAAAGCGCTTCTATTAGTTATTTAAACATAGTAAAATTTGCTTAATTTATTAACACTTATGAGCCTTCATATGTCAATTTCGCACACGCTTATTACCCAACTTGTTACTCTCGCCTTAGATGAAGATTTAAATTACCAAACTGCACAAGACGGCGACATTACCGCGCAGCTTATCCCACAAAACGAGCACGCAAATGCTAAAGTAATTACCCGCGAAGACTGCATTTTTTGTGGAAAAGACATCATCCTTGAAGTATTTAAACAAGTAGACCCAAGCGTTAAGGTTAATGTACTTATTAATGATGGCGACGCAGTTAAAGCAAACAGCACATTATTTACAGCCACTGGTTCAGCTCGTTCAATATTAACTGCCGAGCGTACTGCACTTAACTTTGTACAAACGTTATCGGGTACAGCCACTACTACAGCACATTATGTAAAAGAGCTAAGCGGCACAACAACGCAACTACTCGATACACGCAAAACCATACCAGGCCTTAGAGCACTTCAAAAATACGCAGTAAAATGTGGTGGGGGTGCAAATCATCGTATTGGTTTATTTGACGCATTTTTAATTAAAGAAAATCATATAGCGGCTTGTGGCACAATAAACAAAGCCGTTGCTCAAGCTAAACAAAATCACCCAAACAAACCTGTCGAAGTAGAAGTAGAGTCCCTCCCAGAACTTAAGCAAGCAATTGAAGCTGGCGCCGACATAATTATGCTAGACAACTTTAGCGTAGAGCAAATTAAGCAAGCTGTAATTTTAACCAATAAGCGCGCAAAACTAGAGGTTTCAGGCAATATGACCCTAGAAACGCTCAAAACTTATTCACAAGCAGGTGTCGATTTTATATCAAGCGGGGCATTAACAAAAAACTTACAATCAATCGATTTATCGATGCGCTTTGAACAATTATGAAGCAATAATGGGTAATTAATACCGCTAATTAATTGACAAGTTAAGTAAAAAAGCATTAAATAACCCAAAAGGCTTACTTTGTAACAAATTGTTAAATAAAATCGCTTTTTTATAAGAAGATACGTGCTAAATACTAAAATAAAATGGTAGACTAATTCTGTTGTACTATTTTATTTAAAAAGATAGTCATAAATAACTAGTGCCTTTAGTTTTTAAAAACATAATTAAAAGCTAAAGCAACTAAACTACTTACTTTATGCCTATACTATTTGTTGCTACAACATGTAGTGCACTTAGTAAACTTTTATAATTAGTACTAAACATAATGAATTCACATTCGGCTTTTGTGTTTCATACTCTAAAGCTAAAGTGTAATAAAATTAATTTTAAGTAAAACTGTAAAGTAAATCAGTTAAATTGAGTGAGGCATTTTGCCGCTTAAGTGATTTAAGTTACAAAAAATCTATCCTTTAGGAGAGGAAACATGAAAACAATGACTCAAAAACAACAGGGTTTCACCCTAATTGAATTAATGATTGTAGTAGCAATCATCGGTATTCTTGCTGCAATTGCATTGCCTGCATACTCAAACTACCAAGCAACTGCTAAACTTACAGCTGGTTTATCTGAAATATCGGCTGGTAGAACAGGTTTCGAAATAGCATCAAACAGTGGTGAAACACCAACAAATGAACTAGTTGGCTTGCCTGATGAAACTGAAAACTGCTTAATTGCAACAACTGCTGCCGGTATTGTATGTACAATACAGAATGCACCTACTCAAGTAAACAAAGCAGTAATAACTTGGACACGTACTGATGCTGGTGGTTGGTCTTGTGCTACAACTTTAGCTGATGATAAAACACTAGCTCCTAAAAGCTGCCCACAATCTTAATCATTTATTGATTAATAAAAAGCGCCTTGTTTGGCGCTTTTTTAATGTGTAAGAATCAACACTTATGAATGCAGTAAATATAATAAAACCGTCGCTCATCAGCTTGTTTTTTCTGTATACGCTAATACCTTTAATACCCATATTTTCCTACGATTACCATAATCACCAACGCATAATTCAAATAGCTTTGTTACTTAGTATCAGTCTTATAGCGCTTACTTCTTTTTTAGACATTAAAGAGCCTACTTTTAAGCTGGCACTAAACAAAAAAAATGGAATATTATTTTCGATTTTTATCTTTTGTGGTTATTTATCTGCATTAATGAGTGCGGAGCAAAGTTTTAGTCTGCTGTACACGCTTCATATAAGCTTACTTATTTTAACTATGTATTACGTAAGTACCATAAATGACAAAAGGTCTATTTTATTTATCATTTATGCATTATTGATAGCTCATACGAGCTTAATTTTAATATGCCTACTTAATATAATTTTTACACTTTCGGAGCAGCAACCTTTAAATCCATACATAATTTACTCAGGCTTTATTAACATTCGCTTTTTCAACCAAGTACAGGTGTTTATTCTTCCCTTTTTGGTGTTACTCCTAAAGTTTAAAGGTATTCAGCGTATTGTATTTATTATTTTGTTTTTAAACCTATTATTAATATTTATTGGCCAAGCTCGTGGGGCTTTACTCTCATTTCTAGTTTTCTCTATTTTTGCTCTTGCTTTAAAAACTACATTAAAAAAACTAGTACTTATTGGATTAGCCTGCTTTATATTAAGTTGTATTGCTTTTTATGCTCTGGACTCATTAAATAAAGGAGGTACTGAAATACTACGCACATCCTCCTCAGGCCGAATTGATTTATGGTTTAATACTCTTTCTAACCTATCTTTAAAGCATTTATTTATCGGCAATGGTCCTGGAGTATTTGAAATGTCACTTGGCAGTTCAGCTCCTTACAGTCACCCTCATAATTCATTAATTGAAATTTTAAATGAATGGGGTCTTATCGCCCTTATATGTATTTTAACCGCTGTTTTTACAACATTTAAAAAAGCGATAACACATTTAAAAAAGCATAAAAAAGATATCATTACTGAAAGCCTCTTTTACTCTTTTGCTATAGGTATTACATACTCACTATTTTCTGGCGTGCATGTAATGCCAGTATCGCAAACACTCTTATTTATAATGTGGGGGTTGCTACTTGGTAGAATCAATAAAAAAAGTATCCAAAGCATTTCCATAAATAAATACTTAAAAGCTTTAGTAACCATTTTATTTGTTTTTGCATGGTACCTTTACTTACAAAAAGCGATAAGTATTTATAATAATATTGATCCTGATAAGGGCTACATTTACGGACCTAGATTTTGGTCCGTTGGGCAACGATTTTAAAGCGTCCAACTTTTCTACCAAGAATCATTAGTTTAAGTTATGCTTGTAATAATGAAGTTTAAACCAAATTCAGCTGGGTACTCTTAATGGCAAAAAAACAACAAGATAAAGGCCTCGATACTTTTCAGTGGGTCGGTGTAAGTGCACGAGGGAAAAAACTTGAAGGCGAGCTTACAGGTAATAGTATTGCATTAGTAAAAGCTCAGCTTCGCAAGCAAGGTATCACTCCCTCAAAAGTGAAGCGTAAAGCAAAACCACTGTTTGGTATTCAAAGTGTTCAAAAGGTAACCCCTAAAGATATAGCACTACTTACTCGCCAAATTGCGACTATGTTGATGGCCGGAGTTCCTTTAATACAGGCCATAGAAATGATTGGCTCTGGCTCGACCAATAAAAGTGTCGCCAAATTAATGGAAACTATTGCTGATGAAGTAAAAGCGGGGCAACCACTATCTACAGCACTTAGAAAACACCCACGTTATTTTGATGATTTATATTGCGACCTTGTAGCCTCTGGCGAGCAATCTGGTGCACTTGATAAAATATTTGACCGAGTTGCTTTATATAAAGAAAAGTCCGAAGCGCTAAAATCAAAAATTAAAAAGGCGATGTTCTATCCTATTTCAGTATTAGTTATTGCCGGCATTGTAACCTCAATACTATTAATATTTGTAGTGCCGCAGTTTCAAGATATATTTGCAGGTTTTGGGGCAGAGCTTCCTGCATTCACTTTGTTTGTTATTGGCATATCAGACTTTATGCAAGCATATTGGTGGATGATACTAATCGCTATTGTAGCTTTTGGATACGCTTTTAAAGAAGCCAAGCTTAGAAGTTTAAAACTCAGAGATGCAACCGACCGAGCTATACTTAAACTGCCTGTTATTGGCATGATTTTAAATAAAGCAGCAGTTGCTCGCTATGCACGAACTCTTTCGACTACATTTGCTGCAGGTGTGCCGCTGGTTGATGCGCTTGACTCTGCCGCGGGCGCTTCAGGTAATGCTGTTTATCGTTACGCTATTTTAGATATCAAAGTAGAAGTGAGCTCAGGTAATCAGATGAACTGGGCAATGCGTAACTCAAAAATATTTCCTGATATGGTAATACAAATGGTTGCGATTGGTGAAGAATCTGGCTCACTAGACGGCATGCTTGCTAAAGTAGCGACTATTTACGAGCAAGAAGTTGATGATGCAGTAGATGGCCTTTCAAGCCTACTTGAGCCACTTATTATGGCCGTACTGGGTGTACTTGTTGGTGGCTTGATTGTTGCGATGTACTTGCCTATTTTCCAACTTGGCTCTGTTATTTAATTACTAAAAATAACAATTTACAGAAAATAAAAGAGGGGCTTACTTTTTGGTAAGGCATAGCTATTAATGTCTTCTCATTTACTCTCTTTTATTTCTCTTTGTGATAATAATTTCACTTAATTTTTAGACACTTAATCTTTTAGAACAGTTTTCAGGTAACATAATGCAAAGTATTATTGAAGTAATGCAAAGCCAGTTGTGGTTTTATTTAACCACTATTGGCTTAATTAGTTTATGTATTGGTAGTTTTTTAAATGTGGTTATTTATCGCTTACCGTTGATGATGCAACGTGAGTGGCAAAGCGAATGCCGCATATTGCTAGATGATGAGCTTACAGCTAATAAATCTAAACAAGCCAATATCAATAAGCCTTTTAACTTAGTAAAACCCAACTCTACCTGCCCTAAATGCAAAACAGCCATTAAGCCTTGGCAGAATATTCCTATTATTAGTTGGTTAATACTTAAAGGTAAATGCGCAAGCTGCAGTAATTCTATTTCGGTCCGATACCCTGCTGTAGAGCTAATTACTGCCCTATTAAGTTTAATTGTTGCCTATAGCTTTGGTGCGACCGAGCAAGCCCTTTTATATATTTTTGTAACGTGGATATTGGTAGCTCTGACCTTTATTGATATTGACCACATGTTACTGCCAGATCAACTTACACTTCCGCTAGTATGGCTTGCACTTATTGCTTCTGTAATGGGTTACACAATTACACCAACCGATGCAATTATTGGTGCAGCTTGTGGTTATTTAAGTCTATGGAGCGTGTTTTGGCTATTTAAGTTATTAACCGGTAAAGAAGGCATGGGTTATGGCGACTTTAAACTACTCGCTGTATTTGGGGCATTACTTGGCTGGCAGTCATTACTTACTATTATTCTGCTTTCGAGCGTAGTAGGTGCCATTATAGGTATTGCGCTGTTGAGCATACAAGGTAAAGACAAAGCGACCCCTATCCCTTTTGGCCCTTATTTAGCGATAGCAGGCTGGATCACTATGCTTTGGGGCAACCAAATTCAAGGCGCTTATTTTAATTTAATAGGTTATTAAAATGAGTGAGCAAATAACTAAAGTAAACAGCTGGGTATTAGGCTTAACAGGCGGTATTGGCTGTGGTAAAACGGCCATCAGTAACATGTTTGAAGAGCTTGGTATTACAATAGTTGATGCCGATATAATTGCGCGTGAAGTCGTACTCCCAAATAGCAAAGGGCTAAAAGCGATTACAGCACACTTTGGCAAAGATATTTTATTGCCTGATGGCACATTAAATAGAGCAGAATTGCGCGCAAAAATATTCACTAACAACAGTGACAAAGAATGGCTTAATGCGTTGCTACACCCTCTTATTCGGTTAAAAATACTAAACGATTTAAATAGTGCAACTAGCCCTTATGTTGTTTTAGTAGCGCCTTTATTATTTGAAAACAACCTTGATAAATATTGCGACCATACCTTACTTATTGACGTACCAAGCTGTGTACAAATAGCGCGTACAGCAAAACGTGACAACACAAGTCGTGAGCAAGTTAAAAGTATTATTGCCTCGCAAATGTCACGTGCCGATAAACAGCAAAAAGCGGATGATATTTTAAATAACGACCGTAGTTTAAACCTAGTGCATATAGAACTTGTTGATCTGCATAAAAAGTACCTACAATATGCATTACACAACAAAACTAACTCACATTAACACTGTCCTAACTCACACAAACTCGTATTTTAGTTAGTAAAATCACAACAAAGAATGAAAGGTGATGTAATCACCTTCTTTTTTCTGATAAATTGCTTACTATTGAAGGAATAAAACAGGTGCGCAATGAATATTAACTCACCGTTATTGAGAAAATTTATAACCCTTGGCCGCATTGATGCCGACACGGTTAAAAACAAACAAAATGAATTTGCCTCAACAGCTGAGCTTATTTCTAAATGTGGAAAAATCGATAGTAAAGATTTAGCTGAACAATGTATCGACTTGTTTCGCGTACCTTATTTTGATTTAAAAGACTTTGATCCTACAAGAATCCCGGCCGACCTCGTAAAAGAAAAACTTATACGTAAACATCATATTTTGCCGCTTGTTCAAAAAGATCGAAAAGTTTATATAGCAGCATCAGACCCAACAGATTACGGCGCATTCGAAAACTTTGAGTTTAGTACCGGTCTTTCATGCGAAATTGTTGTTGTTGATTATATTCAACTCGATACCAAAATAGAGCAATTACTAGATGCCACTGGCAGCTTAAATCTAACTGATGACGAGTTTCAAGAATTTGCTGACTTAGACTCAGAAAGCCAAAGAGATACAGCACCACAAGATGACGATAAAGATGATGCGCCTATCATCGTATACATCAACAAAATTTTAATGGATGCCATTAAAAAAGGCGCCTCTGATTTACACTTTGAACCGTATGAGCACAAGTACCGTATTCGCTTTCGTATTGATGGCATTTTGCATGAAGTGGCAAGCCCACCTAATACATTAGCAACCAAGCTTTCTGCGCGTATTAAAGTAATGTCGCGACTCGATATTGCCGAAAAACGCAAACCACAAGATGGTCGTATAAAGCTAAAAATTACTGAACGCAAAAGTATCGACTTTCGTGTAAGTACCATGCCTACCTTGTGGGGCGAAAAAATAGTAATGCGTATTCTTGATTCATCAAGCGCTATGTTAGGCATTGATGTATTAGGCTATGAGCCTGAGCAGAAAAAGCTTTACATGGATGCGCTTGCCCAGCCTCAAGGGATGATACTTGTAACAGGGCCAACGGGTTCTGGTAAAACAGTATCGCTATACACAGGTTTAAATATATTAAACCAACCTGAGCGTAATATTAGTACTGCGGAAGATCCGGTTGAGATTAACCTTGAAGGTGTAAACCAAGTACAAATAAATATTAAAGCCGACATGACTTTTGCCAACGCACTGCGCGCATTTTTACGTCAAGATCCTGATGTAGTTATGGTAGGTGAAATACGTGACTTAGAGACCGCAGAAATATCAATAAAAGCGGCGCAAACAGGTCACTTGGTTTTATCAACATTGCATACAAACTCAGCGCCGGAAACAATCACTCGTTTATTAAATATGGGTGTACCTGCTTATAACGTAGCAAGTTCGATTAGCTTAATAATAGCCCAGCGTTTAGCACGTCGCTTGTGCCCTAAATGTAAAACGCCAGAACAACTTCCGAGTGAAGAACTAGCTCGCCAAGGATTTAGTGCCGAGCAAATTGAAGAAATGACGTTATATATGCCTAAAGGGTGTGATAGCTGTACTGATGGTTACAAAGGGCGTGTGGGTATTTACGAAGTAATGCAAATTACTCCTGAAATTGCCCAAATTATTATGCGCGGTGGAAATTCGCTTGAAATAGCAGAGGTATCACTTAAAGCCGGTTTTAATAATTTACGTTTATCGGGTTTACGCAAAGCAGCCGATGGCCTTACATCCCTTGGTGAAATAAACCGCGTAACCAATTTTTAAAGTCCCACAGTAAAAGATAAGGCTCTAAGCTCAGAGCCTTATAGCTAGAGACTCATATCTAAGTAATGTAATATGCACCAAAAATTTGTAGAGAGTAATTTATGCCTACTGTTGTAAACTGCCCAACCTGTAAAACTAAAGTTGAATGGTCAGAGCAAAGCCCATTTCGCCCTTTTTGCTCAAAGCGCTGCCAACTAATTGATTTAGGTGAATGGTCGTTCGAAAATAATAAAATTTCTGCACCAATCACCTCGGCTGAAGAGTTTAGCCAAGACATGATTGAAGATATTGAAGCAATGATGGCTAAAAATGAAGATGACTTTTTTAAGTGATTTATCTTCATAATGCCCTAAATACAAAAACCAGCATTACGCTGGTTTTTTAGTATTTACAAAAAAGTAAAATTAACTTTTTTGTTTACGGTGCTTTTTATTCATACGCTTTTGCATTTTAGCAAACTTCTCTTTTTGCTCAGCGTTAAGCACTTGCATTACTTGGTGTTGTGTTTTTAGTTTAATTAAACCAAATTGCTCACCTTTTTCGCGGCGTTCATTTAATAGCTCTTTTGCTGCATTTTCGTCAAATGTCGCAGCCGAAAGTAATGCATCCATTTTTGCTTTGTGCGCTTCACGCATCGCTTTACGGGCTTCTTTATCGTCGCCACGCAGAGCTTTCATTTGTGTTTTTTGCGCTTCAAAAATAGCCTTTAGCTTAGTTTGCTGCTCATCTGTTAGGTTTAATTTTTCAACGCCGCGCTCAGAAAGTAAAAAACGAGCTTGAGAATGGCCTTGCTTATGTCCGTCGCCTTTAGCTAACACGCTACCAGCACCAAGCGTTGCTGTTGCTAAGCCACAGATAAGTACTAATTTTGAAAGTGTGTTTAATTTAGTCATAATCATTACCTTAATATTGGGTGGTTGTGGCTGCTAAGCCAGTGAGTTAACTATACCTAACTCAACGCAAAGTAACGCAAAGCAGTGTAAAGGTTGTGTAAAGATTCACCTTTGCACTATTTAGCGGGTAAAATAACGCTATAAACAACTCTAAGGGTTTGTAAATGAAACTATTAATGATTGATGACGACACTGGCCTTTGTGAGCTATTAAGTGAATATTTAACTGCCCAAGGCTTTGAAATACAAAGCGTACACGACGGTGAACAAGGCCTTAAACTAGCACAAGCAAATGACTACGCCCTGATATTGCTAGATGTAATGTTACCAACGCTTGATGGTTTTGAAGTACTTAAACAACTTAGGCAAACAAAACTCACACCGGTAATAATGCTTACAGCAAAAGGTGAAGACTTTGACCGTATTTTTGGTCTAGAGCTAGGCGCTGACGATTACATTCCAAAGCCTTTTAATCATCGTGAATTACTTGCCCGCGTAAAAGCGATAACTCGCCGTATAGAGCACATTAATAGCTTAAATGTAGCTACAACGAGTAAGTTACTCGTTAATGGCATTACTGTTAACCTTGCAGCTCGAGAGGCCTCAATAGACGGCTCTACACTAACGCTTACTGGTACAGAGTACGAAATACTCACGCTATTGTGTAAAAATGCAGGTGAAGTGGTTAGTAAAGAGCAAATTAGTGAAGAAGTACTAGGTAGGCGCTTAGCTTCTTTTGATCGCTCTATCGATATGCATGTAAGTAATATCCGCAAAAAAATAGCAGAGCATATTCCAGGTGAGCGAATTAAAACAATGAGAGGTACGGGTTATGTCTTTATCCAAGGCGAATAAAAGCACTTACTTTGCTTGGTTAAAACACCCTGGGCACTACCTGTTTTTTAAAATATTTATTTGGTTTTGGTTAACTATAATCGGCACCGTTGCAGCGCTTATATTTTTAAGTAACATTACCGCTATTAACGCGGTAACTAACGAGCCGCTTTATGGCCCTATGAAAAAAAACTTAATATATACCGCTAAAAGTATTGAGCGCACTGCTATTAAACATAAGCGCAGCCTAAGCGATGTATTAGTACACCCTCGCCTATCAAAGCGTAAACTTTTATACTTAAGCGCAGCTCAAAGCGAAGACTCCCTTAGTAGTAAAGAGGTGCCAGAGAGCATCGACTTAAGTTTATTAAACTTTACTCAAAATATGTCACCACAAATTATTTTTACTGAAAAATATCAAGCCTTCGGCCCTGTTAATATAAACGTGCCTGAAGGGAGTTTTTATCTTTATGAAATAGATATTAACCATCAACCGCCGCTATTAATGCGCTTTAAGCTTATGCCTAATTGGATGAAAATAGTCATCGCAATTGTTGCCTCTCTTATTTTAAGCTTTGTATTTAGCCGTAACTTAATAGCCCCTATAAATAGTCTTAAAAAAGCAGCTATTAAACTATCAGCGGGCAACCTAAGCGCAAGAGCCGACATTTCTGTAAACCGAAAAGATGAGCTGGGAATACTTGGGCGAGACTTTAACAGCATGGCCAATCAGCTAGAGCTTTTAATTAGTTCACAAAAACGCTTATTAGCCGACATATCACATGAGTTACGCTCGCCCCTTACGCGTTTAAAAATGGCTACCGGTCTTGCGCAAATGCAAGCTAACGACACTAGCCAATCGTATTTATTACGCATAGAAAAAGAAGCAAACCAACTTGATAAGATGATTGCCGACGTGCTGCAAGTTTCTCGCTTAGAAGCAAAAAGCCAAGCGCTTTCACTGCAAAAACAATCATTACAAATAATTGTAGATCACGTTATTAACGATGCGCAGTTTGAAGCAAAACAAAATAATAAGCAGCTCAATATAGTGGGCGCTGTAGACGTAAATATTAATTGCGACGAAACCCTTATTGCCAGTGCGCTTGAAAATCTACTTCGTAACGCTATTAAATATGCAAACAATACAATTAGCATTACTCTAAAGCACACAGATGCCATTTATATAGAAATATGTGATGATGGCTCTGGTGTGCCCGATGATCAACTGAGCAAGCTTTGTGAGCCCTTTTTTAGGCAATCAGATGCGCGGGATCGCGTAAGTGGTGGTACGGGTTTAGGGCTGGCGATTGCTAAAAATGCTATTACTGCGCATGGTGGCAGTTTAGTATTATCAAATAAAGAACTAGGTGGCTTGTGTGCTAATATAACCTTGCCATTAATAAAAGAGTAAAGCATGTTTTATAGTTCAGAAGCCCAGCTTGAGAGCAATCAAGAGGCCATTAATGTTTTTTATACTGAAAATTTAATTAAAAGCTACTTAGATACGCCATCAGGAAAGCTATTTTACGCATACGCAATCCCTAAAAACGCGACAACCGCAATAGTAGTAAGTACAGGGCGTATTGAAGGCCTAGAAAAATATAAAGAACTGCTATGGGAGCTGTATAGTAATAATTTTGCTGTGTTTATTATGGATCATCAAGGTCAGGGCCGCTCTTACAGGCACCTTAAAAATAAACATAAAGGCTTTGTAAAACATTATAATAACTACAGCAGTGACCTAAATAACTTTGATCAGCAAATAGTTTCAAGGCATTGGCAAGGTAAAAAAGTCATGCTAGCTCATTCAATGGGTGGCGCCATTGCTATTGATTATTTAGCAAAATTTGAAAATAGCTATAAAGGCGTGTTTTTGTCTGCTCCTATGTTTGATATTTTTACAAAAGACGTACCAAAAATACCAACGAAGTTTATTGTTAAATTAGCCACTTTACTTGGTTTACACTCTTGCTATGCATTTGGACAAGGCAACTACAACCCGATCCCATTTACCGAAAACGTACTTACTAGCAGCGAGAAGCGTTACACCTACTTTAGGCAAACCTATAAATTAGAACCTAACATACAATTAGGTGGCGTTACGTTTGGCTGGCTAGCAGCTACGATATCGTTTTTAAAGTCTGTTGATAACCTAAACGTACCAATCCCTTTGTTTATAGCAAGTGCAGCTAGCGATACAGTGGTAAACAACGAAGCACAGTACAGTCTTGCAAAAAGGCATGCTCATGCAACGATTGAGAGTTTTGAAGGCGCTAAACACGAGCTACTTTTTGAACGTGACGAAATTCGAAAGCCGCTATTAACTAACTTTTATCAATTTTGTGATTCGGTGACGGCTTAACAAGTACTGACAAAGGGTCGAGGTGGATCAGTATATCTACCTCCGACTCAAAACGTTCTTTGAGCATTGCCTCTACTTCATCAGCCACATTGTGCGCGCGAATCAAACTCAAATGATCATCAAGCTCTAAGTGCATTTGAATAAACTTAACTTTACCGCCTTGGCGAGTACGAATGTCATGCACGCCATGCACATCAGCATGGGCTCTGGCTATGTCAAATATGCTTTTTTTTTCGTCATCAGGGAGTTCTTTATCCATTAAATGATCGGCACTATCGCGAGCTATATCCCAGCTGTTATAAAGTAAGTAACCCGCTACACCTATTGCAAAAATAGGATCTGCATACAACACGCCATAATAAGCTAACAAAATAGCTAACAGCACAGCAGCGTTTAATATTAAATCGCCTTTGTAATGTACTGAGTCGGCTTTTATAGCAATTGAATCGGTATACTTAACCACTTTGTTTTGTACAAATACAATGACGAGCGTACACGCAATAGCAAAAATACTTACCCACACACCTAATAAAGAATGGCTTAACTGTATAGGGTTAAATAATCGCTCAATACCATGAAAAGCAAGTAGGCAACCTGATCCAGCAATAAATGCGGCTTGGCCAAGTCCTGCAAGTGCTTCAGCTTTTCCGTGTCCAAATCTATGGTCATCATCTGCTGGGCGCAGTGCGTAACCCAGCACTAAAAAGCTCATAGCGGTGGCAGTAATATCCATTAACGAATCAGTTAACGAGCCAAGCATTGAAGCCGAGCCAGAAGCCAGCCAGGCCCATGTTTTTGCGCCGATCATTAAGCTAACCATGACCATGGTAACAATGCTGGAAGTTTTAACCCAAAATTCGTAGCTACGGTTATGCACGCGTGTATCCATTAATCACTGTATTGAATGTGTTGAGTATATCATTTTTTTAAAAGGTTTCGTGTATACTGCCCTTCGTCAAACTACAGATTATTTTATAAGGCTCATTATGCTGGATATTGTTTTATACCAACCTGAAATACCGCCTAACACAGGTAATATTATTCGCCTATGTGCCAATACTGGCTATGCATTACATTTAATTGAGCCATTAGGTTTTGAATGGGACGATAAACGCGTGAAACGTGCGGGCCTTGATTACCATGAATTTAGCCATGTTCAACGCCATGCCTCTTTTGAGGACTACCTTGAAAAATGCAAACCTAAAAAAGTGTATGCCTGTACAACTAAAGGCAGTCAGTTTCATCATGAAGCAAGTTACGAAGCTGGCGACTGCTTGGTATTTGGTCCTGAAACACGCGGCCTGCCTGATGAAATGATTCAAGCATTACCAAACGATCAGCGTGTACGTATTCCTATGCAAGCAAATAGCCGTAGTATGAACCTGTCAAATGCAGTCGCCGTGTTTGTTTACGAGTCGTGGCGTCAGTTGGGCTTCCCTAACGCCCAGTAAATATAATCCGTTAGGCAATAAAAAACCGACATAGTGTCGGTTTTTTAGTTAAGGCCTAGCTCAAGCGCTTATTCAGCGCGTTGTTCTCGTCCTAAAAGAGCCATAGCGGCTTCTTTCATGTCTTTATTTTCATAAAGTACTTTATAAATTTGCTCAGTGATTGGCATTTCTACGCCAGCACGCTGCGCTAGTAAGTACACTTCTTTAGTGTTTCTAAAGCCTTCAACTACTTGGCCAATAGACTCAATAGCAGCATCAACGCTCTCGCCTTTACCTAACGCCAAACCAAATCGACGATTACGTGATTGGTTATCTGTACAGGTTAGTATTAAATCACCAAGGCCTGCCATTCCCATAAAGGTTTCTGGCTTAGCACCCAAAGCACAGCCTAAACGAGTGAGCTCTGCAAGGCCTCGGGTAATGAGCGCGGTACGCGCATTAGCACCAAAACCTACACCGTCCGAAATACCGGCGCCAATTGCAATTACATTTTTAACCGCACCACCGAGCTGTATACCAATAAAGTCATCATTGTTATACACACGGAATGAGCGACCACAATGAAGTAAATCAGCCAGTTGCTGCGCAAATTCAGGTGACGTAGAAGACACTGAAATAGCTGTAGGTGACCCCATCGCCATTTCTTTTGCAAACGTAGGACCCGAAAGTACCGCAAGTGGTATGTCATCACCCAATTCTTGCAAAGCAACTTCTTGTAACAAACGTCCAGTATTAGGCTCAAGCCCTTTAGTTGCCCACGCTACTTTAGCACCCTCTTGCAATGCAGGTTTTATCTGCGCAAGCGTGTCGCCAAAAGCATGGCTTGGCACAACAACAAGTACAATAGCACTGCTAGCAACGGCATGTTGTAGGTTAGCTTCAAGAGTAAGAGTATCTGGGAAAGGAGCATCAGGTAAGTAACGTTGATTTTTCCGCTCAGCTGCAAGCGTGGCAACGTCGTCGCTATTTCTTCCCCAAAGTGTCACCTGGTGACCATTTCGGGCTAAACAAATAGCAAGGGCGGTGCCGTAAGACCCCGCCCCTAATACAGTAACAGCTGTAGTTGCTGTACTCATAAGTTATGCGTCTGCTGAAGCCTGGTCAGCTTGCGCAGTACGTTGTTGCATGTATTGTGCAAATAACGCATCAAAATTAACTGGCGCAAGGTTAAGCTGTGGGAAAGTACCACGGTTAACAAGATTTGAAACAGCTTCACGTGCATATGGGAATAACACGTTAGGACAAAATGCACCTAGCATGTGCGCAAGTTGCACTTCTTCAACTTCAGCAATAGTAAAAATACCTGCTTGTTGAATTTCACATAAGAACGCAGTTTCTTCACCAATAGATGCAGTTACAGTTAGCGCTAAAACAACTTCAAATACACCTTCGTCCAACTTGTTTGAGCGTGTATCTAGGTCTAGCTTAACTTCTGGTGTCCATTCTTTTTGAAAGATGGCCGGAGAGTTTGGCGTTTCAAACGATACATCTTTAGTGTAAATGCGTTGAATAGTAAATTGTGCGCCAGCTTCTGCAGCTGCTACGTTTTGATTTTCTTCGTTCATTGTTATTCCTAACTTGTTCGTTATTATAATTAAATTAAGCGTTTAGCTTAGCGTCAAGTTTACCTTGCGCTTCAATAGCCATCATGTCGTCGCAGCCACCGATATGTTCATCATTAATAAAAATTTGCGGTACTGTGCTTGCACCACCTGCTTTGGCAATCATTTCATCGCGTAGCTCAGGCTGCACACCAATATCATAATTTGTGTATTCAATGCCTTTGCTGTTTAAAAGCGAAAGAGCACGCTGACAAAATGGACAATACGCCTTGGTGTATAAAACAACATTACTCATAATAAATCCTCTATCGGCCTAGCTAAACTGATTAGCGACCTGTTGTAGTTGGTAAGCTGGCAGATTGCCACGCACCCATGCCACCTGCTAATAAGTAAACTCGTTCAAAACCAGCTTTACTCATAGCGGCTGCAGTACCTTGGGCAGTCATACCTGTAGTACATACAACTATAATGGGTTTAGTCTTGTACTTTTCAAGGCTTGAAAAGTCAGATTTTTTCGCATTCTCTGGGCTTAAGTGCTCAGCACCAGAAATACGCCCTGCATTAAACTCTTTTTGCGCACGTATATCGATTACTTGACCGTCATCACGGTTAATAAGTAACGTAAGCTGCTGGGGATTTATTTGACGAACAGCTGAAAGCTTACTTTTTATCCAGCCACTAACAATAAGGAAAACAATACCAACCCAAGCAAGGCTTAAAATGGGATGATTTGTAATAAATTCAATATATTGATCCATTCTACTTCCACTATGAAATTATGTTTTAAAACGTGATGTTTTAAGGATTTTGTACTTTAGCCACGCAAGTATACCCAAACCAACCTAAAATGCGAGTTTAGGAGCACTTAGAGGCGTTTAAAAAACGATAAAGCCCCCCCATATATAGTTAACAAGAACTCTGGATAATAAATCTATCTCAAGCAGAGTTCAGGTTAGTCAATGAGGTATAAGTGAAAAAATTTAATATCTTGTTTTCAATGCTGATCCTAGCTTAAAAACACGGTATGCTAAAACCACGCTAATAAACCTTTTTAGGTGCACAGTATCCATCAACAGATACTAATTTTCAGGAGCTATTATGACAGAGCATAAAAAACCACTGGTATTAATGATTTTAGACGGTTGGGGACACCGCGAAGATACGCAAAGTAATGCTATTCTTGCAGCTAACACACCTGTATTAGACAACTTATGGGCCACCCGCCCACACACATTAATATCGGCTTCGGGTTTAGATGTTGGTCTTCCTGATGGTCAAATGGGTAACTCAGAAGTTGGCCATGTAAACTTAGGTGCAGGGCGCATTGTGTATCAAGATTTTACCCGTATCACCAAAGCAATTAACGATGGCGAGTTTGATTCAACCCCAGCCTTAGTTGAAAACATAGACAAAGCAGTAAGTGCTGGTAAAGCGGTTCACATAATGGGTCTTTTAAGCCCAGGTGGTGTGCATAGCCATGAAGATCATATAGTTGCAAGTATTGAGCTGGCGGCAAAACGTGGTGCTAAAGAAGTCTATTTCCATGCATTTTTAGACGGCCGTGACACACCTCCACGTAGCGCAAAAGCATCAATTGAACGAATTGAAGCGTTATTTAGTAAACTTAAGTGCGGACGTTTAGCATCACTTATTGGCCGTTACTACGCAATGGACAGAGACAACCGTTGGAACCGTGTAGAAAAAGCTTACAACGTAATGACGCTCGCCGAAGGCGACTTTAATTTTGATAATGGTGTTGAAGCACTTAATGCAGCGTACGAGCGCGACGAAAACGACGAGTTTGTAGCAGCTACGACCATTACGCCGACAGGTGCCACTCCGGCTTCAATAAACGATGGTGACACCGTTATTTTTGCTAACTTTAGAGCAGATAGAGCCCGCGAAATTACCCGCGCTTTTGTTGAGCCTGAATTTGATGGTTTTACTAAAAAAAGAACGCCAGAGCTTAGCGCATTTGTAATGATGACAGAGTATGCAGCCGATATAGACGCACCTGTTGCATTTGGACCTACACCACTAATAAACGTACTCGGTGAATGGTTTGAAAAAAATAATAAAACACAGCTTCGTATTTCAGAAACCGAAAAATACGCACACGTTACATTTTTCTTTAGTGGCGGACGTGAAAGCGAATTTAAAGGTGAAACACGCGAGCTAATTCCTTCGCCGCAAGTAGCAACCTACGACCTACAACCTGAAATGAACTCAGAAATGCTAACCGACAAACTGGTAGAAGCAATTAAAAGCGGTAAATACGATGCTATTATTTGTAACTACCCTAATGGCGATATGGTTGGTCACTCAGGTGTATTTGAAGCCGCTGTTAGAGCTTGTGAAGCTGTAGATAGCTGTATCGGACGTGTTGTTGATGCGCTAGAAGAGTTTGGTGGTGAAGCACTAATTACAGCCGATCATGGTAATGCTGAGCAAATGGCTGATCTCAAAACAGGCCAAGCACATACTGCCCACACTAGCGAACCTGTGCATTTTATTTATGTTGGTCGCGATGCAGAGCCAATGCAAGGTAAAGCCTTGAGTGATGTAGCCCCAACAATGCTTCACTTAATGGGTATGGAGCAACCAAAAGAAATGACTGGTACGCCTATCATGATGTTGAAATAACACATGAACAAACGTATTAACCGGTTAATTAAGTGCGGTTTGATACTAACTTCATTAGTGGCTGCATCTGCAGTTGCTAATGAAGATCGTACTAAAAAAGACTTATCAGAGGTTCAAAATGCACTTGAGCAAAGCCAAGCTGAATATAACGCCCAAAGAAAAAAAATAGCGTCGCTACAAAAAAATCTAAAAAGCCATGAACTCGATATAGCTAAAAATGCTAAAGCACTTAACATGGCAGAGCAATCCGTAAAAGAGACTAAAACACAGCAAAAAGAGTTACAAAGTAAAGCCGATGAGCTTGATAAAAAACACACTCAGTTTCAGAAAATTTTAGCCGCGCAACTCAAAAGTGCCTATATGGCCGGTGGCGACGACTACTCTAAAATGCTGTTGAATCAAGAAGACACAGCCAAGTTTGAGCGCACACTTAGCTATTACAATTACTTAAATAAAGCCCGTATTGAACAAATCGAAGATCTAAAAGATCTTCAACAGCAAATAGTACAAAACCAAGAAGAGCTCGTTAAAACGCAAGAAAAACTAGAGCTTTTATTTGATGAACAAAAAAGGCGCCAAACTGCATTACTTAATGCACAAAGTGAACGCCAAGCTAATCTTAAAAACTTACAAGCTCAGCTCAACAGCACTAAAAGCTCAATAAATTATTTAAAAGAAAACCAACAAACTTTAGTAACAACGATTAAAGAGCTCGAAAAAGAAAAAACACAAAAAATAGAATTACTTGGCCTAAATAAGAGCAAGGGCAAATTAGACTGGCCGAGCAAAGGCAAGTTAGAGCACACATTCGGCCAACGTAAGCATGGTGGTATTGATTGGAAAGGCGTGTTAATTGGTGCAAAAGAAGGCACTAATATTAATAGCGTGCACAACGGCCAAGTTGTATTTGCCGATTGGCTAAAAGGTTATGGATGGGTAATTGTTGTAGACCATGGTGAAGGTTTTATGAGCCTATATGGCCACGCTCAAACGCTACTAAGAGATGTAGGGGATATGGTACGTGAAGGCGAAACCCTCGCTTTAGTAGGCCAAAGCGGCGGACAGGCAAGTTCTGGTCTATACTTTGAAATACGCCACAAAGGACGCGCAGTAAATCCTGTAAAATGGTGCAAACGTATTTAATTAGATAAATCGCTGCACCGCCCTGGAGCAGCTGATGACAACTAAAAAACACACAATAAATACCGTTAATAAAAAAAGTGCAGACTTTTATATAAGTCTGTACTTGCTTGTATTACTAACCCTAATTACCTTTACTAGTAATGCACTAGCAAGCTCAATTAAAGATCTTAAAAGACAACAAATAGACGAAATACTCTTCAACATTCATACCTATTACGTTGAAGATCTCACCTTACAAAATAGCCACCATATTAAATATAACAACCAACAGTTTGAGCGTTTATATTCAAAACTCGACTCCTATTCTAAGTACTTAAATGAGTATGAATTAGCCTCATTATTTGATAACACAAATGGTCGTTACACAGGTATTGGTATAGAAGTTAAGAACATAGACGAGAATATGACTATTGTTAACGTGGTTAATAATTCGCCCGCAAAAGCGGCAGGTATTTTACCAGGCGATATTATTGTAAGTGTAAACAACAACGCAGCCCAAAACCGTACTATCGACGAAGTAGCAACACTAATAAGAGACAGTGAATTTTCGAATATAGATATAATTGTAAATCGCGATAACAATAAAAACCCACTCACTTTTCATGTCACACGTCGCCAAATAAACCTCGAAAGTGTAACAAGCGAACTTTTAGATTTTGGAACTGGTTACATAGCTATTAATAACTTCTCTAACCACACATTACATGAAGTTGCACTACAAGTTGCCGCCCTGCAAAGCCATTTTGGCTACCCACTTAAAGGCTTAGTAATTGATTTACGTGATAACCCAGGGGGGACATTACAAAGCGCAGTGGCTGTATCAGACCTATTTTTACAAAGTGGCACTATAGTAACGACTAAAGGACGTTTTTACGATGCTAACCAAGCATTTTATGCAAAGCGTGGAGACATTCTAAAAAATGCGCCCATAGTTGTGCTTATAAACGAAAATTCTGCCTCTGCAGCCGAAATACTTGCAGCAGCACTTAAAGATAATAACCGAGCAACCATTGTTGGCAGCCAATCTTTTGGGAAAGGCTCTGTACAATCACTCATTCCACTCGGTGATGGCAATACCGCATTAAAGCTCACCACAGCGAAATACTTCACACCGTTAGGTAAATCGATTGATGGAATAGGAATAACCCCAGATGTGGCGGTTAATCAAACAAACCTTTCACAAAGTAATAAAGCCGTTATAATAAAAAATGAACACACTAACAATAATGCGCAATTACTTACTGGTAATCTAACCGATTTACAGTTGGTTAAAGCCAAACAATTACTCAGCATGCAATAGCTTGTATAAGCTGTATAAATAAAGCTAAAAAGATAATAAAAACTATAAACGTGAAAATAATAAAATGGCTAACATTAGCTATTTGTTTTAGCTCTGCAACAATTAGCGCCAAGCAAATAGCAATAGTGATAGACGATATAGGCTATCATCAACGGGACTTAGAGTTCCTTTCCTTACCTGGGCAATTGTCGTATTCAATTTTGCCCCATACCCCTTATTCGCAAATTTTTGCAACACTTGCCAGTCAATCAAATAAAGAGTTATTGCTTCATGTACCTATGCAAGCACTTAACGGTAAAGAACTAGGGCCTGGTGCGCTTACTTTAAATATGAATAAAGAGCAGCTTCAGCAAACTCTTGGAACAGCTCTCGCTAGTTTACCGCAAGTTAAAGGCGTTAATAACCACATGGGCTCAGCGCTTACGCAAAAAAGCCAAGCTATGAAGTGGACAATGGAAGTACTTAAAAAGCGTCATTTATATTTTTTAGATAGTCGCACAACCGATTTGAGTCAGGCACAAAATGCCGCTAACTTTTTGGGTGTTGCTAATATTAGTCGCCAAGTGTTTTTAGACAACATAACTACACCAGAACAACTGCAGCTAAGGCTTGAAGAGTTAAAACAATTAGCCATTTCCCATAGCTTTGCCATTGCAATTGCTCATCCCTACCCAGAAACCATCGAATTTTTACGCCATGCCTTACCAGAGCTAACTAGGCAAGGTTTTGAACTCGTACCGGTTTCGCAATTAGTTGAACGTAAGTACATTCAGTTAGCGCATGCTGAGAGAAAGGGAGTGAGTGCTAGGTAATATAAGCTTTAAATAATGCTATATCCGAATAATAAACTAATACCAATTCGCTTAATTAAGTGGTCTATTTTGAGGGCGGAAAAACGTGTTGATAGCTAGGCAAAAAATTCACTATTCAGTTGTTCTAAATGAGACTTTTTTAACGCAGGTAGCGACACGTTTAGCCTCGCAAAATGATTAAGTATTATTGCGGATTGGTATAACCATTCGATAATGCAGAGTATCGGTATTACTTGATTAGATATTTATCGTTGGGTTTCGCTTCGCTCAAACCAACCTACTCAAAAGCAAAAAGCCCCGCATTTTCATGCAGGGCTTTTTAAATTTTGCTGCTTGAGCAATATTAGCTCATAGCGCTTTGTAACTTTTTCATCGCTGTTTTTTCAAGCTGACGAACACGCTCAGCAGATACACTGTACTTTTGTGCAAGCTCTTGAAGGGTTGCTTTATCATCAGACAACCAACGCGCGCTAACAATATCTTGTGAACGTTCATCTAGTGTTTTAAGTGCGCTAAATAAACGGGTATGCGCTTGCTCTTTCCACTGCTCTTGTTCAACGTCGTCAGCTAAGTCAGCTGCGCCATCTGTTAAATACTGTACTGGAGAGTATGTACTTGTTGGTGCATCGTCGTTATCGTCACCAGTTAGGTCAAAGCCCATGTCTTGGCCGCTCATGCGCGATTCCATTTCACGTACTTCTTTTTCACTCACACCTAGCTCGCTAGCAACAGTGCTAACCTCAGCTTGGTTGAACCAGCCTAAACGCTTTTTGTTTTTACGAAGATTAAAAAACAATTTACGTTGCGCTTTAGTGGTTGCAACTTTAACTATGCGCCAGTTTTTAAGAACAAACTCGTGAATTTCGGCTTTAATCCAATGCACTGCAAACGACACTAAACGTACACCCACTGTAGGGTCAAAACGTTTAACCGCTTTCATCAGGCCTATATTACCTTCTTGTATAAGGTCAGCTTGTGGTAAGCCGTATCCCGAGTAGCTTTTAGCAATATGTGCTACAAAGCGTAAATGCGACATAATGAGTTGCTTGGCAGCACTAAGATCGCCTTCTTCCTGAAGTCTTTTAGCAAGTTCTTGCTCTTGTTCAACTTTAAGCATAGGAATAGTGCTTACCGCTTGAAGGTAACCGTCCATGCTTGCGCTTTGTTGTCCGACTGTAAGTGCCATTGCGTATAAATCTTTACTCATTTTTCACCTCGGTGATAAACATTTGAAACTATCTTAGCACTCTTTCTCTAAGAGTGCTAACCCCAATTTAAAACTTTTTAAAAGTATAAATCAAGCAGTTTTTAGTATGTGTTTAGTCTACTACAAGCGACTGAATAAGTGATGAATTGAGGGATTGCAGCCAATTAACCTAACCGCATCACCTTATTTACAACTCATTACTTTATGGGAGGATAGTACACAAATATGACAGTTTTAATAACGGGAGGTACAACCCAGTCCGATACGTTACGCATTTCAAGCTGGGTTGGTTCACTTATAGTTTGCAGGGTTTATTATACTTTATCGGGTTCTATTTCTTTAATATATCGATTTACAGAAAGGTACGAGCCTACAAATCCTAAGCTTGTTGCAAGTAACACTAAAAAGCCGAGTTCATTAAGCGATAATCCTATTAACGAAAAGCTTGTTTGATACACCCCCGCCACACTGCTCACAGCGCTTGAAAGCCACCACATCATCAGACCTACGCATATAAAGGCAAACAAACCACCTATTACACCATACCAAATACCGGTCCACAAAAATGGGGCATGTATAAAGGTGTTCGTTGCGCCTACTAGCTTCATTACTTGTATTTCTTCTTTTTTATCCATGATCGACAAACGAATGGTGTTACCAATAATAAGTGTCACTGAGGTAAGTAGTAATAATGCGATAGTTATTACACTTTCTTTGAGTAAATCTAGTAATGCATTTAAACGCTCTAACCAGGCTATATCGAGCTTACCAAAATCAACTTCACGTTCACTTTCTAATTTAGTTAGCAGTACTTTAGCGGCATTTGGGTGTCTGTGACGTTTTGTTGGAGTAACGAGTACCACATCCGGTAATGGATTTTTATCTAAATACTCCAAAGCTTGCCCAAAGCCAGATACATCTTTAAATTCAGTTAATGCCTGTTGTTTTGAAATAAACTCAACACTTTCCACTTCTGGGTAAAGTGCTAAACGCTTTACTAATGTTTGCGTTTCTTGCTCGTTCATACTTTCTTTTACGAACAACGATATTTCACTCGCCTCTTCAAAGCCACTACTCACTTGCTGTACGTTTTTAACGACTAAGTAAAGTGTTGCAGGTAACGTTAGACTCAAACCAAGTACAGCGATAGTCATCATAGACGCAAGCGGCGTGCGCCACATTTCACCTAAGCTATGCACACCTTGGCGAAAAATATTAATAATAAAAAAGTAACCGCCAGCTAATACTGATTTTTTTTGCTTGTCGTTACTATTTTGGCGACCTTTAAAAAGTAAACTCATAGTGCCCCCTCAGCAAGCGGGTCTTGAAGCATACGGCCATCTTTTAAGGTTAAGCTACGATACTTCATACGTGCAACCAAACCCAAATCATGCGTTGCGATAAGAACAGTGGTACCGTGTTTATTAAAGTCTTCAAACAACTTTAGTATTTCCATTGAAAGCTCTGGGTCAAGATTACCTGTTGGTTCATCAGCTAGTAAAATTGGTGGGGAGTTTACAATAGCTCTGGCAATACCAACTCGTTGCTGTTCGCCTCCAGAGAGCATTGAAGGATGACATTTCACTTTGTCAATTAGGCCTACCTTGTCAAGCGCGCCATGGACCCGTTTAGCTATTTGCTTATGGTGAGTCCCCTCAATAATGAGAGGTAATGCCACGTTATCAAAAATAGTATAGCGCTCTAATAACCTATGATTTTGAAAAATAATACCTATATCACGACGAGCATAAGGAATTTGACGCGAGTTTACTTTGTTTAAATCAACACCGTTGATAAATACACTACCTGCTGAAGGACGTTCCATTAAGCTAATTAACTTAAGCAACGTACTTTTACCCGCACCACTGTGGCCAGTTAAAAAGGCAAGTTCACCCGGTTTAATATGAAAATTAACTTTTTCGAGGGCGCGGTGCCCTCCAGGATAGGTCTTACTTACTTGCTGAAAATTTATCATCTTTTTATTATGCCAACTCCATTAACACATTAATGAAATTAGTATTCCTCGCAATTAAAAAGGGAGCTAGCTCCCTTTTTTGGTAAATTAAACGTCGTCCTCA
This sequence comes from Pseudoalteromonas sp. SR43-5, assembly GCF_014163835.1. Lineage (NCBI taxonomy): Bacteria > Pseudomonadati > Pseudomonadota > Gammaproteobacteria > Alteromonadales > Pseudoalteromonadaceae > Pseudoalteromonas > Pseudoalteromonas sp. SR43-5. The sequence goes on from NZ_JACJEA010000013.1 coordinate 113,540, forward strand.
TCTTGGCTAAATAACGCATCAATAAAATCATCGCTTTTAAAAGCGCGTAAATCATCAATACCTTCACCAACACCAATGTAACGAATTGGAATATTAAACTTATCTGCAACCGCAAAAATAACACCACCCTTTGCAGTTCCATCAAGTTTTGAAAGCGTAATACCAGTTAAACCAACACATTGATTAAACAGGTTTACTTGGCTAATTGCATTTTGCCCTGTGCCTGCATCGATAGTTAGCATCACTTCGTGCGGCGCATCAGGATCAATCTTTTTCATTACACGAGCTATCTTTTCAAGCTCTTGCATTAAATTATCTTTATTTTGCAAGCGCCCAGCTGTATCAGCAATTAACACATCTATATTACGTGCTTTAGCCGCTTGGAATGCATCAAACACAACTGATGCACTATCTGCACCTGTATGCTGTGCAATAACGGGAATGCTGTTACGTTCTCCCCAAACCTGAAGCTGCTCAACAGCTGCCGCTCTAAACGTATCACCAGCAGCCAGCATAACCGACTTACCTTCGTTTTGAAATTGCTTAGCCATTTTACCAATAGTCGTTGTTTTACCAACACCATTTACACCTACCATTAAAATAACAAACGGCTTTTTATCTTCGCTTATGACTAAAGGCTGTTCTGCCGTTTTAAGCATCGCAGCCATTTCTTGTTTCATTAACTCATAAAGCGCATCACCATCTTTTAACTGTTTACGGTTCGCTGCATCAGTTAAACGATCAATCAACTTCATGGTAGTATCAACGCCTAAATCGGCGGTGAGTAATTGAGTTTCAAGATCTTCAAATAATTCGTCGTCTATTTTTTTTCCACTAAAAATAGACGCAAAACCAGAACCTATATTAACGCGAGTCTTTAACAAGCCTTTTTTTAGACGAGAGAAAAACCCTTCTTTTTTTGGCTTTTCGGCTTTTTTAGCTTCTTCAATTGCAAGTTCTGCTGTGATACGTTCTTGTTCTAAACGCTCATTTTCTGCTTTTTCAGCTACAATACGTTCTTGCTCTAAACGTTCATTCTCTGCTTTTTCAGCCGCAATGCGTTCTTGCTCTAAGCGTTCATTCTCTGCTTTTTCAGCAGCAAGGCGTTCTTGTTCTAAACGCTCGTTTTCTGCTTTTTCAGCTGCAAGGCGTTCTTGCTCTAAGCGTTCATTCTCTGCTTTTTCAGCTGCAATACGTTCTTGCTCTAAACGCTCGTTTTCTGCTTTTTCAGCTGCAAGGCGTTCTTGCTCTAAGCGTTCATTCTCTGCTTTTTCAGCTGTAAGGCGTTCTTGCTCTAAGCGTTCATTCTCTGCTTTTTCAGCTGCAAGGCGTTCTTGCTCTAAACGCTCATTCTCTGCTTTTTCAGCTGCAATACGTACTTGCTCTAAGCGTTCATTCTCTGCTTTTTCAGCCGCAATGCGTTCTTGCTCTAAAAGCATCTGCGCTTCTTGTTCTGCTAAGCGCTTCGCTTGCTCTTGCCTTTGAGCTTCAGCATCCGCTTGTTCTTTTGCTAATAACTCAGCATTCGCTTGCTCTATTGCAAGCTTTTCGGCTTTGATTGCCTCATCTTGTTTTTCAAGGCGTATTTGCTCTAGTCGCTCAGCCTCTACTTTTTCTGCCGCTAATCGTTCTTGCTCTAAGCGCATCTCTTTTTCTTGATCGGCTAAACGTTGCGCATGTTTTTGTCTTTGCGCCTCGGCATCTGCTTGCTGTTTTGCAAGCAATTCAGAATTGGCCTGCTCAATGGCAATCTTTTCCGCGTTTTCAGCACGCTGGCGTTCTTGTTCTAAACGCTCTGTTTCAGCCTCTGCTTTTAACCGTTCAGCTTCAGCTTGCTCTTGCGCTAGTTTTTCTTGCTCTAGCTTCTGGGCCTCTTCTTGCGCTAATACTTGTTGTTTATCAGCTGCTGCTTTTTGCTCTGCTTCTTTTTTATCTGACTTGCCAAAACCGAGCCACGACATGAATTTACTTTTTTTTGTCATACTTGCTAATAACCACTTATAAAAATCTGATAAACTAAAATTTGAAATAGCTTGGCAATGCCCAGCAATAGTTGCTAATAAATACAACCATTCAAAACGTAAGTGTTTAATAGTAACACTTTTAATGCGGTTGAAAAATGAAGCTACACGTAATCGCCCATAATATTATCTGAGCTAGATACCATATACCATTTTTTAGTGAGCTAAATGAGAAAAAAAACAACGCAAAATAAAGCTGCTAACAAGCCCAGTGATGGCTTTATTAGAGTGATTAGTGGTCAATTTCGAGGCCGTAAACTCCCGGTTAAAAACGTAGAAGGCTTGAGACCTACTACCGATCGAATTAAAGAAACTGTATTTAATTGGCTAATGCAAGATACGCGTGACGCAAATGTACTTGATTGTTTTGCCGGTTCTGGTGGATTGGGATTTGAAGCGCTATCACGATATGCTAAAAGCGCTACATTTATCGAGCTCGACTCATTAGCTGCTAAGCAATTAGAACAAAATATTAGCACTTTAAAGCTCGACAACGCATACGTTAAACATACTAATTCGCTCTCCTTTTTAGAGCAAAAAAACACAAACGAAGCTTTTAATCTTGTATTTGTTGACCCACCATTTCGTAAAGATTTAGCGCAAACAACCTGCGATTTATTAGAAAAAAACCAATGGTTAAGCAACGACGCATTAATTTATGTTGAAGTAGAGGCAGAGCTAGCCGCCTTAGAAACACCAACCAACTGGTTGTTAATTAAAGAAAAAAATGCGGGACAAGTACTTTGCCAACTGTACCAGCGCCAAGCAAATTAATACTGTTTAACGTAATGCGTTTCTGTTAATATTGTCCTTTACATGTGGTGTTGCTTCGGATTACAATACCGCACCATTTTTGAACCACTTGATCAATGTTTGATCAACTTGAGCAACGCTCATAATTTAGGTAGGTGAATTTTTAATGCCAGTAATTAAAGTAAGAGAGAACGAACCGTTTGACGTAGCACTTCGTCGCTTCAAGCGTTCATGTGAAAAAGCAGGAATCCTTTCAGAAGTTCGTCGTCGCGAGCACTATGAAAAACCAACAGCTGAGCGTAAGCGTAAAAAAGCTGCTGCAGTTAAACGTCACATGAAAAAACTTTCTCGTGATAACGCTCGTCGCGTTAAATTATACTAATATATTAGGTCTTGTATAAATGAGCCTTTTAATAACGCTAAAAGATGCGCAAAAAGATGCGATGAGAGCTAAAGACAAGCAACGTCTTAACCCTATTCGTATGGTACTTGCTGCAATCAAGCAACGTGAAATTGACGAGCAAATAACGCTAGACGACGCAGGTATTACCTCCGTTATAGTGAAGCTTGTTAAACAACGTCGTGACTCTTACACTCAGTACAAAGATGCTGGGCGTGATGATTTAGCTGATATTGAAGCCAATGAAATAGTAGCGCTTGAAACTTTTTTACCTCAACAATTGAGTGAAGAAGAAATAATTGCTCTCATTGACGCGGCTATTGCTGATACTAATGCAGCAGGTATGCAAGACATGGGTAAAGTAATGGGTATAATCAAAAGCAAAGCTGAAGGTCGAGCCGATATGGGTAAGATTTCTGGTTTAATTAAGCAACGATTAACTGCCTAATACTCCCACATACATTAAAGTATGATTGAAGTAAACCGAGCCTAGCGCTCGGTTTCTTTGTTTTTAACTTTAATAAAAAGTACACCGATTAGGTTACTTTAAAATGAAATTTCTTATAGCTTCCCTATTTATTTCGCTGTCATTTTGGTAAGTTAAAGCACACTATATTTTGCATCAAGCAAGTATAAAAAAGTAAATTTCATATTCGTTCTTCTTCTTATTATTTCAGGACTGTATTTTACTAATGGCCGGAAAGATCCCACGTAACTTTATAGACGATTTACTTGCCAGAACCGATATTGTCGACCTGATAGACTCAAAAGTAGGTCTAAAAAAAGCAGGTAAGGATTATCAAGCTTGCTGCCCATTTCATAACGAAAAATCTCCCTCATTTACTGTATCGCAAGACAAACAGTTTTATCACTGCTTTGGGTGTGGCGCTAATGGTAATGCAATTTCGTTTGTAATGGAGTACGAAAAGCTAGAGTTTGTAGATGCTATTGAAGAAATAGCTAGCATGCTTAACTTAGAAGTACCTCGAGAACAAGGCGCAAACTCAGCACCAGAGCGTACGGCTGCGCAAAAGCGCTCCGATTACGACTTAATGCTTCATACTGCTCGCTTTTATCAGCACCAATTAAAACACCATAGTAATTCTGCTGCTGTTATTGAGTATGTTAAAGGCCGTGGTTTAAGCGGTGAAACTGTTAAAAAATTTATGATTGGCTACGCTCCCAGTGAATGGGATGGGCTATGCCTACAGCTTGGTCGTAATAAAGAACAAAAAGAGCAATTGGTTGAGCTAAAGCTAGCTTCAGAAAAAACACCAGGCAGACAATTTGATTTTTTCCGCGATCGCCTAATGTTCCCTATTCGCGATAAACGCGGACGCGTTATTGCATTTGGTGGGCGTGTAATGCAAGCCGACCAAGGGCCAAAATATCTAAACTCGCCAGAAACCCGAATTTTCCATAAAGGCTTTGAGCTTTATGGGCTTTACGAAGCAAAGCAAGCCCATAAAAAACTTGCTCATGTAATGATTGTTGAAGGTTATATGGATGTGGTGGCTCTTGCTGAGCAAGGGATTGAATATGCAGTTGCATCACTGGGGACAGCAACAACAAGCGAGCACATGCACACTTTATTTAGAACTACTGATAAAGTAATCTGTTGTTACGATGGCGACAGGGCTGGCCGTGATGCAGCTTGGCGGGCACTTGAAAATGCACTCCCTTATTTAAACGATGGTAAAGCACTACAATTTGCATTTTTACCAGATGGCGAAGACCCTGACTCGCTTGTACAAAAAGAAGGTAAGGAGCAATTCGAATTGCGCCTAAGCCAAGCAGATGACTTTACCAAAGTATTGTTTAATAAATTAAGCCAAGAAGTTGATTTAACACTCGATTCAGGAAAAGCTAAACTTCTTAGTGCAGCACTTCCACTAATTGAAAAAATTCCAAGTGAGTTTTATCAAGAAAACATTCTTGAACAATTAGGACGCTTAATTGGCAGAACGCGTGAGCAGTTGAATAGCCGTTTAAAAACGCCTAAACAGCAACACTCTATTGAACGTAAATTTAAAATAACACCTATGCGCCAAGCTATCGGTATATTGATCCAGCACCCTAATTTAGCTAAAAGTGTGCCGTATTTACCTGAGCTTGCACAAATGAACATTGCTGGCATAGGGCTGTTATTACGATTACAAGAACAAGCTTTAGAAAAAGAAAATGTGACCACTGCGCAACTGCTCGAGTTTTTTCGAGGAACTGAAGATTACGAGCCATTAATCAAGCTTGCAACGTGGCAACATGAGATAAATGAAGAACGTTTAGAGACGGTTTTTAAAAATACTTTCAAGTTTATTGAAGATCAGTGTTTAAATTATCGACTCGAGACCCTATTAATAAAGGACAAGACACAAGGCCTTAGTAGCGATGAAAGGCTTGAGTGTCATTTGTTAATGACAGCGTTAAAAGCGACTAACAGTTAGGGTCTGTTTATCTTTCGAGGTTAAGTTTACAGCAGTGTGTTTGGTATTTAGACAAGACATAGCTTATGTAGTGTGGTTATTCCACATAAATAGGCGATAACGCAGCATAAATACCAAACACGCGCTGCCCTTTGGGTTCGACCCAAGGGAGGTTTACTCTTTGTTGCTCGGTTTTTACTTAGCCCACTAGGTTACAAACCTCGCGCCGCGATTAAACCCCCCTTGGATAGAACAAACTTTAATCCTGAAAGACCAACAGCCCCTAGTCAAAATTGATTTAAACTGTTATACTGTGCTATTCACTGCGTCACATTATTCTAGTTAGCTTTAATGCAAACTACATGATGGCGCCTGTTGTATCAACTTATCAGAGTGGAAGAAACAATCTCTATGGATCCAACTCCTCAGTCACAATTAAAACTTCTGATTCAGAAAGGTAAAGAGCAAGGCTACTTAACTTTTGCAGAAGTAAATGATCACCTTCCACAAGACATTATAGACTCAGATCAAGTAGAAGATATCATAAGCATGATTAATGACATGGGTATCAAGGTTAGCGAAAACGCGCCTGATGCTGATGAATTAATGATGCAAGAAACAACGACAGACGAAGACGCAGCTGAAGCTGCCGCTGCAGCCCTTGCGACTGTAGAAAAAGAAATCGGCCGTACAACGGATCCAGTTCGCATGTACATGCGCGAAATGGGTACTGTTGAACTTCTTACACGTGAAGGCGAAATTGTAATCGCTAAACGTATTGAAGAAGGCATTAATCAAGTACAGATTTCTGTTGCAGAGTACCCTGAAGCAATCACTTACCTACTAGAGCAGTGGGATAAGTTTGAAGCTGAAGAAATGCGTTTAAGCGATATTATCGTTGGCTTTATCGATCCTAATGAAGATACAGCGCCAATTTCAGCAACTAACATCGGTTCAGAATTAAGTGCTAAGCAACTTGAGGACGACGATAAAGATGACAAAGATGATGCTGATAGCGATGATGAAGATGAAGAAGAGCTAGACACAGGGCCAGATCCTGAAGAAGCTCGTATTCATTTTGAAAATTTACGTGATTTATATAATAAAGCACGTGATACGTTTGAAGCTAAAGGTCGTTCGCATCCTGAATCACAAGCAGCCATTTTTGAAATTGGTGAGCTTTTCAGAACATTTAAATTAATACCTAAACAGTTTGACCGCATGGTAAATAACATGCGTGAAATGATGGATCGTGTTCGTGTTCAAGAACGCCTAATCATGAAGCAAGCTGTTCAAATTGCTAAATTACCAAAGAAAACATTCGTTAAGCATTTTGCTAATAACGAAACTGACGCTTCTTGGGTTGATTTAGAAATTTCAGGTAACGAAAAGTATTCAGCTAAACTTGAAGAAGTTAAGCCAGAAATCATTCGTAGCATTAATAAATTATCTGTTATTGAACAAACAACAGGTTTAAGCATTGAGCGTATTAAAGACATCAACCGTCGAATGAGCATAGGTGAAGCGAAAGCACGCCGTGCGAAAAAAGAAATGGTTGAAGCTAACTTACGTCTTGTAATCTCAATTGCTAAAAAATACACAAACCGTGGCTTACAATTCTTAGATTTAATCCAAGAAGGTAACATTGGTCTGATGAAAGCGGTTGATAAGTTTGAATATCGCCGTGGTTATAAGTTCTCTACTTATGCTACGTGGTGGATACGTCAAGCAATCACACGCTCTATTGCTGACCAAGCAAGAACAATCCGTATCCCTGTGCATATGATTGAAACGATTAATAAACTTAACCGTATCTCTCGTCAAATGTTACAAGAAATGGGTCGTGAGCCAAATCCAGAAGAATTAGCAGAACGCATGATGATGCCTGAGGATAAAATCCGTAAGGTACTTAAGATTGCTAAAGAGCCAATTTCAATGGAAACACCAATCGGTGATGATGAAGATTCTCACTTAGGTGACTTTATCGAAGATACAACTATTGATTCGCCAATCGATTCGGCAACAATGGAATCTCTTCGTGGCGCAACTAACGATGTACTTGCAGGCTTAACAGCTCGTGAAGCTAAAGTACTACGTATGCGTTTTGGTATTGATATGAATACCGACCACACCTTAGAAGAAGTAGGTAAACAGTTTGACGTAACACGTGAGCGTATTCGTCAAATAGAAGCGAAAGCGCTGCGTAAATTACGCCACCCTTCTCGCTCAGATTTACTGAAAAGCTTTTTAGACGCTAAATAATTTTAGCGCTACTATATAAACTAAAAAGGCCGCTATAGCGGCCTTTTTTCTATTTGAAGGAAATAACCATGGCTTGGATCCAAATTCGTATTAATGCCAATGCTGCAACAGCTGATGCCGTAAGCGATCTATTAATGGAAGCGGGTAGCGCTTCAGTAACCTTTATTGACGCAAAAGACACCCCTATCTACGAGCCTAAAATTGGCACCGTTGTGTTCTGGGCTGATACCACAGTTATTGGCCTGTTCGAAGCTAATCATGATATGAACGCAGTCGTTGCGTTATTGAAGCGCCATGATGAGCTAAAAGACAATTTAGTATACAAAATCGAGCAACTTGAAGATAAAGACTGGGAACGTGAATGGATGGATAACTTCCACCCTATTCAATTTGGCGAAAAACTATGGATTTGCCCAAGCTGGCGCGACATTCCTGACCCTGATGCTGTAAATGTATTGCTAGACCCTGGCCTTGCTTTTGGCACGGGTACGCATGCAACAACGGCCTTGTGCCTTAAATGGTTAGAAAGCCAAGATCTGACGGGTAAAACGGTTGTTGATTTTGGTTGTGGCTCAGGCATTTTAGGTATTGCAGCTATAAAACTAGGTGCAGAGCGTATGATTGGGATAGATATTGACCCTCAAGCGCTTGAAGCTAGCCTTGATAACGCGAACCGAAATGGTGTTGCAGACAAACTCGAAGTATACCTTCCAGAAAACCAACCTGAGTTTAGTGCAGATATAGTAGTGGCCAATATTTT
>NZ_JACJEA010000014.1:0-120650 GCF_014163835.1 Pseudoalteromonas sp. SR43-5
CTCGAACGTCTTGTTAAAAACATTGGATGTTTGTCATTCAATATTCGTAACCAACAGAAGCATATTCCACTTAATATAATAGTCAGTTACTTTTAAATTAAGTGGCTTGGTCGAACTATAAGTCACTCAAAAGGACTGTGCTCCTCACCCGTTTTAGTGGACACCTCCTCATCACTATGAGGAGACTAAAATGCCTAGATATACTCAAGCTAGAAAGACACGGTTTTACCCAGTTAATTTCAAAATCAAAGCAGTCGAACTAAGCTTACGAGACGATGTCTTGATAAAGGAGGTTGCTAAGACGCTTGATATTCATCCGTTAATGCTCAGTCGTTGACGAAAAGATTCCTATATTAAACGTCGATAATAAAGGCTGGCGTCATCAAAAGTTTATTCTTAAATTAAGTTCAGCATTACTATTTTAATCGCACATAACATTGACCTAGCCCCAAAAATTAAATTGATTTCGAAAAGTGATAATGTTCAATTTTATAGAGAGTATGAGTGGAATAAAAAAGTGGCCGTAGTACACTGGACTCATAAAGATCCCAACGGATATCATGTTGGTGGTTGGTTAAAACACAAAGGTAAAATATACCAATAGCTTTATAGCAATCTGTTAAAGTAAAAAGGTAAGGAAAACGAAAATGACAATGCAATGGATCGCAATTTTGGCGGCTTTAGGCTGGTGTTTATTACAAGTAATACTTTTGCTTATATCTTCACAATGTATTTTTTTAATGATCGAGTTTCGCTCTGATAATGAGCATAAACTGTATCAAAAACTTCTATCAAACTTTATTAAATATCTTTTTTACTCCTTATTTATTTTACCACTCATCTCTCTAGGTTTGTTTATATATGGTGTTATTAACATTAAAGAATGGTGTGAACTTAAGCCTGGATTGTGGGTATTTGCTGCTTGGTGGGTGGCTCTATTTGTACTTTCTTATGCTCTATCAATGAAGAAAAAATATCGTATTTAAAAGAGTATTAATATCTACCGCCAAAAAGTTTATAACATCAAAAAACAGCTTACTAATTAGCTATATAGTGAATCATAAAAATAATAACCCCACTTTAGAAAGTACTCTCTACTTACTATCACCATACACATTCTCAGGATTTATTTGCATTAGTAGTGCGGGGTTGTCTATCGGTTTAAACCCGTATTGTGCATAAAGACCATGTGCATCAGAAGTTGCTAATAAAAAGCGCCTGAGCCCTTGTAGCTCAGGGTGCTCTACTATTGTTTTAATAAGTAACTTACTCAGCCCATTACCTTGCAAGTGCGGGGCAATAAATACATCGGCTAAATAGGCAAAGGTTGCTTTATCGGTCACTACTCGGGCAAAGCCAACTTGTTCGTTATGAGCGCTGTAAACACCAAAGCACATTGAGTTATCAATAGCCGATTGCATCACGCTTTTAGGTATGCCTTTGGCCCAATAGCTGTTAGCAATAAAGTTATAAATAACATTAAAGTTAAGTTTGCTTTTATCTGTGCTGATTGAGTAGTTACTAATTTTTGCTGTCATACGTTAGTAGTCTTTTTTATCAATGTTTTTATAAACATTTCTATAGAACGTTCCTATAGCCTATAAATAATCTTTAACGTTTTTTAGCTGTTTGTCGTGTACTTTTGAAAGTACTAATAGCGAGCAAATAGCCCCAAATAACGCCAGTCCCATATCTGATTGGGTATCCCACACGTAACCTTGCGTGCCTAAAAACGCTTCTGCGTTTTCGCCGCTTAACACTGCAACCCACCACTCTATTAATTCGTAAAAGGCGCTAAATGCTAAACATACCGAAATAACAAAGGTGATTAACCAGCCTCGACCATTTACTACTTTTTTGCGCAGTAAAATTTCGCGTGCTAGTAGTGCAGGTACAAAGCCTTGAAAAAAGTGCCCTACTTTGTCGTAGTTATTACGCTCGCTATCAAATAAATTATCGAAAAAAGGGACTTCGGCGTAGGTGTAATGCCCGCCAATCATCAGCACTATGCAATGCGCTAAAATAAATGTATATAAAATAGGGGTAAGTTTAAAGTGGCTATAGGTACTTGCCAGCAGCACTAAACCAATAATTGCGGGGATAACTTCAAGCAGCCATGTAAATTGATCTTTTGGGTTAATACCAGACCAAATTAATACAATAAAAAACAGGCTCAACCATAAATACTTCATTTAGAATCCTTTTCTAAATTGATCAAATTTACGGCATTTTACGCCTTTGAAATAAACGACGCTACCTATAGTTTGTTTTTGCAGTAATGCGATTAAACAAAGTAGGAAAAAAGCGCTTAATTGTAGGCGCCCAACCACTCAAACCTTTGCCAATAATCACTTCGTCTTTTTTATTACTTATGGCACGAATCATTTTTGTAGCAGCTACGCTTACATCCATCCCATTTTCTATCGATTCTTCTGGTTTATTTTGCGCTATGCCTTGCTCGTTTAATGAGTTATGCGCAATTGCTGTTTTAATAGAGCCTGGGCAAATTGTTAAACAATGAATGTTATGTTGTGCTACTTCTGCACGTAGGCAATCCATAAAACCAACAACCGCATATTTAGAACCCGAATAACCCGTTCTAAATTTTGAACCTACCTTACCCGCCACACTACTAATAGACACAATTGAGCCACTGCGCCTTACGACCATAGAAGGCAATACCGCTTTAGTCAGTGCAATTAAGCCAAAGTAATTAACCTCCATTAATTGGCGATACACGTTAAAGTCGTTTTCTAAAAATAAGCTACGCTGCGATACCCCGCCGTTATTAATTAAAATATCTATTACAGGAAGCTCGCTCATGTTTGCTGTTATTGTACTCAGTACATGCTCTGGCTGGGCTAAGTCCAGCGGCACAACTAAGTGCCCTTCGCCTTTAAGCGTTGCTTTTAAATCGTTTAGTTTATCTACATTGCGCGCCGATAAAATAACGCGCGCGCCAAGCTCGGCAAATTGTATAGCAAGCTCTTTACCAATACCTGATGATGCGCCGGTGATCCACACGGTTTTATTATTATATTGCATGCGTTATCTGCCTTTTATTATTATTTATTAAGTTTTATTAAGGTACTTAGTAAAGTATTTTACGCCTTTGTAGGACCAGCTATCGCGTTTACTTCATCTTCTAATGTTTTGTAAAAACCCATTAAAAATAGTAGTTCAACAGTTACGTACAAAGGGCCAATAATTAAACCAATTAAATCATCTACAAACGCCGGTTTTTTACCTTCGTAATAGTGCCCAATAAACTGTAATACCCAGCCAAATACAAACACACCTACGCCAATACTCAACCACGGCCAAAGCGCCATTGCCGCAATAGGCTGAGCACCAACAAGGAGTAAAGTGAATATCACGGCCATAATAAAGCCAAGCGAAAAGCTCAGCATAAAATAATAAACAACCGACGCTAATACAAAAAGTTGTGCACCATCAATTACTACACTACCAAGGGGTATTTGAATGCGCGCTAGTAAACACAACGCCGCAAATACAATGAGCGGAATACCAATAAAGTGCGTTAGCACATTACGCTTAGAACGATGATATAAACCATATTTACCAAGTTGCTGTTGAAGTGTTTTCATTGTTTTGCCTTTATTTTTATCTATAAAACTTACTTTAGCAAAAGTAGACACAACAACAATGTCAGGTATCCGACATTTTATAAATTAAACAAATGCAGAAATTATTTTACCCGGCTCATGCTCACCTTGCATATCCGTTCGCTCGCGCCCTTTTTGATACTCTTGCTCAAGCATTTTTTGGAGTTCCTCTATTTTATCAGCAATTGCGCTAGGGTCTGCGCCCTCACTTTGCTGTTCTTTAATGAGCTCTTCTATTGTTGCTTTTAGCTCGTCTATTTTGTTTTTGTTTACACCTAAGCGCTGATAAACCAGCGCTTCTTGAGCACTTTCTAAAAACGTTTGATCTTTAGGCGTTGAGCTTATGCCTTTAACATCATTTGTTTTTTCGTTAGGGAGGGTATTAGTTGCCGCAACTTCGCTTAGTCCTGCCGCTTTATTTAATGCAGGAGAGTTATAGTTACTATATTGATTTTTAAAGGTTATTGTAGTCATTAGCTCAAATCCATTGTTGCGTTACATTATCTGTAGCAATTTTGGTTCCAACTAAATAAAAAAGTCTCTATTTAAGCTTGTGTAGCACGCGCCTGCAACTTTTGTTTATCTAAAACAGTTATGCGTTGATACCCCAAACTAATGGCTTGTAGGCTAACAAGCTGTTGCAGTATTTGATTAATAGTTTGGCGCGTTAGGTAGGTCATATCAGCAAGTTGCTGCTGAGATAAAACAAGCGGTGTTAAGTGCTCAGTATGTTCGCTAAGCATTAAAAGTCGATTGCATACTTTTTGCTCAGCGCTTAGTAATGCGTGATCTTCCATTGAGGTAAACATTAGGCGTAACTTTTGTGCCAGCAATAAACCAAACTCTTGCCAATATTGTGGCTGTTCGTTTAATAGCTGTTCAAGCTCGCGTTGGGGCACGTAAAAAAGCACAACATCAGTTTGTGCATATACATCATGAGTGCGCAGGCCACCATCAAACAAGGTAACTTCGCCAAACCACAGTGATGAATCAATAAAGCTCAATACAGCTTCTTTGCCTTCGTTACTTACGCCACTAATACGCACCACGCCGCTAAGTACGGCATAAATTCCATCGTGCTTATCACCTCGCAAAAATAATGATTGCTGAGCCTTTAGTGAGAGCGTTTTGCCCTGCGTTAATAAAAAGCTTTTTAAATAAGCGCTACGGTTTTTAAACCAATGCCCTTGCTCTATAACGTTTTGCTGCTGTGGAGTCATTATTTACTGCATTTGCTTATTAAATGGCTGTTTTTCGATAACCAATTTTTTAGGGAAATTTAAATCGGTTGCTATAACAAAATCATCGTAAGGATCATTACCCGAAAACAGCTCAGTTATTAATGTATCGTTTTTATAAACATTAACGGTTACACCGCTGCCCATACCGCCTGAGTTAATAATATAGTAGTGATATTCGCCGTTACTAAAAAATAAGATACTCTCGCCAATACGCCCTACTTGCCTGTAGTAACTGCCAAATGGAGCATCTGGTGTTGCTTCTTTTTCAAGCCCTATGTCATTAACTCTACCAAATCGATAACTAAGCGATGAGTCATCTTTTGCAACACAAATAGAAAGTACTTTATCGGTAGGCTCTAACTTGTAGGCTGTATTTTCATCTGGGTTACGCACAACTTTATGCATTTTTGCGTTAATGTAGGCTGCTTCATTACTTTTACAATGTGTTGCTAGCATACCGACCACTAAAGCGGGTTCGTGTGTTTGAGCTGCTGAAGGCGTGTTTACTTTGAGATTAGAGGGTGAGTTACTTACATTATTATTTAGCTGAGGACTACCTTGAATTGCCATACTTTGGTCGTCACAACCAAACAGAGCAAACAAGAAGAAAGAATAAAAGCTCGCTAAAAATTTAATGCGCATAATAAAATCCATCTATGAGAGAGCCTTTAAAATAGCGATAAAACTAGCGACTCGCAACACCTTATGCGCAATACTTTATAAGTTTATTTTTAAACCATCTTCTGCAAAAACTACGTTACTTTTTAGTGATTTAATTAACGATTTTTTAAACAACCACTGGTTTTTAATGACCGATTCATAAACTGAGTTAGAACCGCCGCTTGATGCGATTGCTTCAATTGCGTTGTACATAATCACTACATCGGCATTTTCGCTAAGTTTGCAAATGTACCTATTTTTTGTTGAGTGACCAACGGCCGATTTATTAATTTTAGCTAGTATTAAAAGCTGATTTAAACACCTTATAAAAATATGTAAATAACTAAATTAATCAATAATTGGTTTTCTTATAATAAAATGTTGTTACCGCACTATTTCAAACGGTTTTTTATAACCAATTGTAATTTATAATTTAAATAAAATTAAATCCAAAAAAAATACATTTTTAAAACAATTTAGTCTCATTTTATTAAAACAACAGTTGACCCTATTCAAAATATAAACTAGCATTTCTGGAAGCGCTTCCACAAACTCTAGTTAATCAGATCTTTCTGGAAGCGCTTCCACACATTTGACAATGTTTATAACTACACAATAACAGCCCCATACAAGCTGTTAATAATAATGATAAAAGCGCGAGGGAAACCGAATGTCCAACCATATTGTAAGAAAAACAAAGATAGCGACCAGCCTATCTCTGATTTTAGGTGCATCAATCTCTTTGCCTGTATATGCACAAGAAGCAAATACAGATGTTGAAGTAATCCAAGTTACTGGTTTTAAAAGCAGTATTAAAGAGTCGACTCGTTTAAAACGCGACGCCGCCGGTGTTGTAGATGCAATATCAGCTGAAGATATTGGTAAATTCCCAGATACCAACTTAGCCGAGTCGCTACAGCGTATTACGGGTGTGTCGATTGATCGCTCAAATGGTGAAGGCTCTAAAGTAACGGTTCGTGGTTTTGGCCCCGACTACAATATGGTAACCCTAAACGGGCGTACAATGCCGGCGGCATCTTTGCCTGCAGGCGGTGGTACACCCAGCTCTCGTGCATTTGACTTTGCAAACTTAGCGTCTGATAGCGTTAAATCGGTTGAAGTATATAAAACGGGTAAAGCTAGCATTGCATCAGGTGGTATTGGCGCAACAATTAATATTAATACCGCTCGCCCGCTCGACAATCCAGGCTTTGTTTCAAGCATTGGCGTAAAAGCATTACACGACTCAACAAACCGCGTTGGTGATGACATAACACCTGAGCTTTCGGGCTTAATTAGCTGGACCGACAGTGAAGCTAAATTTGGTGCCTCGTTAACTGCAAGCATGCAACAGCGCGATAGCTCATCAACAGGTGCGTTTGTAAATCAATGGAATACATCAGCTTTTGACGGCACAATCCCACAAGCTGCAGACGATATTGTTTTAACTAATGCACCCGCCGTTGGCCAGCTTTATTCAATGCCATCAGATTTGCGCTACACCATTGCCGACAGAGAACGTACTCGTACAAACGCGCAATTAACGCTGCAATACAGCCCTATTGACGATTTAACAGCCACGCTTGATTACACATATTCTAAGCAAGATTTATTCGAAGCCCGTGCTGAGCAATCAATTTGGATGGATAACTACAAAAGCGCGCTAACGTTTGACGATAACACGGTAAAAACCCCGATTTATTACCGAGAAGAACGTCGCGATCAGCAAACACGCGATTTAGGCTTAGCATTTCAAGAGCTAAACCAAGTTAACCAAAACGACTCTATTGGTTTAAACGTTGAATACTATTTCAATTCAGAATTGAGCTTTATGTTTGATGCGCACAATTCAAAAGCCACTAGCAAACCAGATGCACCTTACGGTAGCTGGGTAAACGCAGGCTTGGGAGCAAACGTAGTTAACGCACAAGAAGTTGATTTTAGCCGCGAACTTCCATCAATGAGTATCGATTTTGATGATTGCCGCCGAGATAACCTAAATTGTAATAACACATTAGATGCCTCTGATGTGGGTACGTCTATTTTAGATTCTAACTTTGCTCGCCAAGAATCTGAAATCACAGAATTTAGAATTCATGGTAAATACGAAATTGAAAACGGCGCAATTGACTTTGGTATAGAGTCTCGCTCTATGGAAAGCCATTCACTGCAATCACTTACACGTAATACAATGGGTAACTGGGGTATAGAAAACCCAGGCGAATTACCTGATGGCTACCTAAACCCAACAAACTTTTTAGCTGAGTTTGACGACTACGATACATCAGGCTCGTTCAACCAAGGTTACACTGGCAGCGCATCGCAAATTGGTTACTGGGCAGGTGAAGAATACGGCTTTAACTTTGCGGCCGATGGCGCATTTGCAACTAACCGCACCATTGAAGAAGACATAACCGCTGCGTTTGTGCAATTTACTTACAATGGTTACATTGGCGATATGCCATACAACATTGTTATTGGCGCGCGCCAAGAGTCTACCGACATTACCTCAACGGCTAATATCGATTTACCTAACGCAGTAGCGTGGGAAGGTAATAACGACTTTAATGTTCGTTTTGGCTCGGCTAAAGAAGATTTCACGCTTAAATCTAGCTACGATCACTTTTTACCAAGCTTTGACTTTGACATAGAAGTAATTGAAAACGTAAAAGCGCGTTTTTCTTATAGCACGACAATTGCTCGCCCAACTTACGATAACTTAAGTTCAGCAGCGACTGTTGGTGTACCAGGTGCCCCTACTCTTTTAGCGGGTTCTTCACCGGCTACAGCGTCAACGGGTAATCCTGGTTTAGTGCCGCTAGAATCAGATAATATTGATGTATCGGCTGAGTGGTACTTTGCAGAAACTAGTTATGTGTCGGTAGGTTATTACACTAAAGACATTGAAAACTTTATTGGTTTAACACCAATGACGCAAAACTACTACGGATTACGCGATGCAACAGCGGGTCCTCGCGCACAAGCTGCCATTGCTGAGCTAGAATCTCGCGGACTTGCTCTAACCGATTCAAACTTATTTCAAATGGTTGCCGCAACAGAAAATGGCGTTGATTTTGACTCTATGACCTACGAAGAGTTTGAAGCCGCTTACGATGTAATTGCTAACAGCGATGACCCATTACTAGAATTTACAGCACAAGTACCTACCAACAATAAAAATGCCACCATTGATGGTTTTGAAATTGCCTTTCAGCACTTTTTTGGTGAAAGCGGTTTTGGTGTGCAAGCAAACTACACCACAGTTAACGGCGACATAGACTTTGATGTAAACGCAGACCCTACTACAACACAATTTGCACTAGTGGGTTTAAGCGATACAGCTAACTTTATTGCAATGTACGAAAACGATGATTTTCAAGCACGTATTGCTTACAACTGGCGTGATAAGTTTTTAAATAGCGCAGCTCGATACGTAAACGAGCCAGGCTTTACTGAAGAATATTATCAAATCGACTTTAATGTTGCGTACAACTACAGCGAACAACTATCGTTTTTTGTTGAAGGCCTTAACATTACTGAACAAAACAGCCGCGAACATGGCCGTACGTCAGTTCAATTGTGGAACCTACAACAGCTAGGTGCACGTTACAATATTGGTATGCGTTACAACTTCTAAAGGTGATACAAAGTAAAGCCGTTAGTTTTTACTAGCGGCTTTTTTGTATTTAAAACAGTATTAATGCTAGTTTAATTGTTATCAACTTTAGGGGGTTAACTCATGACCAAACCAATAATAAAAATAGTCGTTTTAGGCGGTGGCACTGCCGGTTGGCTAAGCGCAGGCTTATTAGCTGCCGAACACCCGCACCTTAATGTAACGTTAGTGGAGTCGGAAAATGTGCCTATATTGGGCGTCGGCGAAGGCACATGGCCTTCAATGCGTAATACCTTACAACGCATTGGCATTAAAGAAAGTGATTTTATAACCCAGTGCGACGCGTCATTTAAGCAAGGTTCTAAATTTATAAATTGGCGCAACCTCAGCGAGGGAGAAAACTACTACCACCCTTTTATGAATCCACAAGGCTACGAGCACACTAATTTACACGCCAGCTGGCAACGCATTGCACCTGATCAAAAATTTGCCGACGTTGTTAATATGCAAAGCTTTGTATGCCAAGCAGCACTTGCACCAAAGCAATTACAAACACCCGAATATGCAGCGGTCACCAACTATGGCTATCATTTAGATGCGGGTAAATTTGCTGAGTTTTTAAAAAATCACTGCGTTAAAAACCTAAACGTTACACATATTATTGATGATATAACCGAGGTTATTAACGACGAACATGGCTATATTACTTCATTAAAAACAAATAATAATGGCGATATAACAGGTGATTTATTTATAGATTGCTCAGGCTCTTGCGCTCGTTTAATTGGTGAGCATTTTAATAGTGAGTTTATAGCGCAAGATCATATTTTATTTAATAACAGCGCTGTTGCGGCGCAAATACCTAATGCACACACCGATCAGCCAATCGCCTCTGCTACGCTATCTACAGCGCAAAGTAACGGCTGGATTTGGGATATAGCCCTGCCAACACGCCGTGGTACAGGTTATGTATTTAGTAGTAAATATCAAAGTGATGAAAGCGCAACAAATACTCTAAAAAACTACATAGCCAAAAGCACCAGTGAGCAACAAGCTGAGCAACTTACCTACCGTGTATTAAAATTCAGCCCTGGTTACAGGCAAAAATTTTGGATTAAAAACTGTGTTGCCGTTGGTATGTCTGCTGGCTTTTTAGAGCCTCTTGAAGCGTCAGCTCTTGCAATGGTTGAGCTTTCAATTAGCATGATAAGCGAGCAACTACCGCAAAACCGCGCCCATATGAGCCAGCTTGAAACGCGTTTTAATGAGCGTTTTAGCACTCGTTGGCAGCGCGTTATTGAGTTTTTAAAACTTCATTATGTGCTAAGCGAGCGCGACGACACTCCTTATTGGCAAGATATTAGTAATTTAAATACCGCGCCCGAGCGCCTGCAAAACTTACTTAAACTTTGGCAATTTCAGCCCCCTAGCCGCTTTGATTTTATTGAAAACGAAGAAGTGTTTTCATCAAGCAGTTACCAATACGTTTTATATGGCATGGGCTTTGATACACAAACAGTATCTGCACAAAATACATTTAACGACCCACGCGCTGGGGATTACTATTATCAGCAAAATCGCGAAAAAATAGCGCAGTGCTTAAATGGACTGCCAAGTAATCGCGCGCTTTTAAATCATCTTTTATCAAATAATGGGCAGCCACATAATGACTAAAACAAACGCTGTTAAAAACGTAGTAATTGCTGGAGGCGGCACTGCAGGTTGGATGGCCGCAGCGGCACTTGCTAAACTAGTTGGTAACAATATAAACATAACCCTTGTTGAATCTGACGATATTGGCACTGTAGGTGTTGGCGAAGCAACAATTCCGCCTATTCGTACATTTCATAAATTGCTGGGTATAAACGAGCAAGCATTTATGAAAGCCACTCAAGCAAGCTTTAAATTAGGTATTAGCTTTGAAAACTGGGGCGATGAAAACACGCATTATATTCACTCATTTGGCGCAACGGGCAAAGAATGTTGGGCGGGTGAATTTCATCACTTTTGGCTGCAAGGTAAAGCACTTGGAATAAACAACCCATTTGGCGATTACTGCTACGAGCTGCAAGCGGCTAAAGCCGGTAAGTTTGCGTTTAATCAGCAAAACCCTATTAACTATGCCTACCATATGGATGCCACGCGTTACGCGCAGTTTTTACGTGAATTTTCAGAGCCACTGGGTGTAAAACGCATTGAAGGTAAAATACAAAAAGTAGTAAAAAACCCTAAAACGGGCCATATAGAATCATTGATTTTAAATAATGGCGAGCACATTAACGGCGACTTTTTTATTGATTGCACTGGCTTTAGAGGCTTATTAATAGAGCAAGCATTACATACTGGCTACGAAGACTGGTCGCATTTACTACCGTGTAACAGCGCCATTGCGGTGCAAACAAAATCAACCAGCGAGACCGTATTACCGCTTACCCGATCTATTGCCCACAAAAGCGGCTGGCAATGGCGTATACCGCTGCAAAACCGTGTCGGCAACGGATTAGTTTATTGCAGCCAATATATGGATGACGAGCAAGCCAAAGCGCTCTTATTAAGTAACATTGAGGGCGAGGCGCTTACAGAGCCACGTATTATTAAATTTAAAACAGGGCGCCGCTTAAAAGGCTGGAATAAAAACTGCCTAGCGCTTGGCCTTGCCAGCGGTTTTGTAGAGCCACTTGAGTCCACCAGCATTCACTTAATTATGTCGGGTATTATTCGCTTTATGCGTTTATTTCCGTTTAATGGCATTACCAATCACGCCATTGACGAATACAACAAACAGCTTAAAAGCGAAATTGAAAATATTCGCGACTTTATTGTGCTGCACTACAAAGTAACTAATCGCGATGACAGTGAGTTTTGGCAGCATTGTAATGCCATGGAAGTGCCAAAAACACTTCAGCATAAAATTGATTTGTTTAAACAAACCGGCCGTGTATTTTTAGATGATGGCGACATTTTTAGAGTCGATTCATGGGTGCAAGTTATGCTTGGTCAAGGCATTGAGCCTAATCAACATCACTTAATAGCCAGCATGATGAGCGACGAAGAACTCACCCGTTTTTTACACGGTATTAAACAGCAAATAGAACAGCGCGTTAGCCAATTACCGCCTCATCATGAGTTTTTAAAGCAGTATTGCCCAGCATAAATATCCTCTTTAAAAAAAGCCCTTATTACTAAGGGCTTTGAGACAACACACAACACACAACACACAATAAACTTAACTTATAAGCACTCTACTACTCACACTTTATTTTTCCTGTTTCAGCGCCTTGTGGTTCAAAGCTAATATCTGCAACTGAAACGTTAAGCTCGCCTGCCGTTTTAATAATAAAAGGGCTGGTTACTCTGGCAAAATCAACACCCTTTTTAGCAAAACACGTTAAATCTATGCTCATGGTTTGCCATGTATTTAAATCAGCATTTTCAAGATCACGGGTAATATCAAGCTCGCCGCCACAGCCTTGTTCGCACTTCATTGCAAGGTATGTTTGTGAGCTAGGTATTTGGTTTACTTTATAGCTAAAGCTAAGGGCGGAATTTGCTTCAATGTAGGCCACTTTGTCTTCGGTAAAGTTACTATTAATTTCGATATAGCTGGGTGCAGTGCCATCAAAATTAAATTGCATCGCATCTTCTTGAATCGCTTTGTCTTCAGTGCGATAAGTAATGCCACCGAGCTTTACACTGTTACTTGCTACTTGGTGCTGCTCGCTGTTTGAATTTAAAAACAAACGCCACGGCGTTTTAAAACTGCCATTAAATATAGATAACGGCGCAAGGTTACTAATATCAACACCTGAGTCTTCATTTAGATTATTGGCAAGCGTACTTTCATCTTTATATGTTAAACCAAAGCCATAGGGTAATAATGGTGAGTAATCAGCATCGCCCTTATTTACTGCGGTTTGCAGTGGCGATTTAGGCCATGAGAAAGACAATTTACCTTTAAAGTCGTACTGTACCTGCCCACTTGCATCCGCTAATAAAACATCTGCAATGCCTTGTCCTTCAGTGCCAGGAAGCCATGCTGCTACAAATGCATCTGACGCGTTTAGCTCGCTGTTAACCCACATTGGTCTGCCCGATATAAACACCGACACCACCGCAATACCTTGCTGCTTTAATGTTTTTAATATTTTAAGAGAGCGTT
Organism: Pseudoalteromonas sp. SR43-5; assembly: GCF_014163835.1. Classification (NCBI taxonomy): domain Bacteria; kingdom Pseudomonadati; phylum Pseudomonadota; class Gammaproteobacteria; order Alteromonadales; family Pseudoalteromonadaceae; genus Pseudoalteromonas; species Pseudoalteromonas sp. SR43-5. Next base: position 13,303 of record NZ_JACJEA010000014.1, read on the forward strand.
TATTGTTACGTTCAAACTCAAGGTTGTCTTTATCGCCATGTCCCTCTGCGTATGGTTCTTCACCAAATACAACAATGGCTACATCGGGTTTGGTATTAAACTCACCCGTTGGGCTTAAAATAGCGTTACCGCCAGCGGCCTCTATTTGCGTTTTTAGCCCCGCATAAATAGACGTTGCCCCAGGAAAATCTGCATTTTGATTATTAGTTCCCTGCCACGTAATACTCCAACCGCCCGATTGCTTGCCTATGTTATCGGCCGCATCGCCTGCTATAAGTATGTTGCTTGATGGGTTAAGCGGTAATAAATGGTTGTTGTTTTTAAGCAGTACTAGCGACTCTTGTACCGCTTGGCGGGCAATATCGCGATGTGCTGGCGCACCTATTAGTTTTAATTTACCTGAATATTTTCGATTTGCGGGGCTTGGTTTATCAAATAAACCCGCACGTAATTTAACGCGTAAAATACGTGCTACGGCGTCATTTATTCGCGCCATTGTTATTGTACCCGCTTTTACTTGTTTAATTGTATTTTCATAAAGTGGTTTCCAAGCACCCGTTGGCACCATAAAAATATCAAGCCCCGCATTAACAGCCTGCGGGCAACTTTCATTTGTACAGCCTGCAACTTGTCCGTGTCCGTTCCAATCTCCTACAACAAAGCCATCAAAACCCATTTTTGTTTTTAATACATCGGTAAGTAAGTATTTATTGCCGTGATTTTTTTTACCATTCCAGCTATTAAACGATGCCATAACCGACTGACTACCTGCGGTTAAGCCACCTATATAACCTTGCGCATGAATGTTATATAACACCTCTTCGCTATCAATGTTATCGCCTTGATCGTCACCATCTACTGTGCCGCCATCGCCTAAAAAGTGCTTAACAGTACTAATTACGCGTTTGTCACTTAAAAAGTCTTCATCGGCTCTGCCTTGCAATCCGTTTACAATTGCGGCTGAATACTCACGTACAATTGTAGGGTCTTCTGAGTAGCCTTCGTACGTTCTGCCCCATCGGTCGTCGCGCACAACCGCAACAGTCGGTGCAAACACCCAATCTATGCCTGTTGCCATTACCTCTATTGCAGTAGCTGCTGCAATGCGCTCAATTAATGCGGGGTTATTAGCAGCACCTAAACCAATATTGTGCGGAAATAACGTCGCCCCAATCACATTATTATGGCCATGTACTGCATCAGTGCCCCAAATGGTCGGAATTTTACTGCCATCAATTGAGTCATCAACCGAGGCTTGGTACATGCTCTCAGCAAGTGTTATCCAATCAGCAGGCGTTGCATGCTTATTAGCATTTGGGAACGAGCCACCGCCATTTAAATACGAACCAAAACCGTATTTGCGCATATCTTCAACACTAATATCGCGAATTTCAGGTTGGATCATTTGCGCTACTTTTTGCTCAAGCGTCATTGTTTTTAAGTACTGTGCAATTGTATTTTCAATTTCAGGGGTTTTAACTACCTTGCTTTTAAGCGTTGGCCAAAGTGATAAATCACCTTGCTCATGCTCAGCCTTTTTGGCTACGGCGCCTTGGCTATTATTTGCGTTAATCTCTTGTTTATTACACCCACTTAAAACGCACAGTCCTCCAATTAAAATGGGGAGCATGTGTAACCTGTTAGTGTTTAAGCTTTTTTTCATATTTATAGCCCTGTGTTGTGTCAGTGTGATTTTGTGAGCGCCCATTTGTTATTTAAATTTAACTATTGACCTGTTTAACAATAGCCACTAACCTAAATATGGAAGCGCTTCCTTAAAGTTATTAAATACCATACTCAGTGATTAATCAAATTAAATATGGAAGCGCTTCCAATAATGAATTTAATATACGCTCTATACAAAGCAAACTTTACCAAAAAAGAAGCAGAGGTTTTCTCTTAATGAAACAATTATCTTTACCTAGTGGCTCACCACTTTTAGCCAAAAATTTTACTTATGGTGTAGCTACGGCCTCATTTCAAATTGAAGGCGGCGCAGCTGATCGCTTGCCATGTATTTGGGATACCTTTTGCAGTAAAGAAGGCAAAATAGTCGATAATTCAAATGGCGATGTAGCCTGCGAGCACTACTTTCGCTGGAAAGACGATATAAACTTAATTGAATCATTAGGTGTAGACGCTTACAGACTTTCTATTTCGTGGCCGCGTGTAATGACTAAAAGCGGTCACTTAAATCCGGCAGGCGTTAAGTTTTATACCGACATTTTAGATGAATTAAAACGTCGTAACATTAAAGCTTTTGTAACGCTGTACCACTGGGATTTACCACAACATATTGAAGACGAAGGTGGCTGGCTTAACCGTAACACCGCTTACGAATTTGCACATTACACAGATTTAATTACCAAAGCTTTTGGGGAACGTGTGCACTCTTACGCCACCTTAAACGAGCCTTTTTGCAGCTCTTACTTAGGCTACGAAATTGGCGTACATGCACCTGGCATAGTAGGTCGCGAATTTGGTCGTAAAGCCGCGCACCACCTATTACTGGGTCACGGTTTGGCTATGCAAGTACTTGCTAAAAATAGCCCAAATACACTAAACGGTATTGTACTTAACTTTACGCCTTGTTACTCAGTTACCCAATGCGAAGAAGATTTAAAAGCGACTGCATTTGCTGATGACTACATAAACCAATGGTACATGCAGCCTGTAATGCAAGGTAAGTACCCAGATATCATTTCGCAATTACCTAAAGCCCACCGCCCTGATATTTTGGATGGCGACATGGAAATAATTGCTCAACCACTAGATTATTTAGGGGTTAACTTTTATACCCGCATGCATTATCAAGCAAGCGAAACCGACTTTTACCATGAGCTGCCACATAAAGCGCCAATGACCGATATAGGCTGGGAAATTTATCCTAAAGCACTTACAGAGTTACTTGTATCGTTAAACGAAAAATACACCCTACCGCCTATTTATATTACCGAAAATGGCGCAGCCATGGCTGACGAATTTAAAGACGGTGAAGTGAACGATAACGACCGTATTGAATATTACCACGAGCATTTAAATGCCCTACATAACGCAGCTGAGCAAGGCGTAAAAGTAGATGGCTACTTTGCTTGGAGCTTAATGGATAACTTTGAATGGGCTGAAGGATATTTAAAACGTTTTGGAATAGTACACGTAGACTACAACACACAAAAACGAACTGTTAAAGCCAGCGGTAAGGCGTACACTAAACTCATAACAAGCCGATAAATTATCGGCTTATAACAATAAGAACACACACTGTGAACAAACTCCCTTTATACGAAAAAGTCGGTTACGCCATGGGCGATGCCGGCGCTAACTTAGTGTGGCGCGGCGCGCTTGCTTATTTAGCGGTGTTTTACACCGATACATTTGGCATATCGGCGGCTGCCGCTGCCATGTTGTTTTTAGTGGTAAGGTTATCTGATGGCGTAACCGATATTATTATGGGTATGATTGCCGACAGAACGCAGTCGCGCTTTGGTAAGTTTCGCCCGTGGATACTCTACTCGGCACCATTTTTGGGCTTGTTTATGGTGTTGTGTTTTACTACCCCCGACTTTAGCACCACCAACAAACTTATTTATGCCTACGTAACTTACATAGGTTTAACGCTTGCCTACACCGTAAGTAACGTGCCTTATTCGGCACTTATGGGTGTTATGACACCCGACGACACAGAGCGCACAAAGCTCTCTGGTTTTAGGTTTGCAGGTGCGTTTACTGGTGGTTTATTGGTTATGGGTTTTTTACCTGAGCTAGTGGCATTTTTTGGTGGCGGCGACAACGCTAAAGGCTATCAGCTTACTATGTACTTATTTGCCAGCTTACTTATTATTTTAATGATTATAACGTTTGCGACCACTAAAGAGCGTGTAACACCGCACGCCTCAAATGAAGGGAATTTAAAATCAGAATTATTTGATTTAACCAAAAGCCTGCCATTTATAATCCTACCTTTGCTTGCTACTACCTTGTTTTTTTATTACCGCGATTTATACAGCGGCGTATTTTTTGCCCTTGTTATGGCTGCAATGACATTCGTTATTAAAAAATTACTCAATAAAGATAAGCAAAGCTTAACGGGATCACAGCGCGACATGGTTGATCTTCTGACCAACAAACCTTGGCTGGTATTACTTGGCATTGGTTTTTTAACCATGATGTTTAATGGCATTAAATACGGCGTAATTGCGTACTACTTTAAGTACCACGTAGCCAATGAGCTCATGGCTGGGCAATACTTTATTGCCTTATTGATTGTATCTATATTAGGCGCACTTGCCACAGGTAAACTGGCTGAAATAATGGGTAAACGAAACCTCTTTATTGCATCATTAATGCTAAGCGGCATACTCACTACTGCATTTTACTGGGTACCTAGCGATAACCTGGTAGCAGTATTTACCTTTGGTTGTGCTGCTGAATTTTTTGCCGCCATGATGCCAACATTGTTCTTTAGTATGCTTGGCGATTCAGCCGATTATTCAGAGTGGAAAAATAGACGTCGCGCAACAGGGCTTATTTATTCTGCGGGTACATTTGTGCAAAAAACCGGTGGTGGTTTTGCAGGTGCATTAGTATTAGTGGTACTTGCAGGCTACGGCTATAACGGCATGGATGAGCTAACAATTACCCAAGCTCTACCTGGTATGCAGTTACTTATGAGTTGGATACCTGCCGCATTTGCTTTTTTAGGCGCCGCATTGATGCTTATTTATCCGCTTACCTCAGCGATGACGCAAAAAATAACAGAAGACTTAGCAATTAGACGCAGTAATGTGTAAATTAACTTTTAATGACTCTTCGCGCTTTATATTTTTATAAAGCGCGAGTAAAAACACATATAAGCTAGGACATCAATGGCGACAATTTATCAAGTATCAGAAATGGCAGGTGTGTCTTTATCAACTGTTTCAAGGGTACTTAACGACAACGACTACGTAAGCAAAAAAACTAAAAAAAAGGTATTAGAAGCAATGAAAGAGCTAGGCTATCAGCCAAGTTCTATTGCACGCTCTTTAGCCTCTAGCACTACAAACAGCGTCGGTATTTTAGTTTCGGAGTTGGATGGTCCGTTTTTTGGTCAGATGATGTCAGCCATTGAAGAACATCTTCGTATTGCGGGTAAACACGTTATTATTACGCCTGGGCACAGTGACGAGAAAAAAGAAAAAAGCGGCTTTGAATTTTTAATAGGCCGTAATTGCGACGCTATTATTGCCCACGTAGAAGCGGTATCAAACGAGTATCTAATTGAGTTAAGTAAGGGCAAAACCCCTATTTACTTAATGAGCCGCTACGTTAAAGAAATTGAAGAAAACTGCATTAGCCTTGACAACGTAATGGGCGGCTACTTAGCCACTAAAGCCATGATCAACAAAGGTCATAAAAACATTGCGTACATAGCAGGCCCGCAATTTAAAGAAGATGCGTCAAATCGTTTAAAAGGTCACAAACAAGCACTAGCAGAATACAACATCACCTTTGACGAAAACTTATATTATGTAGGTGACTTTAAAGAAACCGGTGGCAGCGACGGCTTAAGGCATTTTATTCAAAATAAAGCGCAAATAACCGCTCTTGTATGTGCCAATGACGAAATGGCATCGGGTGCTATGAAATACGCCCGCGAACACGGTTTTAACCTACCAAAAGATTTAGCCATTATTGGGTTCGATAACGTAATTTTTACCAATTACCTCTACCCAACGCTTACTACAATAGATAACCCAGTTCCCGAAATGGGCCGAGCTGCGGCTAACTTAGTACTTAAAGACATTTATAAAAAAAGCGGCATAACAGTAAAGCACGTGTTTCAGCCAAAGCTTATTTTAAGAGACTCAACACCGGATATTAATTAACTTTAAGCCTAATTTAAATCTAGTTTAAATCTAAATTATGTAACTCATTACGCACCCACTGCGTATCTAAATATTGCTCTACGTGCTGCTGCGCAAACTTTAAAAAGTGACGTGCAGCATGCGATATGTGCCTGTCTGCTTGCATTACAAAAAACCTATTCAGACATAAATGCTCACAAATATAAAACAATATCCACATGAAAAAACTACAATAAAAAGCATAATAGATCCGATAATTTACCAAAAAGATCGTTTTAAAGTTTATTTATATTATTTAATAAAATATCACTTTACTTATTTTTAATTTGGCTCTAAATTCGCGCAAATTTTATTATTAAAGTAACCTCTCAAACTTTAAAACAGTGGTTATTTACCTTGATGAGTCGATAAACACACATGGCCGAATCAGCCGCCACAAGCACCTCTAACAACCCTTTAGCACCCGTTATCGGGCTGTCATTTTTTGCTATTGCATCAGGCTTTTTAATGAGCCTTATTCCGCTGTCGTTACCTGCATTTAAACTTGATGAAAATCTAGCGCCTTGGCTTGCGAGCATTTTTTACTTTGGCTTACTTATTGGCGCCACCACAATAGAGCGCATTGTGGTAAAAATGGGTCATCGCTTCGCCTTTATATTATTTTTAAGCTTATTAATAGTAAGTGTGCTTGCACAACTTGCGCTACCAAATACCGTTAACTGGTTAATTGCACGATTTGTAGCAGGTGTTGCTGTTGCCGGTGTGTTTGTCGTTGTTGAGTCTTGGTTGTTAATGACCAACACAGCAAAGTCGCGGGCTAAACGTTTGGGTTTATATATGACCTCACTTTATGGGGGCAGCGCCGTAGGTCAACTTGCTATAGGGCCGCTTGGCACCGAAGGTTCAACGCCTTATTTATTTGTAGCCTCATTATTATTTTTAGCTATTTTGGCGCCTTTATTAATAACTAAAGGTCAGCCCGAAAAACAGCACCTTGAAAAACTACCACTAAAAGAAATAAAAACATTAAGCCACCCAGCTATGCTCGGATGCTTAGCATCGGGCTTATTACTGGGCCCTATTTACGGCTTAATGCCGGTTTATATTGCAGCACAAGCTGATCAAGCTCAGTACACTGGAACACTTATGGCGGTTATTATTTTAGGCGGCATGGTCGTGCAGCCGCTCGTAAGTTACTTATCTACTCGGCTTGAAAAAAGCTTATTGATGGGTATGTTTTGTTTAGCAGGCGCAGCCGGTGCTGTGGGTATACTACAAGCAAACACTTTAGCAGGATTAATAGTAAGCTACTTAATACTAGGCGCATGCAGCTTTGCACTTTACCCGATTGCTATAACACTTGCGTGCGACTCATTGCCAATGGCAAAAATAGTATCGGCAACTGAGGTAATGCTTTTGAGTTACAGTATTGGTTCGGTATTTGGTCCTATGCTTGCTGCAAATTTATCTGATGCACCCAATGGTATTGTGTTTTATTTAGCAGGCTGTTTAATCACGACCTGTATTTATATGTTTATTAAAAGCATTAAAAATATTCGCGCGGGTAAAACCCCAGTTGCAGGCTAATTTTTAGCTTAAATACACGCTTGCTTATTAACTAATTCTAGCTGTTAAACATCTTGATTTAACAGCTAAAACTATTATTTAGCAGTGAGTTTTTTATGTGGGCTCAAAAAAAACATCTTTTTCCACCCTTGGTTTTGCGTTGTAAAAAGCCACGGCATGGGCACTAACGATAAAATAGAATAATGCACATGAGGCTGTTTTCCTGCGGCATTTCCGGTATCGCCCAGTAAGCCAATTTGACTGTTTATGCTTACTACATCACCTGTACTTACCGAGTAGTTATTTAAATGTGCAAAATAATGCACGCGCCATTTAGGCCCAAGCACCGCAACCACCTTACCACCACGAGTTAACTCACCTGCAAATATAACAATACCGCTTGTTGAGGCAACTACGGGAGTATTTTTTGTGCCAAAAATATCAATTCCTTTGTGCACACCCGACCTACCCCAAGGCTCGTACCAAAACGTGTTATGGTTCCAATCTTTACTTGTGGCACCTTGTACCGGAATCATTATTTTTTCGGGAATTAGTAAGCCTACTATTAGTAAAGTAGCTATTCCAATTGAAATCCACTTAAGTACTTTCACTTTTCTATCCTTGATATTTAAATAACTTATACTGGTAAATTATTAGCCATAATAACTGAACTCATCATGAGTCGTATTTATGGTGTTTTATTTATGAAGTTTTATTTGAATGAAATACCCGACTAACATGTACTAAGCTGATCAATTTCAAAATAGGTTTTATAAGCAATTGAGCACTGCCCGCTATAAACAGCCATGTGCCACTTTCTATTAGTGAGTCATTTAAAAAGAAAAAACTGCCAATTAAAAACCAAACAGCTATCAAAAAATCGTTAAACGCTCCCAGCGCTTCATATCGTCGCTGAATGGTAATATGCTCTTGCCCTAAATCTAAAATAAATTGATTACTGGAATCCATAAGTACTGCTCACTCTTTTATTTCATAATTTAAAAAGCTAGTTTTCACAAGCTAAGCCGCACCATACAATAACAAAATTTACGCAATAAAAAACGCTGGCCAATGCGAATCAGCCAACGTTTTTACTGTTTGTGCAATACTTAACTATTGTTTATTTTTTCTCTTTTTCTAAACGCTTTTTAAGACTCAATGCTGCATCGGCGGCTAATAAACGCATAAATTCAGAGCCATTACTTTGCTCACCTTGGCCTGCGCCTATTACAATTTCAGGCACTAAACGGCTATTACCTAAGCTTGTAAATAAAGCGGTTTGAATTTTAACTTCTGCTTTTAGTGTTTCATCAAATACATACTTTGGATCAAGTGCAGCAGACTTAGCTCTTAAACGAGCCTCAGCTAAAACGTCCATACCTAATGCTTCTAAACGTTGTTGCTTTAGAATCTCTTCTTGCTCTTTCGCAAGCTCCGCTTTTACAGCCACTCGTTGCTGTGCAGAAATAATGGCATTTGCCTTAATCCGTTCAGCATCAATTTGCTCTTTTATTTTTAGCTTTTCAGATTCAGCACGTTGCTTAGCAATTGCTTGTTCACCTAAAGCCACTTCAGTACGCGCTTGTTGCTCTGCTTTTTTAAGGTTTTGACGCGCTAGCGCTTCATCAGCAGCAGCCTGCTTTTGGGCTTCAAGGCGAGCATTTACTTTGCTTTCGTAGTCAATATCAATAATGCTGGCATCAACTACTGTAATACCATAAGCGCCTAAAATGGGTGCGTTACGCAGTGTATTACCCTCATCATCCATTTTAATATTAATAGTGACACGTTGCTGTTTACTTAAATTACCTAAGTCGTCAGATTTATCGCGCTCACCTGTACTAATAATTTGCTCAGTAACAAAAATACCGTTGGTTAATTGATCTGCAAAATCTTGGCTTAATTGACCATTACCACCAGAGTAATGTTGCTCTACCGACATCATTCGCGCCGACGCTTTTACATTTTCGGTGGTTGCACGCATTAATAAATTAGATATTAATGTTTCTTGTGAACCAAACTCTTCGTGTATTTTAAGTAAACCACGTAGAGCACCCGACTCTGCTGCTGGTACATTGCCTGGTAATCTAAAACGAGAGACACCTCGTGCGCCACCTGTTGTGGTATCTAAAAATCGAATTGGTATTAGCGGTACAATTGCGCTTGCTGTTGCACCGGCATCGCCCGTAAAGTTAATCGAAATTACTTTTTTATAAGCAGATGTACTACCAAACGCTTTTAAGTAAGGGCCGGCTTGATTTATTACGGTTAAGTTACCTGTAAAAGCCGATTGATGTACTAAACGCTCATCTGCTTCATTCCACGAAACAACTTGCGATGTAAGGGTTGCTATCACTACCAATACAACAACAATTGATGACACTATAATTACATTGCGACGACCAAATCGACTCATAAATGAGTCACTTTTTACTGCTGGGACTGCTTTTTCGCTATCCATTTTTATTACTCTCCATGTTTAATTTCTTTTTAACAAAGTAAATAATTTCCTGTTCACTCAAATGTGCGCAAAAGCTACCAGAGCGATGTAACTCAACAAATGTTGCAAGGATTTCTTCTTTACCTTTAGCTGTTTTATCTTGGTTTTCTTGTGTTTGATTTTTTTCTGTTAGTTGAGTGATTAGTTCATCAACTATCGTGTCTTTATCAAACAGTACGTTGTATTCCTTGGATTTTCTTACCCGACTTTTATGTACGTTGCTGTAAATTACATAAAGTGCAACGCATAAAATAATAACAAGTAAACTTAACCCTATAATATAAAAAATCATAAGCTCTACTTAAATTAGTTTAAATACTTAACGAGCAATAACAATTGTAAGCATCACTTAACAAATGTTAACCCGGTAATTTTACAGTAAACCCGAGTAAAAAACAGATTAAAAATAAAGTTCATCAGGTATACAGTTATAACCGCACATAAAAGTAAGCTTTTTCAAACAAAAAAATGCCAGTCAGTTATTAACTGACTGGCACTAAGTCAATATTAATTAAGGTGTTTTTACATTATTCGCATTGCACCCAATCAACACCGTTTTCACCGCATTCATACAGCGTTGTTCCATCTTCTCGGCGAGTCTCTCTAAACCATTGCCCTTCAATTGTTTTTATAATACGTACGTTGTCTGTGGTTTTGTATTTACGCCAAAAGCTAGCATCAATAGATGTTTCGTCATCAAACTTATAAGGCATAGCAGCGAGTACGGTAACTAAATCTTGAGTGTCTAAATCAGCAGCTTTGTCTTTAACATTTACCCAATCAGATAATGTTTGAAAGTCGGCATTTTCCTCTCTAAAGGCAAAGTCAGTTTGGTAAAACGATCCTGACTCAGTATAGCTAATGCTAAAACCTCGCTCGAACGGTGTATCTAAATTAGAACTAACGCATTCATCCGCTGTTGGAAAGTTAACCGATGGGCTAGTATTAGTAACGCCATAAAGCACATTGCTTTGCTCAAAACTAACGTTCTCAATGCTAGAGCATCGGTAAGTACGATCGGCGTTAATGTAAACATCGTCTCTAACTGTTAATTTTCCATTTAACGATTCTTCGCCCCAAGGCGTATCTATTGAATCCAATCGAGACAAAATAACGTCAATTTTGTCGAGTTCGTCTGTATTTTGAAGCTTTACTTGCTCATAAATAAGTTCAGCGCCTGCAAAAATAACTTTGTCGCGGTACCATGCATTTTCAAACCCATACTCTGCATCTTTTGCTGTGTCTTGATAAATCACTGCTCTTACTTCTTCTGCATCAGGATACTGAGCATCTAGCTCTTGCTTGAATTTATAGGCCGCTTTTAGTCCCTTAACAATTGCTTGTGCTCTGTCGTAAGCGTCGCTGTCGTTAGTAGCGATAAAATCTGAGTAAATTTGCTCTGTCGACAAATTATAATGCGCAACCAAGTTTTGCATAACATTTGTTATTTCGCTTTGAAGGTTTGCAAGTAGCTCAGTATTTTCTTTAAGTGCATCACAACTTAAATTATTGTTACCACTTTTTTGTAATTGAAGGCTCAACTGCTCCCAAATAACGGTTGTTAAAGGTGATATATTTCGAATATCTTCATCAGTCAAAGCCTCAATTGAGGGTGGAAATGACATTTGATACGCTTGTGTTACCTCGCCTAAGTCCTCGTCAATTGCGCCAACCGGTACATCAACGTACATAGTTGAATACGGCACACACAGCGCCTGCTCTTCTGTAAAATTAAAACTATAATTACCCGATTCTTCAGAGACTACAGAAGGTTCTGATTGCTCGTCAAAAGTACCATCGCCATCAATATCCAGCCATACTATTGCACCAGATACATAACCATCAATAACCTTTCCTGTAAGAGAGATAGTGTTAACTTCTACGGGATCTACTTTTATAGGATCTGGCTTAGCTACAACTGGCTCTACAACGGCCGCTTTATCACCGCCACCACATCCAACAAGGCCTAGCGTAAACGCTAATGAAATAGCTAACTGACTTTTTTTAAAAAACATACAAAGACTTCCTTTTTTGCACTTTAATTATTATTAAAAATCATATTGTTATAAATTACTTTAATACAAAATAAGTAATGCCAATCTGCTTATATATGGGATCTAGTTAACGTTAAGAAAATTATGCTAGAACGAGGCAAAAATTTTTGTATCTAGTTGTTCTAAATAAAATTTTAACGACGTTATAGTGCAATTTAATTTGTTAAATTACTCAAAGATTTATGCAGGTTGGTATAAATTTAAACAACAGAAATTTATTGAATTTTTATGGGGGGATGGCAACAAGTTAACATGCCCTGTACCTATATAGTGACACAGCATGTTATATTTAGCTCTTACATTTGTTAATTAAATATAACAAATGCCAGCTATTATTAACCAATATGGACTACAGGCACCCAATCTAAAGGGCTTGAGTGATAGGCAGTATTTTGTAAATGAATGTGTATTATACATGGGTTGGTTTAGAGCCCTTCGAAAACTCTAAACCAATTATATAAGCAAACCATTAGCATTTTTGATTTGCTCTTAAAATTGAAAAGCCATCTAACTAAGGTGGCTTATGTTTATTGCATTGTGTTTTTTAAAGTGCCTGAGTATCGTTTTCTTCGCGTTTATAAATATATGTTTGTTGGGTTTTAAAGCCAAAACCAATTGGTTCAGCGCCATTTACTAGCTTAACTTTTCCACCTTCAACATTTAAATTTGGCCCAAGTATTTCAATAGCTTTTATCGGCTTATCAGAACCTTTAACCCCAGGGCCTATTAAATAAAACTGACTAACTTGCGTTACATCCGTTGCATCATCCCAATCGCACTTACCATCCGCATCATTATCTGCACACGACGGGCCTTCCCCAAAAAATAGTTTCGGTGTATCTGGTACATCATTACTTGTTGCAAATTTCACATCGTCATAAACCTTCGTTCCATAATGCAAATGAAAGGCATAAAGCGAACCACCGCCACCCGTTAACGAACATTGGTTTTGCGTTGATGATGAAGATGCAGGCGTAAAGGAAGTAAAGTACGCAACCCCACCAACGACTGTTGCTGCAGCAAGAGACTTTTCACCCGTCCCTAATTCGTATCGCCACCCTTTAAATTCGGCTAACTTAACTTCAAGATTAACAAATTTATCAACGTCATCAAGTGCGTTACCAAATGGGTCTTCATTCATTTTCATTAAATCATCTGGCACTATTGGGGCTGGAAATTCAGTAAATATTTTTGTTAGGGTGTTTTCATCACGGATCATATACAACTGATCTTGCTCATTAGTAGCAAGTGGGTTTGAACGATTTCCGCTACCTATAACTATTGCGTCGTACGGGGTATCTAAACGGGTGGTGATCATTTCACCACCATAATTGGTTTTAGTAACTTTACTAAACAGCGTTCTAGCAACTAATGGTTTGTAAAAAAAACGTCTGTCTTGCGACGCTAATGTACTGCCAAGCTCTGCAAGTTTAAAATGAGTAATATCACCTTCATCTTCACTAGGAATATCTACTCGCCAAATATTACCGCCAGTATCTGTTGCATAAATTCGGTCGATATACCCGTCGTAATCTGAGTCAAGCGTAGTTACATCCGCTGCAATACTGTGCTCTCCGGTAAAACCATGTTCATCTGGAGTCAGCGCCCATACCTTTTCGCCAGTTTTAGCATTAACAATGTAGATACCTAGTCCGGTTTCATCTGTTGTTCTAATCGCATTATCTTTGTTTGTATCGTAGCCTGCGCCAAATATTAGCAATGGATCCTCACCAAAGGCTTTAATGTATGCAATTTGAGGCTTAGACCATGTTTGCGCTAAATATTTAAATTCTTCTGAGCCACCAACAATAGGCTTATTCCATAATTTTTTAGGTTCGTTAGGATCACTTATATCAAGCGCGTAGTAATTTTGACCGCCTCTGCGCATACCTGCAAATGCCCACACTTCATCACCATCACTTGCTCTAATAACACCATCGTTTAACCCTTCGCTATTTGAGCCTTTATTATTAAAGAACACACTTATAGGCCCATCCATGCCATACACTTTTGTATTTGCAAGATTACTACGCAAAGCAGGAATGTTTTTTAATAAGGCTGCAGGTGTAAAAGCCCACTTTTCTTCAACAGTATCGCCTTTGTCTTCAAACATATGTAAAAAGCCGGCATTAGTACCAACAAGTATGTGAATACTTCCATCGCCGTAATCTATAGATACCGGCTTTGAATGCAAAGGGTCGCCAAAAATATTGATTCGCTGATCTACTGATGAGTTATCACCATCTTCATTGTCAACATCAACCCCTCGTGCCCAGCTAATATCACTCTCCTGTAAAGTTAGCCCGATATTAGGAATCAAATCAGGGGCAAGATCGGTAACTGTACCTGTCGCTAAATTTAAAATGGTTTGTACTTTATCAAAAGTAAAATCAATAATACTGCCCGTTTTATCTATGTAGATTTTACGGCTATCAGGGTCTAAAGTTGATAAAAGTAAATTTACGCCACCCTGGGCTACTAAATTCCCATCTGCAGGCTTATTAGTTGGCAGCCAAAATGTTCGCGCCTTCTCATCAATTAACCCATTTTCATCAAGGGCTATTTGATCAGTTGAATCGACTATATTTGCGCCTGACACTTTTAGCTTTTTTAAATTCCCGCTCCAACGTGCGCCTGTTTCTGGGTAAAACATCGCAAAGTAAATTGACTCTCGGCTACGTGTTTGGTCAACATTATTACTTGCTACCGTAGGTGATGAAAAACTATCGTTAACTTCGCGTATTTTCGATATTGTATTATTAAGCGCTTCAGAAAGTTCAGTTGATGTATCTGCATGTAAGTACTCGCCGCCGCCCAATAAAGCGGTTTTTTCTAATAACTTTTTACCATTTGTACTCATGCCACTACCAAAACCGATAGTAAAAACGCGTCCGGTATCAGCAACCTCTGGCGTAGTATCGTACAAGTCAACTTCAACATCTCTTGTACCATGTATTATCTGAGCTAAAGCGGCTAGGTAACTATTACTTGTTTTAGAAGGATTTGAGCCAAAAGTAGATTTGTATAATGATTTGATATCATCGTTTCGGTTAGTATCACTTTGAGGATCACCGTCAGTCATCAAAATTAAATTGATTGAATTATCACAACGTACATCGGCACCAACTGCTTGGGTAAATGGTGATATGTATCGAGAGTTATTGTCGTAATATAGCGAACCAGTTTCAGCAGAAAAATCCCGCTCATTTGAGTTTTGTCCGTAGTACACTTTCTGACCTGTTAGATACAAGTAGGCTTCCCATAGGGTTTCTGTAACTGGGGTACTACCAGCCGCTGGTAAACTGTGAATTTGGCTTAAAATTGTAGAATGGGGAGATCCAAGACCTGCCATAATATAGCCGCCATTATCATTTTTAAAACGCATCAAACCAAAATCGATAGAGCTATTATCAGTAACCAACTGACTCATTGCACTGATGCCGGCATCTACTTTTCTAATACCGTTGGGTAAAAAGTTTTTCATACTTCCAGATGTATCAAAAACAATGATTACACGTGGTTTTTCGTCGGTTTCAACATTATGGTTTACGTATAGCTCTATATCTTCGGCAAATACAGAAAGGCTAATACCCACCCCGAATAACAAGGCAGCTATTTTTTTTAGTTTAAATTGCATTTTTAAATCCCTTTATTTGCGCTTTTTATTTTTATTGCGCAAGTTAATAACTACTCTATTCCCTGTTTAATTTTTAGTAAGATTGAGGTGGGACTAAAAATAAAACAAAAGTCATATCTAGCTATTCATCACAAAACAGTGATTAGCATCCACGTGGCGTCAATGCTATAAAATATATATTACTTCGATTTTTAAATAAAAACAGACTAAAGTCAAAGACATTAGGTTTTATTATCAATTAAAAACAACAGCTTAAATAAAACAATCCCGTTTTACTGCACAGTTGAATCATGCTAAAAAACTATATTTTTACCTATGTTTCTATATTCATAGATCTATGTTTTAGGTAACAAGTACTTACCAATATAAATTAGTAACGTAAGACTCTAAAAATCACCTTTAAAAACACTATTATTCAGTAAAACTGTTTTATTAAAAGAAGTGTGTTTATAGGTAACTACGGTTATTCAAACATACAAAAAAGCCCATATTAGGTGCTACCTAATATGGGCTTTTATACTCTCGCTAAATTATAAGCGCTTGATACAAGCATTCTTATAAAGATAACTCTTTTTTAGCGCGAGTTAAGTTATGTGTTACAAGTGAGTTTTTAGAAATTTGAACCGCTTCATATAAATCAGAAATACCAGCAGTGTCTTTTTGAGCCTTAATACGTGCTACACCACGGTTACTTAATGCAAACGATGTAAGTTCACGCACTTTTAAACGCGGACCATGGCTTTGCTTAAGCAATGCAATTGCTTGTGTACAAATAGCTTCTGCTTCTTCGTAGTTTCTTGCTTCAACATTTAAAGCACAGCTATTAAATGACTTTTCAAATGCGGGTGCTGCAGTTACAGAGTCTTCAATAACCATTAATTTATAATCACCTTGATTAGCCATTGCAGCAGCTGAGCAAGTTAATAATGAGCCAAGAGCGATGGTTTTTAAAAGTGTAAATTTCATGATTATATTCCTAATTAATTAAGTCGTACTTGTTGCCGACAACTAAACTTTAGAGTGTTAGCTCAATTACCACAAACGATAAAAACAAACCTAATAAGTGAATAAATCTAACCTATAGACTTTAGTCTAACACTTGTAAAAATATTTAGTAATTACAATTAGTTAAAAACCATGAAAATCACTAAACAATAAATAGCAAAATACATTTTTTTATTTTTTAATAATACCAATTCGCTTAATTAAGTGATCTATTTTGAGGATGGAAAAACGTGTTGATAGCTAGGCAAAAAATTCGCTATTTGGTTGTTCTAAATGAGAATTTTTTAACGCAGGTAGCGACACGTTTAGCCCCGCAAAATGATTATGTATTATTGCGAATTGGTATAACACAATACAAAGTTAATAAACACAAAAAAGCCGATGTTGGGGTATAACCCAATATCGGCTTTTTTACTCTCGCTATTTTATATTATGCTTTAGTAAGCACTTTATAAAAAACCTTATAACGATAATTCTTCTTTAGCGCGAGTTAAGTTGTGCGATACCATTGAGCTGTTAGACAATTTTGATGCTTCGTATAAATCAGCAAGTGCAGCTGTATCGTTATGCGCTTTTAAGCGTGCAACACCACGGTTGCTTAATGCGAATGACGTAAGTTGGCGTACTTTAAATTTAGGGCCATCTGCGTCTTTTAAAAGTGCGATTGCTTTAGTACAAATTGCTTCAGCCTCAGCGTAATTTTTTGACTTAACATTTAGTGCGCAGCTATTAAATGATTGCTCAAGTGGCTGTGGCGCTGTTGCAGTTTCAATAACCATTAATTTGTAATCACTTTGATCAGCCATTGCAGCAGCTGAACATGTTAATAGTGAGCTAAGAGCGATAGTTTTGATAAGTGTAAATTTCATGATTAATTTCCTGTAAGTTAAGTCGTACTTGTTGCCGACAACTGAACTTTAGAGAATTAACACAACCCCGACAAACGATTAAAACAAACCTAATAAGTGAAGAAAATTAACCTATAGACCTTAGTCTAATACGCTTGAATTTTTTCTATATATTTAAATAAGTTACGAACCAATAATCGTTCCTAAAATCGCTACTTTACGTTTTAAAATGTATATAATTATTTATGCCTTTTTTTAGTTGGTTTTATTTTAAACACCTTACTTTGGCATAGCTGAGTAACTATTAAACAAATTTATACATTTAATTACATGCAATACTAAGTTATGTATTTATAATTACAGCTCTGGTAACTTTTCATCATTAATGGGTTAACTTTTTTGAAACACATACTTCCTCTTTTTGTTTTATTAAGCACGCTTTTATCATTTAGCCAAAATGCTAACGCAAGGCTTTTGCTCGGTAATGACATGCCTAACACCGGTATGTTTATAAAATCAGAATTTAATGGCGATAGCAGCATTACATCTGCAGGTGTAGAAATGATGGTCAAACAAAATTACAGTAACTTTGGTGTTGTTTTTACAAGCGCAATTGGCGCGGCAGTAATCGATAATAAACAAGGCGAGCAAGAAGAATTTATAACGTGGGACAATGGCATGAAGCTTGGTTATTTTAATGACTTTTTTATATACGCCGAGCTTGGCTTAGATCTGTTCGAACTCGCCTTTAAAAACGATAGAGGCGATAACACCTACCAAATAGAAAAATCGAACAACGACATAGACGGTTACGCAGGTATAGGAGCGGGTTATCACTTTAAGCCATTTAAAATAGAAGTATTTACCCGAGCACGCCAAATAGATGGCGACTACTGGGAAGCACAAGAACATATTTACAGCGGTGTGCAGCTCAGCTTTACGTTTTAATTGCCCTTTTTTTTATAAGAAAAATAAAAAGCGTATGAAATACAGCTATTTCACACGCTTTTTAAAAAATTATATTTAACGGATAGTTTTGGCTACTTTACCAATACTCAAACCCTGAATTAAAATAGAAAACACCACAACCGCATAAGTGAGAGCCAACAAAATATCGCGCTCGTTCCCATCAGGTAATTGCAATACCAGTGCCACCGAAATACCACCGCGCAAGCCACCCCAGGTTAAAACTTTCCACGCGCCAGATGGCAACTCTAATTGCTTATTAAATGTAGTGGTTGTTATACCCACAACAATTAAACGTGCCATTAACGCTATTAAAATTGTTAAGCCACCAGCAATAAACAAATTACTCGAAAATGCAATCATGACGACCTCAAGCCCTATGAGTACAAATAAAATGGCATTTAAAATTTCGTCAATCAGTTCCCAAAATAAATCAACGTAGTGGCGTGTTTTATCGCTCATAGCCATACTACGACCATGATTACCCACCATTAACCCCATCATTACCATTGCAAGTGGGCCCGACAAATGCCAATGGCTTGCAAGTGCATAACCACCAATAACGCCCGCTAAAGTAAGGAGTACTTCTTCTTGGTAACTATCAATACTTTTAAGTAAGTAATATAAAATACCACCTAATACCAAACCAAAAACAATACCCCCACCGGCTTCTACCGCCAGCGTGTGCGCTACATAATAAGTTGTAGGAATATCACCACTTGATAAAACACCCAATAAAAGCACAAAAATAACCACGCCAATACCATCGTTAAACAACGATTCACCCGCAATCACGGTTTCAATACTTTTAGGCGCCCCCGCAGATTGTAAAATTCCCATTACCGCAATCGGATCGGTTGGCGAAATTAATGCACCAAATAGTAAACACCAAATAAACGCTAAATCAAAACCAAGCAAAGGTAGTACTAAATAAAGCGCCCCAGCAATAATAACCGTAGATAGCAACGTACCAACACAGGCCAAAATACCTATTGGCAATTTATAGCGCCTTAAGTCGCTAACATTTACGTGCAGCGCCCCAGCAAAAAGCAGCATTGAGAGCATGCCATCGAGCAAAACTTCAGTAAAATCTAACTGATCGAGCAAGCTCACTTCGTAATCTATAAGATCATCAAACCCTAAAAAGCCCAAAAATATAGCGCCGATAGATAAAAGCATCGAAATAACCATAACGCCAATGGTTGTTGGCAGGCCAATAAAGCGATGGTTTACATAGGTGAGTAACGCGGTAATTGATAAAAATATCGCACTTATTTCAAGTACGCTTAGGCTGGTTCCTGGTGCCATGGTTTAAATCTCAATATTTATTTAATGATGCCTTGCTCAAAATAAGCAAAGCAGAAGGGTTATTATTTTTATACGGTTATCTCGCATTATATTCGTGTAGCCTAAACAAGCATACCCAAAATATTAATTATAAATACACACCCTACTCTGTTAACGTATTTAAAGTATTAACTCACGCGTTAAATAAAACAAAAAAACCCATGTTAGGAATTAACCTAACATGGGTTTTTTTACTCTCGCTATTTTATAACATGCTTTTGGTAAGCACTTTATAAAAGCGTTTATAAAGTGCTTATAAAGAAAGCTCTTCTTTAGCGCGAGTTAAGTTGTGCGATACCATTGTACTTGTAGACATTTGGTTTGCTTCGTATAAATCAGCAAGGCCAGCAGTGTCGTTGTTCGCTTTTAAACGTGCAACACCACGGTTGCTTAATGCGAATGACGTAAGTTGGCGCACTTTAAATTTAGGGCCATCTGCGTCTTTTAAAAGCGCAATTGCTTTAGTGCAAATTGCTTCAGCCTCAGCGTAATTTTTTGACTTAACATTCAGTGCACAGCTATTAAATGATTGCTCAAGTGGCTGTGGCGCTGTTGCAGTTTCAATAACCATTAATTTGTAATCACTTTGCTCAGCCATTGCAGCAGCTGAACATGTAAGTAGTGAGCTAAGAGCGATAGTTTTGATAAGAGTAAGTTTCATGGTCGTAGTCCTGTTGGTTAAGCCGTGCTTGTTGCCGACAACTGAACTTTAGAGAATTAACACAAAATCGACAAACGATTAAAACAAACCTAATAAGTGAAGAAAATTAACTTATAAACTTTAGTCTAATGCCAAATTACTAATTTACAAAAGTTTAAGAACCTTATTTTTAGTTGGGTTATCAGTGATGCTGAAAACCATACAAGTACCTTTAATGACATGGACCAAATAGGTTAATGGATTAGTTTACTTAAGAAGTAAACTAATCAGCAATCATAACAGCCCGCTAGTTTTGGGATAACGTATTTATATTACATTAACTTCTGTAAATTTTAGGCCTTTTAAATTATGGCTTTTAACCAAGTCATATAAGCCCCCTTCTTCATCCGTACAAAAGGTAAATATTCCAGCTCCTTTCACTTTAAACAACCCACCGTGTTTTATAGCATTCTTGCTTAAAGCGAGTTTTTTAAAGCGCCTGATTCTATTTACACGACCATTCTTCATGTTCAACTCTGTGTGCTCTTGGTTAATTGCGTCTTGTTGCTCTAGAATATTTAACGCGAACCATTCTTCACCATTAAGATTTAGTGGTAAAAATTCACAGCACTCTCTAAGTGTTGGCTCAAACATACCTTTTAAAGGTGCTGGAATTACGAAAGCCATTGCTCCCCAGCCTGCTACATCGGGTTTATTAGTAGGAGTTTCACCTTCGACTATTAACCAATCAACATCTACAACACGCCAGTCATCACCTTTTGAGTTGCCGTTAAAAGTATAAATATCGTTGCTTGTTAACTGTATTGACTGCTCGAACATTGTTTCTTGTAACAGCAAATATTCACCAGCATCAACGCTAACAGCATAAACTTTATTAAATTCTTTCATTTAATTACCTTGGTATCATATTTGATAATTCTTCATGTAGTGGGAAATCACCGCTTTGTAATTCGTCGCCAATATCTCTAAGTAACTCTATTACACCTGTGCGCCCTAAACCTTCAGCTATAGTATCGGTAAGTAAAGCTTCTACGTTTAAGAAATATTCGCTTGTGTGGGTTTTTGTATGTGCTTCAGCCTTAGGCATTGCATCCATTGGAGTATGTTTAGCAAATCTAGGAAGAAATACTCCATTTGCTTCATGGTCAATATCGATTCCAAAGCCTGCGAGTCTAAGCCTAGCCTTTGAAGCTCGGGGATCGCCCCAAGCGACTATATGGTGAGCCGCCATATTTTCACCTCTTTCCCTACCTGCTGCAATCATATTTCTACTTAGTTTAATACTGTGCCGCTTATTATGCTCCCACCGTACATGCCTACTAAGTATTAAGTCATCTTTACTTATAAGCCCTTTTTTATAACGTGCTGAATCAATAATTTCGCCTCGATAGTAAATAGCATATTGAGTAGCTTGGTTTTTAGCAATTGAGGGATTACCAGTCACGGTGAGAAGGTCTTGCTCTAACTATTGAACGGTTACGTACTCTTTTGTATTAGAAGGCATGCTAAATTTATTCCTTTAAAATGATTTTAATACTCCTGCTTAAATAGTGTCATTTTGGTAACTAAATGCAATATGGGAACAAAACTCAAGCTTGACGTATTATTCCAAAGTTCCGTGAATATCATTTCTCACCCAAACCTATAAACTCCCTCGCCCATATGCCATAATCTAAATAATTCATTATTTTAGTAACTTGGCGCGTATTTAGGCGTTTTTAAGTTAACTACTCAGGGTTTTCAGCATGGCATATCAAGAGCAAAATCAAGCAACAATCTATTGGCACGACTACGAGACTTGGGGGGCGAGCCCTCAAAAGGATAAGCCGAGCCAGTTTGCGGGTGTTCGTACCGATCTTGATTTAAATATTATTGGCGAGCCACTTATTGAATATTGTAAGCCGCAAGCGGATTACTTGCCTCACCCTGAGGCGTGTTTAATTACAGGTATTACGCCACAAGTAGCGATGAAAAAAGGCTTAGTTGAAGCTGAGTTTATAGCAAAAATTCATGCCGAATTTAGCGTGCCAAACACTTGTGTTGCTGGTTATAACAGTATTCGGTTTGATGACGAAGTAAGCCGTTATAGCTTTTACCGTAACTTTTACGACCCATACGAGCGTGAATACAAAAATAACAATAGCCGCTGGGATATTATTGATTTAGTACGCGCTTGTTACGCACTGCGCCCTGAAGGCATTGAATGGCCGTTAAAAGAAGACGGCAGCCCAAGCTTTAAGCTAGAACATTTAACGGTAGCTAATGGTATTGAACACGCCGCAGCGCACGATGCGCTAAGCGACGTAACCGCCACTATTGCATTGGCTAAGCTAATAAAAGAAAAACAGCCAAAGCTGTATAACTTCTTTTTTGGTTTGCGTAATAAAAAAGCCCTTGCTGAATTAGTTGATGTATTTAACATGACGCCGCTGGTGCATACCTCGTCGCGCATACCTGCAACACAAGGCTGTACAAGCTGGGTTGCACCAATGAGCTTTCATCCGGTAAATAAAAACGCGGTTATTTGTTTTGATTTAACTCAAAACCCGCAAGTACTCATTGATTTAAACGTAGAAGAGTTACGCAAACGCTTATACACCAAACGTGTTGATTTAGCCGAGGGTGAATTACCTGTTGGCTTAAAACTGGTGCATTTAAACAAGTGCCCTATTTTAGCCCCAGCTAAAACATTATTGCCTGAAAACGCCGCCCGCCTTGGGATTGACCGCGAGCAGTGCTTAGCTAACTTAGCTATTTTAAAAGCCAATACCGACCTTCGCGATAAAGTAACCGAAGTGTTTAACGAGCAAGGCGATTACAGCGCAACTACTAACGTTGACTACCTACTTTACGATGGTTTTACAAGCCATGCCGATAAAGCTAAGTTTGCGATTATTCGCGATGCTAAACCAGATGAGTTAGCTGGGTTGAAGTTAGACTTTGAAGATAAAAAGTTTAATACATTGTTGTTTAGATACCGCGCTCGTAACTGGCCTGAAACGCTAAACCAGCAAGAACTTGATCAATGGCGCCAGTATTGCCAAAACAAGTTAATGCACGGGGAGGATCAACCATCGATTAACGCGCAAGATTTTATGATCACCCTTGAAAACCTAGCGCATGAACATGACGACAGCGAAAAAAACCTTACAATTTTAAAGGCGTTGTATAACTACGCACAAAGCATGTAATTTTGTTTGTATAACGCATTAAAAACGCGACGCTTTAACAATAAAGCGTCGCGTTTTTGTTTATAAATATCTGTACCACTTAAAACAAAGCAAAATCTATTTCACAAAGAGAAGCGAATGAGGAGTAAATGAGAAGACATAAAAACAATAACTTTTTAGATCTATTACTTCCTCTAAAAGCGCAGCGCCTCATAACCTCTTTGTGAATAAATTACTTTACGGGCTTTGCCCGTCACGCAAGCAAGCTTCGCGTCTACAAGTAAAACTCATATCTACACTTTGGGGTAAACGTAGAGCTTGCTCACGTGAAAAGCACAGCTTTTAATTACTTAAATAAAATACTATTTCACAAAGAGAAGCGAATGAGGAGTAAATGAGAAAACATAAAGACCAACAATCTTTTTTATCTATCACTGCCTCTAAAAGCGCAGCGCCTCATAACCTCATTGTGAATAAATCTTACGGGCTTTGCCCGCCACGCAAGCAAGCTTCGCGTCTACAGCGTTACTTTTTATGCAGTGCTTCAATGCGTGCTAGTAAACTTGAGGTGTCGTATCTGCCACCGCCGAGCGCTTGTACATCGGCGTAGTATTGATCGACCGTTGCGGTCATTGGTAAAGTAGCGCCGTTGTTTTTAGCTTCATCGAGTGCAATGCCTAAATCTTTACGCATCCAATCTACGGCAAAACCAAACTCATATTCACCCGCCCACATTGTTTTGTAGCGGTTTTCCATTTGCCATGAACCGGCTGCACCTTTAGAAATGGTTTCTATAACTTTTTCACCATCAAGCCCAGCTTGCTTGGCAAAATGTAAGCCTTCGGCTAAACCTTGCACTACACCAGCAATACAAATTTGATTAACCATTTTACAAAGTTGTCCCGAGCCAACGCCGCCTAGTAATTGGCTAAAACGACTAAACGCCGCCATAACTGGCTGCACTTTAGCAAATACGGCTTCACTACCACCCGCCATAACCGTTAATACGCCGTTTTCGGCGCCAGCTTGTCCGCCCGATACAGGCGCATCTATAAAGTCGATATTTTGCAGAGCCGCTTTTGCAGCCACTTCACGTGCTACTTCGGCAGAAGTTGTGGTGTGATCAACCAAAACAGTGTGCGGTAACATGCCCGCTAACACGCCGTCGTCGCCATACACTACTGAGCGTAAATCGTCATCATTCCCAACACACATAAATACAATATCAGCGCCTTGAGCAGCTTCGCGTGGGGTGTGTGCAACGCTTCCTTTGTATTGTTCAGCCCAACTTTGCGCCTTTGATTGCGTACGATTAAATACACATACACTATGCCCTTTATTGGCTAAATGCCCCGCCATTGGGTAACCCATTACGCCTAAACCTATAAATGCGACTTTCATTGACATAAAAATGACCTATTTAACTGATAACTTAGAAACTAGACCTCGATTATGTCAACCGGTCGATAAAAAAGCGAATGAAAGTCTTTATAAAATTTCCTTAACGGGAAAGGTAAGTAGGTAACCTATGGACAGTATTTATCAATTTAATGCACCACTTTATAACAGCGAAAATTTTCCTCTTAGCCAGTTACAGGGCAAAACCGTCCTTATTGTTAATACAGCGAGTAAGTGTAATTTTTCGGTGCAATTAAACGCACTCGAAAAGCTCTACCAGCAATACAAAAGCAATGGTTTTACTGTACTAGCGTTTCCGTGTAACCAGTTTGGCCAAAATGAGCCGCTTGATAATTTAGCCATAAAAGACTTTTACCAAGATCAATTTAATATCTCGTTTGAGGTATTTGGTAAGGTAATGGTAAACGGGCCAGAAACACATCCGTTGTTTAATTATTTAAAGTCGCATACGCGGGGTATTTCGCAAAATCGTGCAATTAAGTGGAATTTCACTAAGTTTTTAATTAACTCACAAGGGCAACTTGTTGCACGCTATGCACCGCGTACTAAGCCCGAAACACTTAAACAAGTAATAGAAAGCAACTTACTGCAAGCTGCAAAGTTAAGCGCTGCAAGAGGTGGTAAAAAGGTAGCATCAAAAATACCTTTATTTACGCCAGCTAAGGCTTAATTTAAATCAATAAAATGCGTGTTACTAAAGCACAGGTTTATAAAGTAGTTTATTGTATTGATACTTATTAAGCGTCGAGGCTATTACCATGAACATTGCTTTTTTTAGTACTCAAAAGTACGAACTGCCTTTTTTTGAACAAAGTACACGCGATCATCGTGATATAAAAATAACGTATTTTGAGCAATCCCTGAGCGAACAAACGGCTATTTTAGCAAGCGGGTTTGATGCCATATGTGTATTTGTAAACGACACCGTAAACGACACGGTTATTGAACAATTGGCAAGCCAAGACATAAATACTATTTTACTGCGTTGTGCAGGATTTAATAATGTTGATTTACCTGCAGCAAAAGCACATAAAATTAAAGTATTACGCGTACCGGCTTACAGCCCAGAAGCAGTAGCCGAGCATTGTATTGCACTTATGCTAACACTTAGCCGTAAAACCCATAAAGCGTATAACCGCGTACGCGAAGACAATTTTGATTTAAACGGATTGCTTGGTTTTAACTTGCACAATAAAACTGTGGGTATTGTAGGTTGCGGTAAAATTGGCCTTGCGCTGTGTAACATTTTAAATGGCTTTGGCGCTAAAGTATTAGTGTGCGACCCATACGCGCAACCTGGCAATTATACAATTACCGATATAGACACCTTGCTTAGCCAAAGCGATGTGATTTCTTTGCATTGCCCATTAACGGAACAAACTCATCATCTAATAGATGATGAGGCATTTAGTAAAATGAAAACCGGCGTTATGCTTATTAACACCTCTCGCGGGGCACTGCTTAACAGCAAAGCGTGCATTAATGCACTTAAAACTAAAAAATTAGGGTATTTAGGGCTCGACGTTTACGAGCAAGAATCGGAGCTGTTTTTTAAAAACCACAGTGACGAAATAAACCAAGACGATATATTTTCGCGCTTAGTGAGCTTTAAAAATGTATTAGTAACGGGGCATCAGGGCTTTTTTACACAAGAAGCACTCACCGAAATAGCAAACACAACCCTGCTTAACGCGTTTGAAGTAAGTGAAGGTAGGCCTCTGACTAATGAGGTTTTATAAAGTTCTTGGCTATACCTAAATAACAGGCACAAAAAAAGCGAAGTGCGTTTTAAACTCACTTCGCTTTATTAATTTATTTTAGGGCTTAGATAAAATTAACCAAAGGCAACGTTTGCAAATACTAAGGTCATTAATATTGGGCAAACAAATCGAATATACTGAGCAAACCAGTAATGTACGCCAGTTGTTGCTTGATGTAATTTATTACCACGCTGCCACATCCACCCTACTGTAATAAAGTAAAATAAACCCATAAGCGGTAATTGGTATTGAGTAAATAGCATAATAACTAAGCCAAATAACCAATCAAAATTTAGTATAATTGCGCTTGCACACACAAGTACAACGGCGCTAACGGCCCAGGTTGCTTTGGTGCGGCTAACGTTGTGGTTTTCGACTAAAAACGCTACCGGAATTTCAGTCGTCGATATAGTTGACGTAACCGATGCGATAGACATTAGTACAAAAAACAATAAACCAACTAATAAGCCAATTTCGCCCATGGTGCTAAATAGCTCAGGTAAAATAGCAAAAATAAGTTGCCCTTCGCCAATCAGTTTACCACCACTAAATACCTCTACACCGTTATGCTGCGCCACATAAATAGCAGGAATAATAAGTAACCCTGCTAAAAAAGCAACGCTGGTATCGAGTAAGGCAACACCGGCTGTGAGCTTTGGTAAATTAGCATCTGGCTGTAAATACGATCCGTAAATCATCATACAGCCTACACCTAACGAGAGCGAAAAGAACGCTTGCCCCATTGCGGCAATAATTAAATTAGGGTCGAGTATTTGGCTAAAATCAGGGATTAAATACGCGGCAAAGCCTTCGCTTGCGCCATCGAGTGTTGCAATGTAGGCAATTAAACCAACAAGCAGCACAAGCAGAAGTGGCATCAAACGGCGCGACCAAGTTTCGATTCCCGATTTAACCCCTTTTAAAATAATACTGGCAGTTAAAATAAGCATAAGCGGCGTAAATACAAAATTACGCAGCACTGAGTCGCTATGTAAAAATTCGCTTGCGCCTGTGAAACCTAAAAAGGTTGTTATGGGTTCAATAGCGTACGAGAGCATCCACCCTGCCACTATTGAATAAAAACTTAGCATAACAACTGCGCCCGCAAGGCCTATGTAACCGGCTGCTGCACCTACTTTACGGCTAGTGTTTTGCCATGCATCGCCCAATGCTTTTACCGGGTTAGCTTGTGCTTTGTGACCTAAATAAAGTTCGGTATACAGCGCAGGTAGCGCAAGTAAAAATATAACAATAAAATAAACCAGTAAAAAAGCACCGCCGCCATGGTTGGCCGCTTGCGTAGGAAAACCCCAAATATTACCCAAACCCACTGCTGCGCCAGCAGCGGCTAAAACAAAACCAAGTCGGCTTTGAAACCCATCACGCACTTGTGCCATACATCTACAAATCTGTTATTATTTTGATTATTGTGAATTAAACCATATTTCATGCCAGCTGAGTAATAAAATTGTACCCAGCCTTTATTAGTGGCGTTAACCGCTCACAATATCAGCGACTTCTTTTGCTTTAGGGCTTTTATGACTGAACACTATTTTAAAAACGCCTTGAGTATTACTTCAACTCAATTGGCAAATTTGTCTTTAGCGAGTAACAGTATTTTATTATTTAATGCTAAAACACTTGAGCTTAGAGACTTTAATTTTCCCGATTGCTTAAGCCCGTTTGAGTTAAACATTATAAACCGCCGTAAAAGCCCACAAGCTAAGCAAGAGTATTTAGCGACGCGGTTATTGTTAAAACACCTTATTAAAGTAGCGCAGCCGCAACATGCGCACGTAGCCCTTAATAAAATGAGTACAGAATTTGACGAGGCAAGCTCAAAGCTGCAAGTACATGTAAGTGGTGATGTTATTAATACCTGTATTTCGCACTCACATGGTTTAGTTGGGGTCGCGCTAAATTTTGATAAAAGTGAGTTTGGTTTTGATATTGAAAAAGTAAGCCTAAAGCGCCCATTTGAAAAGCTAGCTAAGCATTTTTATCATAATGATGAAATTACACTTATCACCAAGCCTACTAATACCCAAGCCCAAGCAGATACGTTTTTTAGAATTTGGACACTAAAAGAGTCTCTTGCTAAAGCCACCAGCCGCCCTATTGCAAAGTTACTTAGCCCCAATGTGTTTGACGAATTACATAGTGCAAAGCTGAGTGCTTGCAGTAATCGCGTTACTGTAGCTGATAGCAGTGACAGTAATGTTTGTTTTGATGTGAGTGTGGTGCATAAAAAAAGCACCGACTGGCGATGCTTTTTATTAAATGACTTTATTAATTAATTTTGTTAAGCAACCTTACTAGTTAATTTTCCTGAATAACCGTTATTTACGCAGCAAAATCGTTTTCTAATAAACGGCTATGAATAGACTGTACTACGTTATCTGACTCAGTTTGCTCTACTAAAAAGCACAGGTTGTGCTTACTAGCACCGTGACAAATTAATCGAATGTTAAAGTCTTTTAGTACACTCATTAAGTTCATTTCGTGTTGGCGTAATTGAATCTCAGAGCCAATAAGTGCCACCAATGTTAGGTTGTTTTCTACCGAAACATGGCAAAACTCTGCAAGCTTATCTAGGCATTCTTGATCAAGCTCTGGGCGCGAGGCGTTTTGCGCGTTATCAAGCGTTATAGCCACGCTGATTTCTGATGTAGTTACCAAATCTACCGATATATTGTATTCACTTAATAGTGTAAATACGCGTGCTAAAAAGCCGCTTGCTAGTAGCATTTCTGGGCTTTTAAGCGTAAGCAATATTTGGTTTTTACGTTGCGTTACTGCGCGTATACCTGGTTGCTGCGATTTTTCGCGCTCAATCCACGTACCGCCACGCTCAGGCTCTCGGCTAGAACCTACAAACACGTTAATGTGGCTACGGCTTGCTGGTAAAATAGTCGCTGGGTGCAATACTTTTGCACCAAAGGTTGCCATTTCAGCGGCTTCGTCAAAACTTAAGCGTGCAATAGGCGTCGCTTTTGCGCACAAACGCGGGTCGGTGCTAAAAATGCCCACTACGTCGGTCCAAATATGCACACTTTTAGCGTTAATCGCTTCAGCTAGTAATGCAGCGCTATAGTCAGAACCACCACGTCCTAGCGTTGTGGTGTGACCGTATTCGTCACTACCAATAAATCCCTGAGTTACAATTACTTGAGCGTCTAATAACGGAATTAAATGCTCTTTAGCAGCTTGCGCTGTGGCTGCAACATTGGGCGTTGCTTTACCAAATTGGCTGTCGGTTTTAAGTACCTTGCGCACATCAAAGCGATCGGCATTTAAACCCTGTAAACGAAGTACCTGTGCAAACAAATACGACGATAAACGCTCACCAAAGCTAAGTAGCTCGTCGTGTTGCTGATCGGTTGTTAGTGGCTCTTGAGCCAATGTTTGAAATGCTTTTAGGGTTTCGTTAAAGCCAACCGCTAAATCGGCATCTAGCGATAATTCATCTAAAATAGTTTGTTGAATAGCAAGCACGCCGTTTATGTGTTCTTGGCGCTCACTAGGAGTAATGCTTGATTTACACAGTGCAACTAAGTGATTAGTTACGCCGGCACTGGCGCTCACGGCAACAATACGTACGCTTTTATCTGCAACAATAATTTCGCTACAGCGACTCATCGCTTCAAAATTTGCAACACTGGTTCCGCCAAATTTGGCAACGATGTAATCTGATTTTGCGCCTGATACTGTTTGTGGCACTGATTGGGTAGTCATTTAGTCTCCTTTCGCGGTATCCAAACCGCAATAAAACAAGAAGAACTTGGCAAAGGAATGCTTGAAGATAAGTCCACTGCCAGAAGCTCTCCACCTATATTGGTGACAGTTTTGAGGATTCAGCCCCATAAACCGAAAAACAATGACGACGTACCATTATTTTCCTCGGCGAGTACTTCCCTCCTTAATGATCATCGGCTTTCGTCGCCTAACATTAAGTACCTAAGTATCGCACCTCTTCTGAATGCTTTATTAACCAGTGGCTAATAAAACAAAACCCCACTAAGTAGCGGGGCTTTGAAAGTTATCGTTTAGACGTCTAGCTGTCAAGCATTTAATAATTTATGAGTTAAATAAAACTGCCCATGTAATACGAGCCCGCATATCCAACCGTGTAACAAATTAATAAATGCAGCGATAAACGCAAGTAGCTCATAAAGGTAAGCGCTTTAACTTTACTCATGGCAATAATGCCCGCAGCCGAACCAATAATAAGCATTGAACCGCCCACACCCGTTGCATACGTAAACGACAACCAATGTTGTTGGCTCATTACTATATTGGCTTTTAATAATGCAGCGGTAAGCGGTACGTTATCGACCCCAGCTGATAATATGCCCATTAAGTAGTTTGCGTATTCTGGTGCCATTACCGTGTATAGATCGGTAAATTTACTCAACATACCAATTTCTTTAAGTGCACCTACAAGTAAAAGTACGCCTACAAAAAACAATAATGTGTCGTATTCTATATCGCGAACAAAATCGATTATGTCTTTGTTTATGTCTTTTTTACGCATTAAAAATTGCGCCACTAAAAACATCACTGATAAGCCAAACAAAAAGGTTAATAGAGGCGGTACGCTGTAAATTACACTCAGCGTAAGTGTGCTCACTACGGTAGATAAAAATATAACAGCAATGGTTATGTCGGTTTTTTCAATGCGGGTTTTACCTGCACTAGCAAACTCAACACGCCCTTTCATACCTATAGACAGTAACGCGGCAAGCAGCATAACGCTTGCAAGTGCTGGCGCTATAAGTAGTAATAAATGAGCAATGGTTACTTTGCCATCTAAAAATATCATTAGTGTGGTTACGTCACCTGTTATTAGCGATACCCCACCTGAGTTAACTCCAAACACAATAAGCGTGGCGTATTTAATGAGTTTTTTAGGTCCAAGTTTTAACGACATAACAACCGCAAGCGATATAAGCGTCGCTGTTACGTTATCTGAAATCGACGAAAACAAAAATGCAAAACCACCCACCAAAAACATGAGCTTTTTTTCGCTAATACTTTTTGGCATAACACGGTGCACAATATTTTCTATAAACCCCTTTGAATTTAAATACGCTACAAAGGTCATTGCAGCCATTAAAAATAGCCATAGCGAGGCAATTTCTAAAATATTTTCATTTAAAAGATGTTGAATCGTATCGGGGCTTTGCCCGTGTAGAGGGTATATAAAAAGAAGAATCCAGCAAAGCGTACCAAAAAACAGCGTGGTTTTAGCTTTATTTACATGGATTATATCTTCTATAACGATCAGTAAAAATGCAATCGCTATCAGGGTTAGAATAATCGAGGAAACCATGGTAGTTAAACAACCTTTGATATAGTTTTAAAGAACACACAAATAACATTCCATTTCATGTGCCTATTTTCGGCGCGAATTTTAGCACTGCCTCTATGCAAAAACTATTATTAAATGGTCTTAAAAACGAATACTATATACAGACAAGGTTAATTAAAAATACGTAATAATGAGTCTTCTAAAAGAACTCAATAATAAAATACTAGGATGTTGTAACCCCTTATGATCCCAGCTAAAAAGCTGCTAAACACCATAACCGAACATTGGGGTGTATTAGAGCTATTATTTAAACGTTTTAAAATGGCTGACTTTAGCCTAAAAGACGTACAAAACGCGATTAAGCAAAAGCAGCCTACGTGGTCAAACGAACGCATTTATAAAGAAACAAATCGTTTGTTAAACCAAGATATTTTAATTCCACTGGCTAAATCCTCTCAACTTGAAATAAATCGTGCCATTGCCGATTTTGCTACTTTTTTACTGCAAGAAGAGCATTTAGGTTTAGCACAAGAAATTAGCGTATTAGTAGAGGACCTGGCTCGTTTAGGTAACCGCCTAGATAACGCTGGCGAAATAGAAGACTTTGACGACTTACGCCGCTACAGCCGCATTATGGATGATCGGGTGCGTAAAATAATGAAGCTTTATACGCACAACGAAAACGCTATTTTAAACATTGTTGAACAAGCCAAATCAAATAATGCAGTGCAATCGCTGCAAAAGCGTTATAAAGCGGTAATAGAAGCCTTTGACGAATACATAGAGCCAATGCTTGAAATGGTTGATATTCGTGGTGAATTTCATGCGTGTTTTATCCTCATTGAAGAGCAAATAAGTAAGCAAATACTGCACATTGAGCGCTCAGGTAAAGCGTATAACGACAAACGTATGCTGGAGCAATTACGTACCCGTATACTCGAAATGCATTTAATGGGCCGAGAAAGCTTACGTAAAAGTGCCGATATGCTTATGCCGCTACGCGAAGAGTTACGTCGTAATAACTTAATTACTCGCCAAGCAGCCAAAGTACTTGGGCTTGTACGTAAAAATGGCGTAGACAATATGCTAAGTGCTGTGCAGCCACATTTTGTAAGCGACGCGCAGCGATATTCACTTGGTCAGCAACGCCATATTGTGGCTTACATGGCAAGCTTGGTTGAATTTGAACACGAAGAATACCAATTGCCTGACCAGCAAGACGTGCCTGCATTTGTTACGCCTAATATTCCTGACTACAACGATGTTAAAACCAGCTTTGCTAAGCGCTTTAATAAAAAACGCAAAAAGCCGCAGCCCTTGCTGCAATTTTTAGATGAAAGCTATCCAGATCTCGATGCCGACGAAATGCTATTTTTGTATCAAAAATTAGTCAGCGACAGCGATATTAAAATAATTCAAAGCGATGAAAAAGCCCGCGTAAAAATTGCCGGTCAGCACTTTTCTTTATATCCATTTAATTCAGAGCCTCAGCCAGATTCAAAGGCAGGTAAATAAACCATGACACACATAAACTTAGACGAGCTAACTCATCTACAAGCCATTAATAAAAAATTAGTAGCGGGTTATCACATTTGCGAGCAAGACAACGTAATGTGGCAAGAGCTTGACCAACACATAGAAGACTACACCGCCCTATTTACCGCTTTAGGTAACGATTTAAAACACGATAGCCGTGGCTTTTATTATTTTGGTAGCGACGAAAGTACGCCAAATATGGGCAAAATATCTCGCGCTATCGCGCTCACCATTTACATTTTAATTGAGCACTACGCCAATACGGGTAAAGACCCAATGCGCGCATTGTTTGACGACGTAAACGATTTAGAGCTTATGCAAACGCTGGTGCAAATTAACAAACATTTGTTTGATCAGCTTGAGATATTTTCGGGATCGGATTTGCGTAAAGACGTTTACCTGCGCATGGTGCGCTTAGGTTTAGCCCGTGAAGTAGAAGGCGGCTTTATGCTACAAGCGCCAATTCACCGCTACATAGATGCACTCATGGAAGTAAACGAAGAAACCTACATTACAGAGGGCGAGGAATGAAAAATCTATACGGACTAAGCAAACTCGCCCTACTTAACACCGCAGGCTATGCAAAATGTGTGATCCCGCTTGATAAAAGCAGCTCTATTTGCGCGCCCAATAACACCGGTAAAAGCTCGGTTATTAACGCCCTGCAGTTTCCGCTTATTAACGATTTGCGCTTAACAGAATGGGACGGACACGATTTAGATGAAACCCGTAAGTTTTATTTTTCATCCGATCAGTCCTACATTTTACTAGAAGCTAACTTGCCTCATGGCTCGGTAGTAATTGGAGTTGCAGGACTTGGTAAAATTGCCGGTTACGCGCATCAGTACTTTTGTTATCAAGGTAAGCTTGATTTAGAGCAGTATACGCAAGGTAAAACTATTATTAAATTTACCAAGCTGTTCAACCATTTAAAATCGCTTAACTACAACCCTATTGAGCTTAAAGCACAAGAGTTAAACGCGCTGTTGACTGGCGGCGCAACGCCTTTTGACGGCGACATTAACCTAAAAATGATCCCGCTAAATAATGTTCAAGACTCTTCTATTTATAAAGAAATATTTAGACGTATTCTTAACTTACATAAATTGGGCGCAAGCGACGTAAAACGCTTTATGCTACGCGTGTTTGAACGCCATATGTCGAATTCTAAGGTCGACTTTTATGAAGTATGGCGTCGCTCGTTTGATAAAGTAAATCGCTCAAAACGCGAATTAAAAGCCCTTGAGTCAATGCAAGAGCCAATAGCAGCGCTTGAATCAATGCTTGAAAACCAAACCGTGCTTAAAGGTAAATTAGCGGCGTACGCACCTAAAATTGACCAAGCATTAATTGATTTTGATACCTATCAAGAATCGCAACTTAATGAGCTGGGTATAGCGCTTGAAGATATAGAGCACGAAAAACATGAGTTTGAGCAAAAGCAAAGCCTATACGTACAGCAATCGCGCGACATAGAGCGCAGACAAACACAAATTGAGCAGTGGTTTTTAGATTACGATGCGCTTAAAAGCGAGTTTGAACTGGTAAATAAAGCCACGCTTAAAACCAGCCTGACTCAGTTAAAGCAAGATTACGAGTCGCTTTCGCACTCTATAACCAGCGCACAAGGGCAAAGCCTACACACACTTGACTACCGCATTAGCGAAACACAAAAACAAATTAAGAGCTTAAAGCTGCAACTTAAAAATCTTGAATTTAATTTGTTTACCCGCATGCGCGAAGACCTCTCGTTAAAAGAAGTAGAAGAAATATCGCGGATTTTAAACCCAGATATTCTCTCGTTTGCAACCACCACTAATGGCGATATAACCATTGATGACGAAGATGCGTTTGGTGAATTTTTATCGCTACTTAGCGAAAACGTTAAAGGCGGTGTACTAACTCTGCCAGGTGCGAGCATTAAGCTTAAAAAGCTCTCGCCTGTGCAAATGCAAAGCGGCGAAAACAAAGAGCAATTAACCGCTCAGCTCAGTGCACTTGAGCATTCACTTAAAGAGTTTAAGCAACAGCGCGATGTTGCAGCAAACGTTGCCGACAAGCAAAAAGAAAAAGACGCGTTATACGATGAGCTTATGAGTGCAGAGAGCGCCCTAAAACGCTTAGAGCAGTTTGATGTAATGCAGCAATCGGTTGAAGCGCAAGCCATGCTAAAAGAGCAGTTATTAGCTGAGCGCGAACAAGTTGACGACTACCTGCAAGATATTCAAAAAAATAGTGGCTCAATTGCCGATCGCCGCTCGTTAATTAAATCGAAACAAGAGCAAATTAATCGCCAAACTGAGCGCTTACGCCAAGTTAAGAGCGAGCGAATTGACCACACGCTTGATTTATACAGCGGTAAAGTAACCCCGTATATGATTGATATTACGGTCGACTTTGATAACTTAAGCGACCTTGTTCATCACTTTAATAAAGACTGCCAAGAGCTGCGTAATTTTGACATAAACGTACGTAATACCTATTTGCATGTATATAACGCGGGTATTACTAAATTCGACAACGAAAATGACGAATACACTAAATACCAAAAGCTAATAAGCGCCTTTCATAATATTGATAACGAACGCGATGCTGTTAAGCGCCAAGCACGCGTTGCGCTTACCGAAGTGGCCGCAACTATAAAAGGCTTGCGAGAAGATTTAGACCGACTTCGCCGCGAAATGAATAGCTTTAATAAAGGCATAAGCCAGCACCGTATTTCAAACCTGCAAGCGTTTAAAATTAACGTCATACCGCGCAAAATGCTGGTTGATAGTATTGATACTATCATCAGCACGTCGCATCAGTTTGAGCAAGGCGACACGCTTGATTTACTTAGCCAAGAACCTTACAGCGAAAGTGCGGTAAACGAAGCAAAAGATCACTTAATTAAACTCGCCTCAGATAAAGCGGGCTTAACACTTACCGATTTATTTGATATTCGATTTGAAGTAGTTAACCGCGCAGGTGAAACCGAACACTTTGAAAAAATAGATTCGGCGGGTTCAAACGGCACACGTATTACGATTAAGTTATTGTGTGGCATGTTGTTTATACGTTACTTATTAAGCGATCAAGAACAAAACCTATACCGTATACCTATTTACATAGATGAAGCGGCCGACATTGACCCACAAAATCAAAAAGCAATTATAGAAACCGCACTAAGCTTTGGTTTTGTTCCTATATTTGCCTCAGTTAAGCCGCAAATAAGTTGTGACTACATTGTGCCGATTCGCTCGGTAAAAGACGGTGCACAAAACTGGGTAGATGAAAAAGATTGGATTGAAGTTGAACACAATTAATTGGCCGTTAAGGCAAACCAACTAAACTAAAATATAGGACGTTTAAATAATACACATTTAAACTATGTGTGTTATTTTAAATTAATGCATTTTATTGGAGCAAACGTAATGAAAAATATACTTATTGTTGCAGCGCTAGCACTACTTACAGCCTGTACACAAACCCCTGATTGGGATTACGATAAATCAGCCAACTTTAGTAATTTTAAAACATTTGCTTGGGTAGAAAACGCCAGCCTAACTAAAGACACAAATAATTACCAAATTAATGGCCTAATGGAAAAACGTGTTCGCACTGCCGTTAACGCAGAACTGAGCCAAACACTAGGTATGAGCTTAGTTGATG
This sequence comes from Pseudoalteromonas sp. SR43-5, assembly GCF_014163835.1. Taxonomy (NCBI): domain Bacteria; kingdom Pseudomonadati; phylum Pseudomonadota; class Gammaproteobacteria; order Alteromonadales; family Pseudoalteromonadaceae; genus Pseudoalteromonas; species Pseudoalteromonas sp. SR43-5. The sequence continues at coordinate 50,580 of NZ_JACJEA010000014.1, forward strand.
CAGCTAATGCTGATGTACTTGTTAACTATCATGCATCGGTAGATAAAGAGCTTGAAGTAGATACATTTAATGTAAACTACCGCCCGCATTGGGGTTATTGGGGTACTGGTTTTCAACGTGACACAACCGCGCGTGAATACGAAGTGGGCACACTGATTATTGATATTGTAGACCGTGAATCTAACCAGCTAGTATGGCGCGGCGCAAAAGAAGGCCGATTAAAGAAAAACCAATCGCCAGAACAACGTGAAGCATCAATTAATAAAACAGTGAGCGAAATATTAAGTAACTTCCCGCCGCAAAAGCAGCAGTAAGTTAAAATTAGCTATAAGTAAGTTTTAAAAAAGCTCACAGTACGTGAGCTTTTTTGTGGGTATGTATTTTTGGGACTTCAGGTTTAAATAATTATGAGCTGCGCTCATCACGTCAGCAAGCTGCACGTCTAACAAAATACCGGATTAAACTTTACCTGTAGGCGCTATGCTTGCTTGCGCGAGAAGCGATAGCTTCTAATTACTTTATAGCGCTATATTCCATCTTAAATTACGAGCTGCGCTCGTCACGTCAGCAAGCTGCACGTCTACAAAAAAACACCGTGTTAAATTTACGATTTATACTTATGCAGTAACTCAAGCGGTATATGGCAGTAATCATCAGGGTGATTAGTTAGTCGGTCTTGATGCTCATGATCGCTTGGCACGTAGTTAGTTAGCAGCTCTACCCCTACCACAATTTTATCGGCATCACTGCGCTTGTTTATATAATTGCTTGCTGCATCTAAATGGCTTTGGTTTTTGCTATAAATGGCAGTGCGGTATTTAGGGCCTACGTCATCCCCTTGTTTATTAATACTGTATGGGTCAATAATTTCAAAAAAGTAATCATACAGCTTATTTAGGCTAACGACTTTTAAATCAAAAATGACCTTTACGCATTCGGCATAACCATCGTATTCGCCGTCAGTGGTTTTGCTTGTACCATTAGCGCGACCTGCTTCAGTACTTATTACGCCTGGTAAGTGCTTTAAAAACTCTTGTACGCCCCACAGGCAGCCACCAGCAAAGTAAATAGTATTTTGTTGTGTCGTATCCATTATAAATGTTACCTAATAAGTAATTATACCGATTGCATTAAAATAATGTTCTATTATAGCGCCAAGAAAATAGCGCAATAACAAGGCGAAAATTATGACATATAGTTGTTCTATATAAATAACTTTTAACGCAGTGAGTGCGCTATTTAATGCGATAGGATGATCATGTTTTTAATAAAGTCGGTATTACGTAAATGGTTATCAAATGCAGTTATTAACAAATTAATGTACAATCGCGCACAAAATGACTGCTGTTACATCTAGTTATTTTATCATGCTCAAATATAAGCTTTGAAATTAATTGTAACCGCAGCTACAAATAAAAAATGACGAGAAACACATGAATCGCACACCACACATTATAATACCTGCAATATTATGCAGCGTTACTGCATTTGCCAATGCTAATACGCTATCTGATGAGTCGGCAATCGAGAAAATAACGGTTGAGGCCTCACCCACTGCAAATAAGTTGCCAGTAGGCACATTCGACTCGCCTATTTCTAATTTAGAATATGACCCCCGTGTTGATTTACAATCGCGTAATATGGCTGAGGCGCAGGCTGATGTAACTATACGCGGCGGTATTTTCGAAAACACCGGTTTTAGGGTAGGAAGCGCTACCCTGCTTGACCCGCAATCTGGCCATTATTTTGCTGAAATACCCATTGCACCGCAAATGCTAACCGGCCCAGATGTTTTAACTGGTGCCGATAACGCACTTTACGGTATGAATAGCTCTGTAGGTACAGTTTCGTTTGGTTGGAAACCGATTATTACCGGCGGTAGTGTATCCCTTGGTACTGGTACAAACGACTTTAATCTGCAAAGTATTCACGCTGCTAAAAACACACAACTTGATAGCTTAGCTAACTATACTCTGGGCTTTGAAGGTGAGTATTCTCATTCGCAAAGTGATGGCACCATTGATAATGGCGATCATGACTTCTCGCGCGCCTCAGCTCGCGTGCAATTAGCAAGCGAGCACAGCCAAACCGATTTATTTTATGGCTCGCAAGATAAGTTTTTTGGCTGGCCTAACTTGTACACCCCTTTTGGCGTTAACGAAACTGAAGATTTAGAAACCCGCCTTTGGATGCTTAATCATAAGCAAAGCTACGCTGATAACAGCAATTTTGAAGTATCGGCTTATTATCGTACCCATGACGATCACTATATTTACTCGCGCGAAAATCCTAGTGCATTTGAAGCTTTTCATAAAAGTGAAGTTAAATCGCTTGGACTTTCGGGTCGCCATGCACAAAGCGATGCACTGGCAATAAATTACTCTACACAGTTTATTGATGACTCGATTGAATCAACCACACTTGAAAACAACTTTACCTCACGAAAGTATTACAAGCTGAGTATATTGCCCCAATACACAATAGCGCTAAAAAACCAACAGCTTACCTTTCGTTTAGGCGCAGCCTATGACGATACAAATCGTGATGATGCTGAAGTATCAGCTATTGGTGACATAACCTTAAACACCCAAAATAGTGACGGCACAGCACAAACCCTTTACTTATCATACGCGCAAGCGAGTCAAGTTGCAGGCTACACAGCCATTGGCGGCAGTGATTCAGGCGGGTTATTTAGAAGTAACTACAACCTTGAGCGCGAAACCACATCAAACTTGGAGCTAGGTTTATTACTTGAAGAACAAAGCTGGCAGTTAAACTCGGCTATTTTTTATCGAAAAGATAATAACTTAACCGATTGGACCTTTAATTTTGATTCAACCTCAGCGCGCTTTGCAAACCCAGTAGATATTGATACTGCAGGGGTTGAATTTTTAGCGACTAAGCACTTTGATACAGCAAAACTTATAGCAAGCTACACATATTTACATAAATCAGAAAACTACGGCGCAGCCGATATTGATGCCAGCTTTTACGCATTAAACTTTCCTGATCACCGTTTAACACTTGGCGCTGTGTACAACCCAACTGATATTTTAGAATTTAGAATAGATAACGAATGGCGTACACAACACAAAAATGCACTTAGAAACGGCAATGACAACGCGTTATTTACCCAGCTAACGCTTAAAATAACTCCGCCACAGTTGAGTAATTTATTTATCACCTTAGCGGCAGATAACTTATGGGATGAGTCGTTTGAAGAAATACCAGGTACACCAGGGCGCGGTGAGCAATATACGTTAAGCGCAACGTATAACTGGTAGAAATGAGCTATCACATTCAAAGGCCTGTTTATTTAAAACAGGTCTTTGAATAAATATTTAGCAAAGAATAAACGACATGCTAAATATTAAGAACTTTGATTACTCAGCTTATATTGAACCAGAACGACATTGTCTCTTTCTTAGCTCATTATCAATTTGTAAAGGGCGACTAAGCTCATCTGTAAGAACCTGCGAAACAACCGTACCGGTTTCAACTTCTTGTATCCAGATTGATATTTTATCCCCTTCCCTTTTTCTATTTAGCATGTAGCTTTTATTAGAATCTAAATTAACGTTAAAATTAACAAAAGCTTCTTTTTGACTATTTAAAACATCAGGGTTTGAAACACTCGCCTTTACCCATAAATCATGCTCACCACTGATATACTGCTTTGGTTCAGCCCATTGTGTAGGTCTTTTTTTAAAGCACATCAAGTGGACATATTCTAGATCTACTCCCTGCTCTCTTTTAAAGTTTTCGAGTCTAAAGTGGTCTTCTTTAATATCGGTTTTAATGGGTAAGTTTGAACAACCTAATAAAGTCACACCTAATGTAAATGCTGTAAGTAAATTTTTCATTTTTCTTTCCTTTTAAAAATTAAGATTGAATGAAATCACCTATAAATGAAATTTATAAAAAGTATCTTACAGTTACCTATATTAGCGACAAAGTTAAATATGTCTAATATTTCGCCATAAAATATATTAACGACTGCTTTTAATAACCTTGTGGAGATTTTTATTAATAATATATTGTAAATAGATGTGTATTAAAAATGAGGATTAAGTGAGCTCTTCGAGCTCTGTAATAAGCGCTAGAGCTTGTGCATTTGTAGACCCGCACACATCAAACGTGGCACTAAAATCGCTACATACTTTTGGTCGACTTTCATCACCAAATAACTTACATAAATTACGTTCGTCCAGCTGAATACAACGCTCTCCGGCTTTTTTACCATTTGGCATACCTGGAATAGGCGAACTAATACTTGGCGCAATACAACATGCGCCGCAGCCTAGCCTGCAATTCATCGATTCGGTTTTCATAATTTCCTCTGTATAAAAAACACTTACTTTAATTTCTTTTTAGGAACTTAATTAGTCACATAGTGAGTTGTAACACACACATGTAATGCTTTGTTACATCTTAAAACAGCTTGTAAACACTTTATTGCGTATTATTGCTCTGTCACCACCAATTATGAAGGAATGCCTTGTGGCTACTACAAAACAAATAATACTCCCAATCGCTGTTTTAGCAGGCGGTATTGCTTTAGCTTTCGCCTTTATGGCAATGAAAAAACCACCCGAAGAAAAGCCAGAGCAAGATTTACGTCCTTTAGTAGCAACACAACGCGTACTTTTAGATTCTATAACGCTCGATGTTAAATCGTACGGCATTGTTAAACCAAAATATCGTACAGAGCTAATAGCACAAGTTAGCGGGCAAGTTATTTCGGTATCAGATCAATTTGTAGAAGGCGCGTTTGTAAAGCAAGGCGATATTTTAGCACGAATTGATGCAAATGATTACGAAGCAGACTTTATTGAAGCGCAAGCGGGTTTAGCACAAGCAAGCTCAGCACTTGAAATAGAACGCGCGCAAGCACATGTCGCTCAAGCTGAGTGGGAGCGCATTAAGTCAGACTCAAGCGACGCTATCGCATCAGAACTTTATTTACGAAAACCACAGCTGGCCGAAAAATTAGCGCGTTATCGCTCTGCTCAAGCAAGTGTTAAACGTGCTAGCCGCAATCTTGAGCGTACTTATATTAAAGCCCCTTATGATGCCATTATTAATGAGCGCACAATTAGCTTGGGTTCAGTAGTAAACCCAGGTAATAGTTTTGGCGCACTAAGTGCAACCTCAGTTGCAGAGGTACGTTTACCGGTTGCCGATCAAGAACTGCAATATTTAAAAAATGGCGGCGTAGGCTCAAATGTTACATTTAACGCAGAATACGCGGGTAGGCAAACAATGTGGCAAGCCAAAGTAATTCGCACCGAAGGTGTGGTTGATCAAACAAGCCGTATGAGCTACTTGGTTGCACAACTTGCAACACCTTATGGCGACAAAACACGCCCTCTTCGTTTTGGTTCGTACATTAACGCTACCATTGAAGGTCGCCCGCTTGATAACGCAATTATTGTTGCCCACCACTTAGTTAAAGATAATAAAATTGTAATTTTAAATGACGATTTAACATTGTCGTTTAAAACCCTCAATATTATACGCGAACAAAACGGCATGATTATAGCCAGCCAAGGGTTAAACAATGGCGAGCAAATTGTTACCTCAGCGCTTGAATACCCAACTGAAGGTATGGCAGTAAAAATTGAAGATATTGCGCCTGATAAAACTGATGTAACTCAACTTGCGCTGAAAGAGGAATAATCATGAACACTCGTGAAACAGGGTTAATAGCATGGTTTGCCCGAAATCCCGTTGCTGCCAACCTACTAATGATATTTATATTAGTAGGCGGTATTTTAATGGCGATGACCATTCGCAAACAAATGTTCCCACAGTTTGAAAGCAACTGGATAAGCGTACAAGCAGTTTACCCAGGTGCAGCCCCGCAAGAGGTTGAAGAAGGCATAACCATAAAAGTTGAGGAAAACCTCGAAGGTATTGAAGGCATTAAACGCCTAATTACGTACTCTAACCGTGGTTTTTCACAAGCGTGGATTGAAATAGAAGAGCAATACAATCCACAAGAAGTACTTGATGAAATTAAAGTACAAGTTGATTCAATAAACACCTTTCCTGCGGGGATGGAGCGCCCTGTTGTGCGCCGCGATAAGTTTGAGCAAGAGGTAATGATACTCGCGCTTTACGGCGACATGAGTAACTACCAGTTAAAAGAGCTTGGCAACGATATAAAAGACGAACTACAAGCACTGCCTCACGTTAACCTTGTTAATTTTAACGGCGGCTTAGAATATGAAATTGGTATAGAAGTCAGCCCCGATAAACTGCGCGAATATGGCTTAACATTTAGAGATATTGCAGGCGCGGTGCAAAACTTTTCGGCAAATATGTCGGCGGGACAAATACGCTCTGAAAATGGTTATATTTCGATGCGTGTTGAAAAACAAGCCTACCGTGGTTTTGAGTTTGAAAAACTGCCACTTATTACCCTTGCTGATGGCGCACAAATTTATTTAGGCGATGTTGCAACTATTAATGATGGCTTTGAAGAAGGTCTACAATATTCAAAATACAATGGTAAGAATTCACTCTCGTTTGAAGTAAACGCATCAAAAGATCAAGACATTACCGATGTAGCAAAAGTACTTAAAAGCTACATGGCAACTAAAGAGCCGCTTTTACCAGCAGGTGTTAAGCTCTCTCCTATTGTTGATTTAACTTACTACCTTGAAGGTCGACTCGATATGATGGTCGATAACATGATTTGGGGTGGCTTGTTAGTAATGTTAGTGCTGGCACTATTTTTACCGCTACGCTTAGCATTTTGGGTAATGATGGGTTTACCGGTGTCTTTTCTGGGCGCCTTTTTGTTTATGCCTATTGGCTTTTTAGATGTAACAATTAACCTAGCCTCTCTTTTTGCCTTTATACTTGTGCTCGGGATTGTTGTTGATGACGCCATAGTTGTGGGCGAGTCAGCCAGTGCCGAAATAGAAAAATACGGTCACACACTTGATAACGTTGTACGCGGTGTAAAACGCGTTGCGATGCCAGCAACCTTTGGTGTACTAACGACTATTGCGGCATTTTTACCTCAAACACTCGCAACCGGCCCTGGCGCTGCTTTTTCTAAGGCCATTGGTGGCGTGATTATTTTATGTTTGATTTTTTCACTCATTGAATCAAAACTTATTTTACCTGCGCATATTGCAGCAATGAACCCACGTAAACCAAATCCTAAAAACCTATTACACCGCTTACGTATGGTGATTGATAGCAGCTTAAAAAGCTTTGTGAATAACTACTACCTTCCTTTTGTTGGCCGCTGTATTCATTATCGCTATACAGTGATTGTCGGCTTTATGTGTTTGCTTATTGTAAGCGCAGGTATGTTTGCAGGTGGTTTAGTTAAGTTTGTACCAAACCCTAAAATACCGCACGACTTTCCGCGTATTGATATAGAAATGAACCTTGCCTCATCTGAGCAAGCAACGCTTGAAACCGCACGTAAAATAGAAAGCGTGTTGTTACAGGTCGATCAGCAACTACAAGAGCAATACGGTAAACCGATGATCCGCGATTTATCGGTAAGCCTTCGCGGACGAACTGAAGCAAATATTATGGCCATTTTGGTAGAGCCTGATTTACGCCCTATCGACACCTTTGCCCTAAGTGCATTATGGCGTGAGCAAATGCCCGCTCTACCCGGCATTAAAACCATGACCATTCAAGACAGTATAATGAATGGCGGTCGAGATGATGGCGACGTTAGCTTTAAACTTGAAGGCAAAAATGCTGACGAGCTAAAAGAAGTGGCTGGTAAATTAAAAGCCAAATTACAAACAATGGAAGGCGTTGGCGACGTAAACGATTCAATGCAAAGCGCTACCGACGAAGTGCAACTTGATTTAAAACCACTCGCTTACAGCATGGGTTTAACGCTTGCTGATGTAGCGTCGCAAGTTAGCTTTAGTTACTACGGCTTAGAAGCGCAGCGAATATTGCGTGAAGGCGAAGAAATTAAAGTCATGATCCGCTATCCAGAAGACGAACGTAACTCAATAAGTGACATAGCAAGTGTGCGTATTATTACGCCTACAGGCGCTGAAGTACCGCTAAGTGAAGTAGCCGAAGTTAAGCTGGTTGACGGTGTAAACCGTATTCGCCGAGAAAACTCTAAACGCACTGTAAACGTATGGGCTGCGGTAAATACCGACAAAGCCGAACCATTTGCGATAGCTGAGGAAATTCGTGATGAATACTTACCAACATTACTTAAGAGCTACCCTGGCGTTACAAGTGATGTAGCTGGGCGCATTCAAGAAGAGATGGATAGCGCTTCAGAGCAGCTTCGTGATTTTGGTATATCAATGATGATTATATTTGCCTTGTTAGCCATTCCGCTTCGCTCTTACTCGCAGCCACTTATTATAATGTCGGTTATTCCGTTTGGTGTAGTGGGCGCGATGTTTGGGCATATGATTTTAGGTATGACCATGAGTAGCTTATCGATGTTTGGCATTATTGCTGTAGCGGGTGTGGTCGTAAATGATTCCCTCGTTATGGTTGATTTTGTAAACAAAGCACGCGCTGAAGGTGTTGCGATTAAGGATGCTGTAATGCAAGCCGGTGCTCGTCGCTTTAGAGCGATATTACTTACCTCAATCACTACCTTTATTGGTGTAATGCCAATTATTTTTGAAACGAGTTTACAAGCTAAAATTGTTATCCCAATGGCTGTATCACTTGCTTTTGGTGTGTTATTTGCCACAGTAATTACACTGATACTTATACCGTGCCAGTATGTTGCACTAGAAGATGCTAAACGATTAGTACGTAAAATGCGTGGCAAGCCACCACTAGTAGATGCCCAACCAGCGCCTACTCACAGCTAAATTAAGTAACATCCCAACCAAAAAAGCTCGGCATATTATGTCGAGCTTTTTATTTTTAGCTTAAAAATGATATTCACCTATTTGCTAACATTACTTATTTTTTAACACGCAGGATTAATTACCAGTCCTAATAATTGATAGAAATATTGCTCGTTTTTTATCTCTAATACGTTATGGTATTTAAATAATAAATAGACATAATAAAATTAAGGAACAGCCATGAATACATCTCCCTCTGATCACATTCCTCAAGAAGCCTTTGATTGGTATGACGAGTACGCCCACGGTTTAATGGATCGACGTACTTTTATGAAAAAACTCGGTGGCCTTGCTGCACTTGGCTTTTCGATGGCTGTACTTACATCGGCATTATTACCTAATTACGCACTGGCTGAACAAGTGTCGTTTAACGATGACGATATAACGGCAACGTACGAAGAATTCGATTCGCCAGACGGACACGGTAAAGGCAAAGGTTACTTAGCAACCCCTAAAAATGTAGAGGGTAAGCTTCCTGTTGTACTCGTGGTACACGAAAACCGTGGATTAAACCCATACGTAAAGGATGTAGCAAGACGCTTAGCTAAAGTAGGCTTTATTGCATTTGCACCCGATGCGCTATTTCCTCTAGGTGGTTACCCTGGTAATGATGATGAAGGACGCGCTATGCAAAAAACCATGGATCGCGCTAAAATTCAAAACGATTTTGTTGCCGCAGCGCACTTTTTAAAATCGCATGCTAACAGTAACGGTAAGTTAGGCGCTGTCGGTTTTTGTTTTGGTGGCTACATTGTTAATTATTTAGCGGCAGTAGATAGTAATTTAATCAGCGCTGGCGTGCCTTTTTACGGCACTCCCGCCAGTGAAAGTTTACGTAAAAATATTAAAGCACCGTTAATGATTCAATTAGGCGAGCTGGATAAACGTGTAAACGCGTCGTGGCCACAGTACGAACAAGATTTAAAAGCTAATAATGTTGAATACACTATGCATATGTATAAAGGGGCAAATCATGGATTTCATAATGACTCTACAGGTCGATATGATAAGGACAATGCCGAGCTTGCATGGCAACGTACCGTTGAGTTTTTTAATAAAAAGCTAAGTTAACGAATACGATAAATGCCACCAGCTCTAAGCCGGTGGCATTATTAAAAATACTTAGTTTTTTATCAACTTTAAATTTTTTTGCTACGCATAACTAATAACGACAACAAAACGAGTAAATAAATACTCAAAGAGCCACCGCTACTAGAGCCATCTTTATTTTCGACTTTTGCAATTTTTTCTTCTTTAACACGTGTTTTAAACCTTGCTAGTTCTGCATCTAAATTAGTACTCATATCACTAACCGCTAGATTAAAGCCCTCTGCCGACTTTTCAGATAACGTTTCATCAATACCTATTGCTGTTGTTCTTTTTTCAAGTTTACTTATACCTGGTGCTCTAAATAGCATTTTTCTGCTTTTAATATCAAAAACAGCTGTATCCACAAAGGTTTGAATTGTATTTTCATTACCTGGAATAACGTACATACCCACTATTGTCCAATAAAGTAAGGCTGCATTATTTTCATAAGATTGCGTAATTTGATCATATGAAACCAGTGCCATTACATCTACATCGTAAAGTCGCCCTACTTGCTCGAGTGTTGCAAAACCTTCACCACCCTTTAAATAGGTGCTTGGTATAACTTCAATGCGGTCAATGTAATCATATTGAAGAAATGACTTTTTTACTTTTTCGAGTAATTCGACTTGGTTTTGGGTCTCTAACCCGTCTGGCTGCCAGTTTTTAGACGGTACAAATGCAATTCCGACGGTAACAGGGAGTTTTAAAACAGGTATTTCAGGTTTATAGGTAGCACGGCTTTGTTGATCAGGATATAAAAAATCCATTAAGCTACTAGATTGTGTATTTTTACCTGTATTGTTACTCATAAACGAGCTACAAGAAGCAAGTAAGGCCGCCATCAAAATGATTATATATTTATTAAATTTCATATTTATTCCTTTTTATTTTTAATTTAATTCAGTTACGTGCCAAAGCTCACCCGATGGTCCCCATAAGTAAATAACGCTACCCCAAGGTTCTTGCTTTATACCCTCAAAGCGGATGTCAAAACCGTTTAGGTTACTAATGAGTTCGTATGCTTCATCTATATTTAACACACAAAGTTGCAGCATTAAGTTTTCAGCAAACGTTTTATTATAATAACGCTGTAAAAAGAACGTACATTCGCCAAAGGTACACACACATAAATCATTTGAGGCATCTTCAATCTTAAATCCAAGCGCTTTATAAAAGCGCTGAGATTGCTCATAGCTTTTACAGGGAATAAAAACCCTAATATCATCAACTTGCATAACTCTTCCTTAATTAGCTCAGTACGCTTTTATCAATAATTCCTTTATTTACCAACTGCTGCAAAATTGCTTGGGATTTTGCTCTGCATGCATCACGTAGTAAACGCACCGCAGGGGTTATTGACTGCCTACTTGGGCAAATAAGCCAAAGTTCACCATTAACATGTTGATAATTTGGCATTACGGTAACCACCCTGTCGTTAAGCAAATCGTCGGCTATATCAAGTGCCGACTTTACAGCTAAGCCCTTACCCGCAACGCACCAGCGCCTTACTAAATCGCCGTCGTTTGAGGCGCGCCTGCCACCCATTTTAACTTTATATTTTGACTCACCATCACTGAATTCCCACGTATTATTTATAATATCCTGCAACTGATAAAACAAACCTTGATGCGACGCTAGATCATCAGGATGCACGGGAGTCCCGTTTTGTAAGAGGTATTCGTCAGTTGCACATAATAAGCGTGGTACGTTACAAATTTTAAAACCATAAACACTTGCATCATTAGGCGAGCCATAACGAAGTGCTATATCAACTGAGTCACGATAAAAGTCGATATTACTATCACTTATATGTGTTCGTAGGCTTAACTTAGGATAACTATCCATGAGCTCATCAATCCATGGGATCACTAAATTGCGCCCCAAATCAGATGAAAGTGCAACACGTAACTCCCCTTCGATTTCGTCATGTTCACCTTTAAGGTTTTGCTTTGCAAGTTCAAGTACTGCTAAAGCCTGCTCACATTGTGGTATGTAGCGCTCCCCAGCAGCCGATAACCTTAAATGACGTGTTGTACGAACAAATAGTTCACTACCAAGCGCAGACTCAACACGCTTAATAGCAGCGCTTGCTGTGGCTGTACGCATATCTAATTTAGCAGCTGCAAGCGTAATGCTTCTAAACTCAGCGACTTTTAAAATAAGTTTTAAATCTTCTATATTCATATTATCTATTTATATTTGATAATGATTCAATGATTATGCGATTTATTTAATGCAAAGCAAGCTGTATTATTTATACATAAAGTAAATGACGAATACTTTGTACAGCTAATCTTATTTATTTTGGAGAAACCAATGACTCACCCTATTATTAATGACTTAGAAAAGCGTTACACAGCAAAACGTTACGATGCAACGAAACGTGTATCTCAAGACGATTTAGCAGTTATTTACGAAGCTATGCGCTTATCTCCATCATCAATTAACTCGCAACCTTGGAAATTCATCGTAATTGAATCAGATGAAGCCAAAGAGCGTATGCACAGTACATTTGCTAATAAATTTGCGTTTAACCAGCCACATATTAAAACAGCGTCGCATATAATATTATTTGCTCACAACCCTAAATATACCCGCGATGATTACGCACAAGTTATTGATGCAGATATTAAAAATGGTCGTACTAAAGCAGAAAATCGCGAACAAGCTTTTGGTGCTTATGCATTTGTTGATATGAATACTGATGAGCAAGGCGTTAATGAAGAGTGGACTAAAGCACAAACTTACATTGCGCTGGGTAACACTATGCATGCCGCTGCACGTTTAGGCATTGATTCAACCCCAATGGAAGGCGTAGATGCCGAGCTGATTGGCGAAGTCTTTGAAAAAGAACTTGATGGTTACGTATGCGACGTCGCATTAGTACTTGGCTATCATGATAGCGCTGAAGATTATAATGCTAAATTACCTAAATCTCGCTTAGCAAAAGAGCAAGTTATTCAGGTTTTATAAGTAATACGTTATAAACTTAAATGATAACAATATTAAAAAACCACTTATTTAAATAAGTGGTTTTTTTGCTTTAAAGCAGTTTAACTTACTTTGCGCTGTGCAGCCTGAATGTATTGCACTAAATCTTCAATAGAAACCACGGTCATATTATGTTTATTAGCATAATCACTCACCTCAGGTAAGCGCGCCATTGAGCCATCAGGATTTGTTAGCTCGCAAATTACGCCAAATGGTTTTAAGCCGGCAAGTTGCATTAAATCAACGGATGCTTCGGTATGACCGCGACGCACTAATACGCCGCCCGTTTGTGCTTTTAAACCAAATACATGCCCTGGGCGCGATAAATTACTTGGTTTAGCGTTATCGGCTGTCGCCGCTTTTATAGTCGTTACTCTATCAGCAGCAGACACGCCTGTTGTAACGCCATGCTTAGCTTCAATAGTGACTGTATAAGCTGTGTTATTTTGACTCGTGTTGTGGGTAACCATTTGCGGTAAGTCGAGCTGTTTAATACGCTCCTCCCCCATGCATAAGCAAACAATGCCGCTGCCTTCGCGGATCATTTCGGCCATTTGAGAAGTCGTTAAATGCTCAGCTGAAAATACAAAGTCGCCTTCATTTTCACGGTTTTCGTCATCAACAACAAGTACGCCTTGCCCTTGCTGTAGTGCAGTAATTGCGCTTTGTACGCGGATTTGGCTTTCGCCGAATTGAGTAAGTAGAGACTGAATCATCATTATATTCCAAATAAAAATAATAGATTCAGGACTGTGAAAGGATCAGTAATACATCACTTAAATTTAAAGTGATCACTACCAAAATAGCTTAAATAGAATAACAAAAAGCACGCAGCAAAATGCAGCGCACACTGTTATACCAATAACATTAAATTAGTGACTAATTATAGCGCAAAGAAAATAGCTCACTTAACGCGATACAACGGTCATGTCTTTAATAAAATTGGTTTTAGTATAATAAGCCATATTCTCTTTCATCCGGACTCTAACCGTCGGCTCTGGCATCTCACCAGATCTGCTTGACCTTTACTTAACTGTAAAAATAAGTTAAATAAAGCGCTCGCGGGCTCGTTTGAGTTACAAGTAACATTAAACATACCGCCGGTGGGGAATTTCACCCCGCCCTGAGAATTTACAGTAAGCATTAGCACTTACTGCAGGCACATTATACGCCTGTACTTATTTGTTTTTCAAAACTAAATGCGATAAAAACTACGAAAGTTGAATATTTAACGATGCGCGATCTACTATACCTTCGTTTATATCAGCAACTAGCGTACAGGTAGCACCATTTACCAAATTTAAGTTAGGTTGAACGTGCCCTATATCCGCATCAAAAATTACAGGAAATAAACACCCACCTAGCGCTACATCTAACGCATGGCGATAATCAAAGGCATCGTAATGACCTTGTGTTATTTCACTTCGCCCTAAAACCAAGCCATTGATATCATCAAATATACCGGCTAATTTTAATGACAGTAAAAATCGTGCAACGGTTGTTGGTGTAAGTTCTGAGTTTTCGAGGTATAAAATAAGCCCTTCGGGCGCACTGTTCTTTTTAAACTCATGCAGCGCTAAAAATGGCGAGTCGAGCAATAAACCTACGGTATCTAAACACCCACCAAATAACCGACCAGACATTTCTATGGTACGTTTATCTGTGTAGTTTAAACATTGCCAGTTTGTGGGCTCACTCGGGCTGAGTAATTCGTTCGGGTTTTGCGCGTAATTAGGCTTATTTTTTTGGTATAAAGAAGAAGGACCTTGCTCAAACTTACTACCGGCTTCGTAGGTCAGAGTTTCAAATATTTGTAAGCTGTACGGATTTTTTTCATCTGGGTGTAACTGCATAAGATTGGCGCTGTGGAGGGTTGCCCATTGGCACTTAGCAGTGAGTGCACATGCAATAGTACTCACATCAGAAAAACCAACTAACCACTTAGGCTTTGCTTCTTTAATGGCGTTAAAATCAAGTAGTGGCAGTATTTCCATTGCCAGCTCACCACCCATTGGCGGCATAATCGCATCTATTTCATCATCTAATAAAAAACCCATTAGCTGCTTAGCATGCGCTTTAGCATTAAGCTGTTCACGTGGTTTGTTTTGACGTAAAAACTCGCCTTCAACAACATTATACCCTCGTTGTTTTAGTCCATTTATAACAATATCTAATCGTCCGTGATACTTTTCTTTTAGCCCAGATGAAAGCGAGCAAATAGCAATTTTAGAGCCTATTTTTAAAGGCGCTGGGTAAAGTATATTAGCCATTGAGTGTTCCTTTTAATGAAGTGATTATGTACCTATATCATCATGCTCACTCTTTATGCAATATGAACACCCTTATCAGTATAGTGATTTATTTAAGGCATAAAAAAACCGATGTAAATACATCGGTTTTTATTTAAAACGTTAAAGTGAGTTATGCGTTAAAGATACTCAACTTCAATGATTTCGTACTCAACGATACCTTTTGGCGTTTGGATAGACACTGCATCGTCTACTTGTTTACCAATTAAGCCACGTGCAATCGGTGAATTAACAGAAATTAAGTTGTTTTTAATATCTGCTTCATCATCGCCTACAATACGATATTTTACTTCAGCATCTGTATCTACATTTACTATAGTTACTGTGGTACCAAAAATAACTTTGCCCGTATTTGGCATTTTAGTTACGTCGATTATCTGAACATTTGAAAGTTTAGCTTCAATTTCTTGAATACGACCTTCACAAAAACCCTGTTGCTCACGTGCAGCGTGGTACTCAGCGTTTTCTTTTAAGTCACCGTGTTCACGCGCAACAGCAATGTCGGCGATAATTTTTGGACGGGTAACAGTTTTTAATTCGTTAAGCTCTTTGCGCAGTAAATCTGCGCCACGAACTGTCATCGGAATTGATTGCATACTTTTCTCACTTAACACCAAGGCCCTAGTTGGCCTTGGCACATTTCCTTAGTTCAATCGCAGGTGTAGCTCTTGAACTGACGTTACTTTACTACGGTCATCTGCTTTGTTAGCAGTACAGTTAGCAAAAGCCGCGTTCAAGGTTGTCGTATAGTTGGTTTTATTTTGCAATGCACCACGACGTAACACCTTCGAATCTTCGATCGCTTGGCGACCTTCGGTGGTATTAACGATATAGCTGTACTCTTTATTCTTGATATAATCAAGAATATGCGGGCGGCCTTCATATACTTTGTTTACACGTCGTACTTCAATGCCAGCTTCTTCAAGAGCTTGTGCCGTGCCACCCGTTGCGTCAAGTTCAAAACCTAAGTCGGTCATAATCTTGGCTAATTCAACAATGCGTGGCTTATCGCTATTACGAACAGATAATAACGCGCGACCACCGCGTGGTAAAGTGTTGCTTGCACCTAATTGTGCTTTTGCGAATGCTTCGGCGAAAGTATCACCAACACCCATCACTTCACCCGTTGAGCGCATCTCAGGGCCACGAATTGGATCCACACCCTGAAACTTAGCAAATGGTAAAACAACTTCTTTAACGCTGTAATAAGGAGGGATTACTTCTTTAGTAATACCTTGGCTTGCCAAAGACTGACCCGCCATACAACGAGCCGCCACTTTTGCAAGCGCTACACCGGTTGCTTTTGATACAAACGGTACAGTACGTGCGGCACGCGGGTTAACTTCAATTAAGTACACTTTGCCATCTTTTACAGCAAACTGTGTATTCATTAAGCCAACAACACCAAGCTCAAGCGCCATATCGGTTACTTGCTTGCGCATTACATCTTGCACTTCTTGCGATAAAGAATGTGCTGGTAATGAACATGCTGAGTCACCAGAGTGAACACCGGCTTGCTCAATGTGCTCCATGATACCGCCAATAATTACTTGCTCGCCGTCGCAAATCGCGTCAACGTCAACTTCAATTGCGTTATCTAAGAAACGGTCCAGTAATACAGGTGCTTCGTTTGATGCAGATACAGCTTCGGTCATGTAGCGACGTAAATCGTCTTCATCGTATACAATTTCCATTGCACGACCACCTAGTACATACGACGGACGTACAACGAGTGGGAAACCAATTTCAACTGATTTAAGTAGTGCTTCTTCAGTTGAAGTTACTGTTGCATTTTCTGGCTGAAGTAAGTTCAGACGCTCAACAAGTTGTTGGAAACGTTCGCGATCTTCTGCACGGTCAATCGCATCAGGTGAAGTACCAATTACTGGAACGCCATTCGCTTCAAGCTCACGTGCTAATTTAAGTGGTGTTTGACCACCGTACTGCACGATAACGCCTTTTGGCTTTTCAACACGTACGATTTCGAGTACGTCTTCAAGTGTAATTGGCTCAAAGTATAGTCTATCAGATGTATCGTAATCGGTAGAAACCGTTTCAGGGTTACAGTTAACCATAATGGTTTCATAACCGTCTTCGCGAAGCGCAAGCGAGGCATGTACACAACAGTAATCAAATTCAATACCTTGGCCGATACGGTTAGGACCGCCACCAATAACCATGATTTTGTCTTTATCTGTTGGGTTTGCTTCACACTCTTCATCGTAAGATGAGTACATGTAAGCTGTGTCTGAGCTAAATTCTGCGGCGCACGTATCAACACGCTTGTATACTGGCACGATGTTTAATAGGTGACGTTTTTTACGAATTTCTGCTTCAGATACACCAGCAATTTCAGCTATACGTGGATCTGCGAAACCTTTGCGTTTAAGTTTACGTAGGAAGTCGGCATTTAAACCAGCCATACCTACTTCACCAATTTTTGCTTCGTCTTTTAAAATATCTTCTATTTGTACTAAGAACCAGCGATTAACTTTAGTCAGCTCATAAACATCATCAACGCTCATACCATGGCGCATTGCATCGGCAATGTACCAGATACGCTCAGCACCTGGTTCGCGTAATTCGCGGATGATTTTTTCTTTCGCTTTAGGGTCATCAAGTGCAACTATTGGGTTAAAACCTGTTGCGCCCACTTCAAGACCACGTAATGCTTTGTGTAATGATTCTTGTTGGTTACGACCAATCGCCATTACTTCGCCAACCGATTTCATTTGCGTAGTTAAACGATCGTTAGCACCGGCAAATTTTTCAAAGTTAAAGCGAGGAATTTTTGTTACAACGTAATCGATTGAAGGCTCAAAAGATGCTGGAGTTTTACCGCCAGTAATATCGTTTTGAAGCTCGTCAAGCGTATAACCTACTGCTAGCTTTGCAGCAATTTTAGCAATTGGGAAACCCGTTGCTTTTGATGCAAGTGCAGATGAACGTGATACGCGTGGGTTCATCTCAATGATAACCATACGGCCATCTTCAGGATTAATACCAAACTGCACGTTAGAACCGCCAGTTTCTACACCAATTTCACGTAATACCGCCATAGAGGCGTTACGCATAATTTGGTATTCTTTGTCGGTTAGCGTTTGCGCTGGTGCAACGGTGATTGAATCGCCAGTGTGAACACCCATAGGGTCAAAGTTTTCAATGGTACAAACAATAATACAGTTATCGTTTTTATCACGTACAACTTCTGTTTCGTACTCTTTCCAACCAATCAGTGATTCATCAATCAATAATTCGTTTGTTGGCGATAAGTCTAAACCACGTTCACAAATTTCTTCAAACTCTTCCATGTTGTAAGCAACACCGCCACCGGTGCCACCCATGGTGAAAGAAGGACGAATGATACATGGTAAGCCAATTCGGCTCATTGTATCTTTAGCTTCTTCCATTGAGTGAGCAATTTCAGCACGAGGACATTCAAGGCCAATGTTTTTCATTGCTACGTCAAAGCGTTCACGGTTTTCTGCTTTGTCGATTGCATCCGCCGTTGCGCCAATTAGCTCAACGCCGTGCTTAGCCAATACACCGTGCTTGTCTAAATCAAGTGCACAGTTTAATGCTGTTTGACCACCCATTGTAGGCAGTACTGCATCTGGCTTTTCTTTTTCAATAATTTTTTCTACCACTTCCCAGTGAATTGGTTCGATGTAGGTAGCATCGGCCATTTCAGGATCGGTCATGATAGTTGCAGGGTTTGAGTTAACTAATATAACTCTATAGCCTTCTTCTCTAAGTGCTTTACACGCTTGAGCACCAGAGTAGTCAAATTCACAAGCTTGACCAATTACAATTGGGCCTGCGCCTAAGATAAGAATGCTTTTTATGTCGGTACGTTTTGGCATTATTACTCCAGTTAAATTAGTGTTTACGCGCTTGCATCAAATCGATGAAGTGGTCAAATAATGGTGCTGCATCGTGTGGACCTGGACTTGCTTCAGGGTGACCCTGGAAGCTAAACGCAGGCTTATCAGTACGATGAATACCTTGAAGCGTTCCATCAAATAACGATTTATGCGTGGCACGAAGCGTACTTGGTAGGCTTGATTCTTGAGCTGCAAAACCATGGTTTTGAGCTGTGATCATAACTACATTACGGTCTAGGTCTTTAACTGGGTGGTTACCACCGTGGTGGCCAAATTTCATTTTTTCTGTTTTAGCACCTGAAGCAAGGGCTAATAACTGATGACCTAAACAGATACCAAAAATAGGTGTGTCGGTTTCTAAAAAGGCTTGAATGGCTTCAATAGCGTAAGTACATGGCTCAGGATCACCAGGGCCATTAGATAGGAAGATACCATCAGGGTTTAAAGCAAGTACGTCAGCGGCAGAAGTTTGCGCTGGTACTACTGTAAGTTTACAACCACGGTCTACAAGCATACGTAAAATATTACGTTTTACACCGAAGTCGTAGGCAACAACATGAAACTTTTCATCAGCAGCGTCAAGGGTTTTAAATCCTTCACCTAATGTCCAGCTTGATTCGCGCCACTCAAAATTTTCCTTGGTTGAGACAACTTTTGCTAAATCCATACCTTTTAAACCTGGGAAGGCTTGCGCGGCTTGTAACGCTTTATTTTCGTCTAGCTCGTCACCGGCAACAATACACCCGTTTTGTGCGCCTTTATCACGCAAAATTCGAGTTAGCTTTCTGGTGTCGATGTCCGCAATACCTAAAATATTACGTTCTTTTAAGTAATCATCTAACGATTGCTCGTTACGAAAGTTACTTGCTAGCAGTGGCAAATCACGGATCACTAGGCCTTTAGCCCAAATTTGATTCGCTTCTTCGTCTTCGCTGTTGGTACCCGTATTACCGATATGTGGGTACGTCAAAGTTACGATTTGTTCCGCGTATGATGGATCAGTCAAAATTTCTTGATAACCAGTCATAGACGTATTGAATACCACTTCACCGACTGACATGCCGTCAGCGCCGATTGCAGTACCGCGAAACACTGTGCCGTCTTCTAGGACTAACAGAGCGGATTTAGTCAAGTTAAACCTCCTAACAGTAAAAAACGGGAGTAAGCAATTGCTTAACACCCCGCCAATACCCAGAGGGATCGTCAAAACCAGATTTTTGTGAGCTTAAATTGTTTTACGCAGTCTTAAATGATGCAGATGTAAAGCATTCAACCTTCAATCATTTTTCTTGCCTAAAACTATTTTCATTCCCACTGAAACCCTGGATTTACTAGCCACTTGGGTATAATTGGAAACACGCATTTAGTAATTTTTGGCAAATTGGCTGCATATTACATGAAGTTGCTATTTAGGTCTAACATTATTTGGTTAATTGTTACAAATAAGTCACTGTAGGTGAAATTAGACCCAAACAGTTAAAATAGTAACTAAACTACTTAAGATCTAGCACATCTTGCATATCATAAAGTCCAGCAGGTTTGTTTTTTAACCAGCTTGCAGCCCTTATAGCACCTAGAGCGAACGTCATTCTCGAACTTGCTTTATGTGTTAATTCAAGCCTTTCGCCCATTGTAGCGAAGTATGCGGTATGTTCACCTACTATATCGCCCCCTCTTAGGACAGAATAACCAATCTCATTTTGAGATTTCGCTGTTTCTACTTGGCTTCGGTCATATACCGCAACCTCGTCGTGATCCCAGCCTTTCGCTTGCGCGATTGACTCACCTATTGCCAGTGCAGTACCTGATGGTGCATCTATTTTATGACGGTGATGCGCTTCAAATATTTCGATATCTAAATCGTCACCAAATTTAGTCGCTGCAGTTTGCACAAGGTTAAGTAATACATTGACACCTACGCTGTAATTTCGCGCAAATACAATAGGGATATGTTTAGCGGCATCGTGTAATAGCGCCATATCATCATTTGTTAAACCTGTTGTGCCAATCACCATAGGAATTTTTTGTGCAACAGCTGTTTTTAAATGGTTTTTCATACCCGCTGGCAGCGTAAAGTCGATTAAAACATCTACATCATCTATTGTACTTTCGTCGCTAAAGCTAACACTGTTATCGGCTGCGCTATTTACTTGATTTACATTAATGCCCAATAGCGATGAACCACTACGAACATATGCGCCTGTAAGTTGTGTTTGCTCTTTAATTGTCGCGGCTTCTAATAGGGCTAAGCCCATTCTGCCGTTAGCACCAAAAACACCTATTCGATTTGTAGTCATGGTTTTTACCTAATTTAATTTGAATCCGTTTATTAGCCATATATCCGGGCATTACAAAATACGCAGGTGGGTATTTTTATGCAGTTGGATAAATATTAATCGCTGAAAATCGCGTTGCTTTATAGATATTATCTAAAAGTCATGCAATAGTCAGGTGACCTTTTAATTTAATAATAATAACAATACCAGTTTACTTTAGCCATCTATACATTTAAACTTCTCTTTCGCGTCGATTTGGTCTTTGGCTTGCGGACGCTGCGGCTAACAACTTTTTAAAATAAAAAGTTGTACTGCTAAATTCAGCTAAAAGAGGAGTTTTGGCTGTGATAAATTTTACTGGTTATGAGGATTATGATGCAGCCATCATTTAATAAAAACAAAGCAATACTTTCTTTACTTCCCCTACTTACCTTTGTAGCGCTATTTTTAGGCTCAGGTTTGTATTTGCAATCGCAAGGGGTTGATTATGCTTTTTACCAACTACCTGCACCTGTTGCTATATTGCCCGCCATCATGCTTGCGTTTATTTTAAATAAAGGCACGGTAAACCAATGTGTAGAGACCTTTATTAAAGGTGCCGGACACAACAATATTATTACCATGTGTTTAATCTACTTACTTGCAGGTGCTTTTTCGGCTGTGGCAAGTGCAACCGGTGGAGTAGATGCGGTAGTAAATGCAGGCTTATCACTTATCCCACCTTCGTTATTGCTCCCTGGTTTGTTTTTAATTGCGGCCGTTGTATCAACAGCAATGGGTACGTCAATGGGAACAATTGGCGCCATTGGCCCTATCGCTTATGCGGTATCAATTAAAACAGGTATAGACCCAGCATTAATGGCAGGTACGATTGTATCTGGCGCTATGTTTGGCGATAACTTATCTATTATTTCGGACACCACTATTGCAGCTACACGCACGCAGGGCTGTGAAATGAAAGACAAGTTTAAAGAGAATCTTAAAATTGCTGTCCCTGCTGCAATACTGACTATTGGCTTATTGTTTTATTTAACACCTGCTGCACAAGTAGTTGAAACTAAAGACTATGATATTTGGTTGGTACTTCCTTATGCCTTTATTTTAGTGTTAGCAGTTGCCGGCTTGAACGTATTTGTAGTGTTGTTTAGCGGTATTATTTTTGCCGCATTAATGGGCTTTACCGGTAGTTACGAAGGCGCAAGCTTTGTAAAAGACATTTACAAAGGCTTTACTGATATGCAGGAAATATTTTTACTTTCTATGTTTATTGGTGGCTTATCTGAATTTATTCGTATTAATGGTGGCCTTGATTACATTGCTCAAAAAATTCAAGCGATTACTAAAATCATTGCAAAATGGCACCGTAAAGTAGCTGACCAATTAGGTATTGCCGCATTAGTTTTAACAAGTAATGTATGTATTGCTAATAACACAGTGTCTATTATTGTCGCGGGTCCTATTGCTAAAAAGCTAGCAGATGACGGTGAAATAAGCTCTAAACGCTCTGCCAGTTTACTTGATATATTTGCCTGTGTTACACAGGGTTCATTGCCATACGGTGCCCAAGCATTGTTATTAGGTGCTACGTTTAAAATTAGCCCGTGGGAAGTATCAACGTCTTCTTATTACTGCTTTATTTTAGCATTTACAGCCATTGCAGTTATTTGCTTACGCCGTAATAAAGCATAGTTTAAACACCGACACTATGTTGCAGCTTAATAAGTAAGCTGCAACATATGTTAAAATAATACTCTACATATCAATCACTTTTGCTATAATGCGCGCCTTCGCGTGTCACTAAAATTATAGTTAAATACAGATATGAAATTTAAAAAATTACTTCCTCTCGTTACTTTTACATCAATTGCTTTATCGTCTTCTGCTTTTGCGGCTAATTGGAGCAGCACAGCACTACATATTAATAATGGCGACCAAAAAAACCCATTCACTGAGCAAGAGTCAAACACCACTGTTTACTCGGTTCAACATGCATCGGGTTACGATTACGGCGATAACTTCTTTTTTATCGATTACAGTAAAGACGATACCGATGATGGTTACCAAGATGCTGATTTTTATGGTGAGTGGTATTCAACGGTAAGCTTATCGGCCATTAGCGGCGAAAAAATTGGCGCAGGCGCATTATTAGATGTGGGCCTTACCGGTGGTATTAACGTTGCTGGCGACGCTAAAGTAATGAAATACTTGCCTGGTGTTAAATTAAGCTGGGATGTACCTGGGTTTAACTTTTTTCAAACGCTATTCACAGCTTACATTGACGATAGTGAAGGTGTAGCAAAAGGCGGGGCTCCTATTGAAACAAATAGCTGGATGCTTGATGTTGCCTTTGAATACCCTTTCACTATTGGCTCACAAAAATTTAGCTTTAAAGGCCACGCTGAATACATTGCAGAACGTGAAGATGAATTTGGTAACGATGTAGAGGCCTGGATACTCGCACAGCCTATTTTAGTATGGGATATGGGCCACGCTCTTCAAATGAAAGAAAACACACTACTGTTGGGTATGGAATTACAATACTGGCACAATAAACTAGGTACTGAAGTCACTGAGTCAGTGCCACAAATCCATATTGAGTGGACGTTTTAAGCTTTAACGATACTCGTTTTACCCTACATTAATAAGCGAAGCTCTCTTTTAGCTTCGCTTTTTTCATCTCCAAATTAAACAACGTTGAGCATGACAAAGCCTCAATTGAATAGTACTTAATGTTTGGTTACTATAATGAATTATTCTGAGTTTTATATATTAGAGCTCATATTATTTGTCCTTAATTGGAGTAACCAAATGTCGTCGATTAAAGTTATTTGCTTTTCTACTTTATTGTTATTAACAAACAATGCATTAGCGAGCACAACGCAAGATACCTCTTCACTTTCTTATGATGCGCTTTTAAGCAGTTACCAGTACGACTTTAAAGTAAATTACTTTAACATTGAGTCACAAAAACAGTCTCTTAAAATGGCCTATATTTACTTAAAGCCTACCAAATCCGACATGCCTACAGTGACGCTTATGCACGGCAAAAATTTTAATGCAGATTACTGGACTACCACTGCGCAATACCTGCAATCTTTAGGCTACGGCGTATTAATTCCTGATCAAATTGGTTTTGGAAAATCATCTAAACCAACTAATTACCAGTATTCATTTGCGGCTCTTGCTCATCATACTCATGCGTTAATGGACTCACTTAATATAAAAGAGTCAATTGTATTAGGGCACTCTATGGGTGGGATGCTAGCGAGTCGTTTTGCACTAATGTACCCAAACACAACTAGTAAATTAATTTTACTTAACCCTATTGGGCTTGAAAACTACCTGCAGTATGTTGATTACAAAGATACAAATTTTTTCTATAAAAACGAATTTTCAAAAACGCCAGAAGGCGTAAGAAAATACCAACAAAAAAATTACTACGATGGTAAGTGGAATGCCACATATTCAGCCTTAACCGACTTTATAACAGGGCAAATACAAGGCCCGGATAAAGAACAAATGGCATGGGTAAATGCAAAAACATACGATATGATTTTCACTCAACCTGTAATAACCGAATTTAAAGATTTAGCAGTACCGGTTAAATTAATTATTGGTACACGCGATAGAACCGGCCCTGGCCGTAACTGGAAAAAAGACGGTGTTGATTACGAGCTTGGTCGATATGATAAATTAGGCAAACACGCTGCCACACTTATCCCTGACGCACAATTATTTGAACTGGATAATTTAGGGCACTTGCCGCACATTGAAGATTTCGAACGCTTTAAAAATGTATTTAAACAAGCACTTGCTGCTGAATAACCACGCTTAAAAACTAAAATAAAACCCCTGTAGGTAAAATACTTACAGGGGTTTTATTTTAATTACGCATTAATACTAAACGTACACTACTTCAGGTAGTAAAGCGCTTAACTACAGTGTGCATTGTGGGTTTTTACCCTGTGCTTTAGCAGTGCTTTGCTCGCTAAGTGCTTTACTCATTTGCGCTTGTAGATTTTTAATACGGTTACTTGGCGCTGGGTGAGTAGATAAAAACTCAGGGGTTGTACCGCTGCCCGCTGCACTCATATTTTCCCAAAGTGTAACCGACTCTTGTGGATTAAACCCCGCCTGTGCCATTAAATCCAGACCTATAGTATCGGCTTCTGATTCGTGAGAGCGGCTAAATGGTAAAACAACTCCATATTGTGCGCCCAAACCTAAGCCTTGCATAATTTCGTTACGGTATTGAATATTACCCATTTCAAGTGCCGCGCTGCCCAGCTGCATACCGGTATCTAAAATAGAGCTTTGTGAAACACGTTCATTAGAATGCTCAGCAATTACGTGCCCTACTTCGTGCCCTAGCACTGTTGCTAATTGGTCTTGATTGGTGGCTATTTTTAATAAGCCCGTATGAACCCCAATGTAACCCCCAGGTAATGCAAAAGCGTTAGCAGATTCATCTTCAAATACCACTACTTCCCAATTTTGCGACGCGTATTCTTTTGGTAATACAGCCACTACTTTTTCAGCAATACAATTTACATAAGAATTTGTTTTAGCGTCTTTATTTATTGGCTGAGATGCTTTCATTTCGGCAAAGCTAGCAGTACCCATTTCACTCATTTGTTGATCTGAGTAAAGCGCTATTTGAGTACGTCCTGTTGGTGACGTTTTACAACCGGCTAAAACGGCTGTCGCTAATACTGCAAGTACTAGTTTTTTCATGATAATTCTCTTAAGTAATGAATTTTTTATTGCTTGTAGAATAGCAAACACAGTACCAATTTAAAATATTTGCTTTATGTACCGTTATATTAAAAAAAAAGCAATATGACGATAAACTTAGCGGGCAAACTAAGTTTATCCAAATACAATGCCCTGTTACACTATAACCCTTGTTTTTAGTGATTGTTGAGTTTACACATGGACGCCTCAGCCTCGTCTTTTAATACCCGTATTTTATTGCCTTTATTAGCCAGTATAGTGGCGATTACGCCATTGGCGATAGATATGTACTTACCTGCCATGCTGGTAATTGCAAACGATTTACACACTAATATGCCCAATGTACAAATATCGTTGAGTATTTACTTAGCAGGCTATTCATTAGGGATGCTATTTTTTGGCCCCATTGCCGATCAAATTGGCCGCCGTAAGCTTGCACGTATCGGCTTAACCTTATTTGGTGCAAGCTCACTTGCATTGGCATTTACCACCGAAATCCATGCTTTTTGGACTCTTAGAGCAGTGCAAGCATTTACGGGAGCGGCAGCAACGGTAGTAGTACCTGGTATTATTCGCCATATTTATCAACAAAATACAGCTAAAGGAATGTCATATGTATCGATGATTATGATGGTAGCGCCGTTAGTTGCCCCCTCTGTTGGCTCGTTTATTTTAGGATTTTCTGTTTGGTCAACCATATTTTTGGTTCTTGCTGGGTATAGCTTTTTAATATTGGCGTTTGTGCAAGTGTATCTAATTGATATTCCTATTCACAAAAACGAAAAAAAGGGTCTCGCTCTATTTTTTGATAGCTATAAAACAGTACTCAGTAATAAAGATGCACGTGCCGACATACTCAGTTCTATGTTTGTATCGTTTGGATTTTTTTGCTTTTTGACCTCAGTACCATTTATTTATTTAGATTTATATGAAGTGTCAGAACAGTTATTTGGTGTGTTATTTGCCTTTAACGTAATGGCGCTGATGTTTGGTAACTTTTTAAATACGCGAATTGTACCAAGGCTGGGCTCTCGAAAAATGCTCTATATTGGGCTTACATTTGGATTTGTATCGGGGCTGGCTTTGTTAACATTTAGCTTATTGCATTTATCACTTTATTATATTGTGGCTGCTATTGCGCCATTAATGATGAGCTTAGGCGTCACTGCAAGTAATGCTGACTCGCTAATATTAATGAAGTTTGAAAAAAACACAGGCACGGCAACGGCCGTAATTGGCACACTTCGTTTTGGCAGTGGCGCATTAGTTGGCCCACTACTCGCTATTATGCATGCAAAAAGCGCAGTGCCGTTTTCAAGTTTAATGTTCAGCGCTGTTTTGCTTACTATGCTCGTACAGTTAATTCACTATAAAAAAGACAAAAAAAATGCCTCAATATGAGGCATTTTTTAAAACTAATAATTCAATTAAGCATCAGCAGCTTTAGAAACCATAACCATTGCAGGGCGTAATAAACGACCATTCAATGTGTAACCTTTTTGCATAACAGCAAGTACTGTATTAGGTGTTACATCGTTACTTGGTTGAATTGACATTGCTTGATGAAAATCTGGATTAAACTGCTCACCTTGAGGGTTTACAATTTCAACACCAAACTTTGCAACAGCATCGTTAAAGCTTTTAACTGTCATATCGATACCTTCAAGCAACGGCTTTAAAGTCTCATTTTCTTTATCAGAAAACTCAATAGCACGCTCAAGATTATCAATTACAGGTAGTAATTCGTTAGCAAATTTTTCTAGTGCAAACTTATGCGCTTTTTCTACATCTTGTGCTGCACGACGACGAATGTTGTCTACGTCTGCTGCAGCACGAACAACACCATCTTTTTGATCAGCAATAGTTTGTTTAGCAGCTTCAAGCTCTGCATATAGCATAGCTATTTCTGCTTCAGGGCTTTGCTCTTCTTCTGCATGTTGATCAGCGGCTTCTACTGCTGCTTCTACATCAGCCTGCATTTTAGAAATTTCTTCGTTTAATTCTACTTCTTGCTCAGGGTTTTGTGTCTGCTCAGACATAAAATACGTGCTCCAATTCTTTACAACTGCGGTAATTATGGGGATTGAATAAAAAGATTCAAGAGTTAGATGCCTCAATTAATTTAAATTCTCGAATTATTTCTTCGATTTGCGCTGATTTAGGGCAAATTATACAAAAGCGGCTTTGGTATTCTTGATTTTGAAAGTACGGCACGCTTATTACGATCAATTCATCACACTCAGTAAAAGGCAATTTTTCGCTATTAAGTACCGATACACCGTTTTTAAAAGCGAGTTTATCTTCTACATAATTTAAAAACGAAACACCAATATTTAAACTTTGCTCACAATCGATTTGTTTATAGAGGTAATTTTCGCCAACTACAATACTATTATCTGAGCCTAATTTTTGACTTAGTTGTCGCGTCCATTGATTAAGCGAATCATGACAATTTCGAGGCGCTGTATTTGCCATCGCCTGCATACGATACAAACCCTCCATAAGAGTTTGTTGGCTAAATACGGTATTCAACCATGTTGCAAACTGATAACGAACAGAATCTGACGAATCATGAGGTTTATCAATACAAATGTTGTGGCTCTGCCCAGCCCTGTCTATTAATAGAATAAGCCAGTCGGTAGAATCAAAATCAAGCACTTCTACTCTAAACACTTGCTGCGAGCTGGCTTGTGGTAAACCAACACAACAACATATTTGGTATTTTTGGCTCAAACCATGCGCTAGTTCAACGAGTTGTGATTGCTCTGGTTGCCAATAATTAGCAATGTCAGCGAGTGGAAAAAACTCGTCAAACCAATAATCAAACCCTTCATTTGTGGGCACTCGTCCTGCAGATGTATGAGGTGAATACAATAGCCCCACTTTTTCTAAGCGAGCCATAGCATTACGAACCGTAGCCGAGCATACTGCCATGCCTTTGAGCTTGGCAATTTTTGTTGATGGAACAGGCAAGCCTTCACCATTACAGTACATGTTCATAACAGCTGAAAAAATTTGCTGATCTCGTGAGTTTAGTTTCATGGTATCTACATCTTGTTGCATGAAAGAGATATCGGGGCGTTTAGTTGTTTTTCAAGTCGTGCAGTTAACTCACTGCGAATAAAATTGAAGGTTTATAATATTGCTATAATCTGTATTTTCAAACACTTCTGTTTTGAGTTACTCTACAATTATTAAATCTTTTTGTGCGTACATTATGGACTCTCCTTTTAATACCATAGGCCTAATTGGCAAACCTAATCACCCGGGAGCCGCTGCTACCCTTCAGCGCTTACATACATTTTTACTTGCGCTTGGTTTTGAGGTAATAGTAGAAAAACGCACAGGGAGTCAATTAGACGATATCCCTCATGACAAACTTGTTAAGTTAGTCGACTTAGGAGAACAAGCCGATTTAGCTATTGTTGTAGGCGGTGACGGTAACATGCTTGGTGCTGCACGCGTGCTTGCGCGCTTTAACATTGCTGTTATTGGTGTAAATAGAGGTAACCTTGGCTTTTTAACTGATTTAAACCCTGAAGGGTTTGAAGCGAGCTTAGAGCAAGTCCTCAGTGGTGAGTACCTTGAAGAAAAACGCTTTTTATTAGAAGTAGAAGTATATCGCCACAACGAATTAAAGAGTGCAAACTCAGCCGTTAACGAAGCGGTACTTCATGCCGATAAAGTAGCGCATATGATTGAGTTTGAAGCTTTTATAAATAATGACTTTGTGTTTTCTCAGCGCTCTGACGGTTTAATAGTATCAACCCCTACTGGCTCTACGGCATATTCACTTTCAGGTGGCGGGCCAATTTTAACGCCAGAGCTAAATGCAATATCGTTAGTACCTATGTTTCCTCATACCTTATCTAGCAGACCTTTAGTTGTCGATGCCGATAATGAAGTTCGTTTAAAGCTAAGCCTAGAAAATACAGATAGCCTACAGGTAAGTTGCGACAGCCATGTCGTGCTTGCCGTATTACCCGGCGATGAGGTAGTAATTAAAAAAGCGGATAAACAATTGCGTTTAATTCATCCAAAAAATTACTCGTACTACAACGTTTTACGTACAAAACTAAATTGGGGTAGTCGTTTGTACTAATTTTATTGCCAAAAGTTAAACGATAGAGCAAAATATTAGTAACAACTAAAAATTAAACATTTCAGGAACAAACGGCAATGACTTATGTAGTATTCTTTGCTTTACTGCTATTAATTACACTTTTATACAGTTACCTCAAAATTGAGAGTAATCGCAAAAAAGCAATCGAAGCTAGAAAAAAGCTATTTAATGAACGTGTTTCGCATGTAAATTCACGCCTTAGAGTAAAACTTAATGATCTTCTTGATGCTAAAATAATTCGCCCAAAATACGTTCCTCGTATTCAAGCTATTGTAAATAATTTTTTTGTTGTGCAATCGCATACAGACGAGAATTTGCAACAACTTGAAGATACCGCTGACCTACTAATTAATACGTTGTCCAACGAGTTAATTAAAACTAATCAAACGAATATAATCCAGCCATTGATTGATAATATACAGTACTTTGTATCTGAGTTACCTCAGCAAGGAATTTTATACAATAAGAGTTTTTACCTAAATACTTTACCTCCACTTATCGGACTACTTAAAACCGAAGACATTATACAAGCTACTGATATTGTTGATGATCAAATTGATACCTCCCCAAAAACTTCTGATACACAATTTACTCAAGATGTAAGCGTTGCATAAATAATAAAAAATTAATTTGCAAAAAACCAAAACACTGTATAAATTAACAGTTAATTGACTGGATGGATAAACAGTATGTTAATTGGTTTAGAAGTTAAAAATTTTGCAATTGTTAGTAATTTAAGCACAGAATGGCGCAGCGGTATGACCGCGATCACTGGCGAGACAGGTGCTGGTAAATCTATTGCTATTGATGCGCTATCATTATGTTTAGGTGAGCGCGCTGAAGCGTCAGCAGTGCGCCCAAGCTCTGATAAAGCAGAAGTATGCGCTCAATTTGACCTAACAGATTTACCGCTAGCTCAATCGTTTTTAGAGCAACATATGCTAAACAATGACGATAATGAATGTTTATTGCGTCGTGTTGTTTGCAAAAATGGACGCAGTAAAAGCTATATTAATGGCAGTGCCGTTACCGCATCACAATTAAAAGAACTTGGTCAATATTTAATATCTATTCATGGACAACATGCCCACCAACACTTATTAAAAGCTGAGCATCAGTTACAGCTTTTAGATGCCTATGCAGGGCATCACCACTTAGTAAATGATGTAAATAACAACTATAAACAGTTTGCTAACTTACAAAAAGAATTTAAACATTTAGAGCAACAACAGCAGCAACAAGCAGCGCAAAAACAATTGTTAGAATACCAAGTTACAGAACTCGATGAGTTTGCCTTACAAGAAGATGAGTTTGATTTAATTGAGGCCGAGCATTACAAACTTAGTAACAGCCAAACAATATTAGAATCGTGTCAACGTGAATTACAATATTTATATGAAAGTGATGAACAAAATGCTTGTTCAATGCTGCAGCACAGTGCCCAACAATTCGCTGAGCTGGCTCAATACGACGAAAGCTTAGCAGGCGTAGCAGCCCTCCTTAGTGAAGCCGCAGTACAAGTTGAAGAAGCAAGCCGTGAAGTTCGAATTTATACTGAGCAAGCAGATTTAGACCCTGCTCGTTTAGGTGAAGTAGAAAATAGACTAAGCGGTGCGATGGATTTAGCGCGTAAGCATCACATAAAACCACAGCAGCTAGTTGAGTTTCATCAATCGATTGCTCAGGAGCTTGAGTCAATAAGTAATAATAGTAATCGTCTGGAGCAACTAGAGTCAGAAATAGAAAGCGCGTTACTTAGTTATAAGCAAGCTGCCGATGAACTAAGTAAAAGTCGCTATGAGTATGCTAATACACTTAACACACTAATAAGTGAAAGCATGGCTAATTTATCGATGGAAAACGGTGTATTTGAAATAGCTTTAACTCAAGAGAGTAGCCGCGCACCTAATAGCTTAGGGTACGATAATGTGTCGTTTTTAGTATCAACTAATCCGGGGCAGCCACTTCAGCCGTTAGCTAAAGTAGCCTCAGGTGGTGAGCTTTCGCGAATTAGCCTTGCTATACAGGTAATTATTGCCCAAAAAGTAACAACCCCAACGCTTATTTTTGATGAAGTTGATGTAGGTATTTCTGGCCCTACAGCATCAGCCGTAGGCAAACTATTGCGCCAGTTAGGTAAGTCTACTCAAGTGATTTGTGTTACCCATTTACCACAAGTTGCTAGTAGCGCACACCAACAATTTTTTGTAGCTAAAGAAATAGCACAAGGCGAAACGTTCACTCATATGCTGCCTTTGAATAAAGATGGTCGTATTAATGAAATAGCTCGCTTACTTGGTGGTGATAATATCAGTAAAACAGCTAAAGCGAATGCTAAAGAACTAATAATGGCCCATGCCTAATATTGGTTAATAGAGCTTTGAAGGATTAAATAATGCACAGTACTTTAGTTAATTTTTGTATCATTTTAAGTTGGTTTTTATTAGCGCTAAGCAGCTGTTTAATTATTTTTAGTAAATATAAGCATATTTACTTTAAACAGCGTTTACTGAGGTTTTTAAATAGCTTTTTAGTTCTTCAGATAATCGCTGTAGCCTATTACTTTACAAGCGAAAAAGTAAATAACCTAAGTGACTTAGGGATAAGTTATTGGCTATTAATTACAATGCAGATTGCCTGCAATGCAATGTGTTACATGAGCGTAAAGCGCAGAAAGGCTAAAATAAAGCCATCACTTGATTCGTTTTCAATGGATTAAAGTAGATAAACCTTTAAGAAGAACACGTTCTGTTTTTACCTTGCGCTTTTGCTTTATAAAGTAGTTCATCAGCACGCTTGATATCAAGATCAATTGAGCGTTCGGCACTTGCAGAGATAACACCAATACTTAGCGTAATATTGGTACTATCTGAAAATAAGCTCACAACTGAAGCTTTAAGGGCGTGGTGGATTTTTTCTGCAACTTGCTCCCCCTGCTCAACTGTTGCATCTGGAATAACAATTAAAAACTCCTCTCCGCCCCAACGTGATGCAATCGCATTTTTTGGAATACTTTTATCAAAGGTTTTAGCTAACTGAATAAGTGCTTCATCGCCAAAATCATGGCCGAATTGATCATTAATTTTTTTAAAATTATCTACATCAGCTAATAAAATTACAAAAGGAGTATGATTATCTTTCAGCTCACTTTTAAAAGCCACAAGCTTATTCATGGTATAGCGACGGTTTGGCAGGTTGGTGAGTGGATCTATAGTTGCTAAAAATTCATTCTTTTGACTCAAAGCAATTATTTTATTGCTGTATTTTTCTCTTGAACACTCGTAGTAGCCACTCAGCGACGCGACAATCATAAAGGCAATTATTATTCTTATAGGAAACTGTTCCGGACTATAGTCATATATGTTGAATATATCAGCACAGTAAAAGCCTAAAACAATCGCTAATAAAAACAAAATTATATCAAATGTACCTCGTTTAAGTCCGCGTATTGAATAAGTAACAGGAGACACTATGAATATCCATATAGGCCCTGTTCCTTGTGCTCCCCCAGTGAGAACTAGGTAAAACATTAGTGCATAAAGGTTGTATAAAATTATAGTGCCTGACTTCTCTACTCCCCTACTTATGCTAAATGCCAATAAATAAACAAACGAAGAAACAATCAGGGTACACGCTAATAAATAACTGCTATTAATAAATGCTAAGCTAGCCATCGAAAACGTTGCTATAAACCCTATTGAAGAGAAGAATCGAACAATGAGTTTCCTTTCCGATTTGTTTGAATATTCGTACATAATTTCTATTTATTTTATTAATATATAAAAGCCTACTTGTATGTAAAAAGTAAGCAAACCGTAAACAGCGTGCGATAATGAACCAACTTTATATTTAAATCAACTCCAAAGATTAGTTATTTAGGCTTGATAAAAGTGTATATTTTAGTCATTATTTACCTTTGTTAGGGATAATGCAATAACATTAAGAGTTAAAAAATAAATAAGTTTACTTTTTTATTCCCACACTACCCGCACTAATAGTACTGAGTAATAGTAAAAGTAGTGGTATAACACTCGCAGTTAAAGATGGTGTTAACGGTACTGTATATATGTATTTAGACAAGCAACCAATCAATTAACTCTTCAAATCAAAGTATTTATACAACGATGCAAACAAGAGTTATAGCATATTAAGCAACAAAAGAAGCTACAGATTATGGCCAAATAACGTTAGCTAGTACTGCTGAAAATCCAAAAACTCGAGTTGCTATAAGACCCTTGTGTTGGTTACGTAAAGCGTAAAGTTTGCATGTATAAATTAACCCTCAAGGCCGCTTAATAGATGCCCAAAGCATCCGTATTTAGCTCGAAACAAGCATACCCTCACTAAAGCAAAATAATCCCTCTTGGTAGTTACACTAAAGGTAAAAGCTCAAGGTGTCGCTAAAGCAAGCTATGCTACAGGTGATATTAGTATAATACCGTTTGTGGCTAACTACGTTGGCATTACATTCGAATCAAACAATAAAAAAAGCAAGCCAGTTGGCTTGCTTCTTATTTATTTTATTAATACGAACAATTAAACTTTTAAGTAATCCATAATACCTTCTGCAGCATTACGTCCTTCAAAAATAGCGGTTACCACTAAATCTGAACCACGCACAATATCGCCACCAGCAAATATTTTAGGGTTCGTTGTTTGATGTGTAAATTCACCCTGTTCTGGTGCATTAATGCCGCCCCAGTGGTTTATTTCTACATCGTATTTTTCTAACCAATCCATTTTGTGAGGCTGGAAACCAAATGCCATAATAACTTGGTCAGCTTCAATCACATGCTCTGAACCAGGTACTTCTTCAGCACGACTTCTGCCATTTGCGTCAGGTTCGCCTAATTTAGTTTTAACCATTCTAACGCCAGTTACTTTACCTTTATCGTTCAATACAATACCTTTAGGCTGAACGTTATAGGTAAATATAACGCCTTCTTCTTTGGCGTTTTTAACTTCACGTTTAGAACCAGGCATATTTTCTTTATCACGACGATAAGCACACGTTACTTTTGCAGCATTTTGACGAATAGACGTACGCACACAGTCCATCGCTGTATCACCACCACCAAGTACAACTACTTTTTGGTTAGCCATATCAATACAAGGCTGCTTAGTCTCGTCATAGCCCATTACACGGTTAGTGTTACCAATCAAGAACGGGAGTGCATCGTGAACACCTGGTGCATCTTCATTTTCAAGACCTGCACGCATACTTTGATACGTACCAACTCCTAAAAATACGGCGTCGTAATCAGCTAAAATTTGATCAAGCGTAATATCAACACCTACTTCAACATTTAACTTAAACTCCACGCCCATTTCAGTGAAAATTTCACGGCGCTTTTGCATCACTTCTTTTTCAAGTTTAAAAGAAGGAATACCAAACGTGAGTAGTCCGCCAATTTCTGGGTGACGATCAAACACCACTGGTTTTACGCCGTTACGAACTAAAATATCAGCACACCCTAAACCAGCTGGGCCTGCACCAATAATAGCTACTTTTTTGTCGGTCCAAGTTACATAAGACATATCAGGCTTCCAGCCCATTTTAAATGCCTCATCGGTAATGTATTTTTCAATATTACCAATTGTAACCGCACCAAACTCTTCATCTAATGTACACGAACCTTCACACAAACGGTCTTGTGGGCAAACACGCCCACAAACCTCTGGTAAGCTATTTGTACGATGAGAAAGCTCTGCTGCCTCTATAATACGACCTGTGCGTATTAATTTTAACCATTGTGGAATGTAGTTATGTACTGGGCACTTCCACTCACAATACGGGTTACCACAATCTAAACAACGATCAGCTTGTGAGTTAACCTGATTTTCTGAAAAGGGTTCGTAAATTTCTACGAAAGATTTTTTACGTGACGAGATTGGTTTTTTGCGTGGGTCTACACGCTGCACGTCTATAAATTGATATACATTTTCGCTCATACTGCCCCCTTATTGCGCCTGAACACGTAGTTCGGCACTACTGCGAGCGCGATGCCCGAGTAAACTTTTTACGTCGCTTGATTTTGGTTTTACTAATTTGAACATCGGTAAGTACAGTTCAAAGTTAGCTAAAATGCTTTCTGCTCTGCACGAACCCGTAAGCTCTAAATGCTCAGCAATTAAGCCGCGTAAATGTTCTTGATGCGACGTTAATTCGTCTAGTGTTACTATTTCTACAAGCTCTGGATTAATGCGTTTTTCAAAATCATTTCGCTCATCTAAAATATAAGCAAAACCACCAGTCATACCCGCGCCAAAGTTAACACCTACATTACCAAGTACACACACAACGCCACCGGTCATGTATTCACAACCGTTGTCACCTACACCTTCAACAACCGCTTGCACACCTGAGTTACGAACTGCAAAGCGCTCACCGGCACAACCCGCTGCAAACAGTTTTCCGCCTGTAGCGCCGTACAAACATGTGTTTCCGGCAATGGTTGCTTTATGGCTTTCAAAAGATGAGCCAAGTGGTGGACGAATCACTAACTTACCACCAGCCATGCCTTTACCTACGTAATCGTTAGCATCGCCAACCAATGTCATTTCAAGACCACCGGCATTCCAAACACCAAACGATTGACCCGCCGTGCCGTGTAATTCAATTGCTACTGGGTCTGCCGCCATACCTTGATTACCGTGTTTATCAGCAATATAACCCGAAAGCATTGCACCTACAGAGCGGTCAGTATTACAAATACGACTCACAAGCGAGATACCGCTTGACGTATCAATTGCCTCTTGCGCTTTAGCTAATAAACTTTCGTTTAACTTACCTAGATAATGCGAACTGTTAGGCGCACTACAATAAAGCGTTTCACCAGTTGGGTTGTTCGGCTGAGCAATAACAGACGATAAATCAATTTTCTTCTGCTTTGCAGTTTTGCCTTCAATTTCTTCTAATAAATCTAAACGGCCAATTAAGTCAGTTAAATTTGCAACGCCTAGGCTAGCCATAATTTCACGCGCTTCTTGCGCTATAAACTTAAAGTAGTTCATCGCCATTTCTGGTAAGCCGTGATAATGCTTTTGACGAAGTGTTTCGTCTTGTGTTGCAACACCGGTCGCACAGTTATTTAAGTGACAAATACGTAAGTATTTACACCCAAGGGCAACCATTGGACCAGTACCAAAGCCAAAGCTTTCAGCACCTAAAATTGCCGCTTTAATAATATCTAAACCTGTTTTTAAGCCACCATCTGTTTGCAGGCGAATGCGATGACGAAGGCCATTTTCAACTAGTGCTTGCTGTGTTTCAGCAAGTCCAAGCTCCCATGGGCTACCCGCATATTTAACAGAAGTAAGTGGGCTTGCGCCTGTACCGCCGTCGTAGCCAGAAATAGTAATTAAATCGGCATATGCTTTAGCAACACCTGTTGCAATGGTTCCCACACCTGGCTCTGAAACAAGTTTTACAGAAATAAGTGCTTTAGGGTTTACTTGTTTTAAATCGAAAATTAGCTGTGCTAAATCTTCAATTGAGTAAATATCGTGATGCGGTGGTGGCGAAATTAACGTAACACCTGGTACCGAATAACGAAGTTTAGCAATATACGGCGTTACTTTTTCACCTGGTAATTGTCCACCTTCGCCTGGCTTTGCACCTTGCGCTACTTTAATTTGAATAACGTCAGCACTGCGTAAGTAATGAGGCGTTACACCAAATCGACCTGAAGCGACTTGCTTAATACGCGAGTTTTTCTCTGTACCATAACGCAGTTTATCTTCACCGCCTTCACCAGAGTTTGAACAACCACCTAAGCGGTTCATTGCAATTGCTAGCGCTTCATGAGCTTCTGGTGATAACGCACCAATACTCATTGCTGCTGAGTCAAAACGCTTGTATAGGTTTTCTGCAGACTCTACTTCATCGATGCTTATACCTTGCTCAGGTAGTTTAAGCGCTAACATATCGCGCAAAGTCGCAATTGGACGATTATTAACTAAATCAGCGTACGCACTGTAGTCTTTATAATCACCTGATCGAACCGCTTTTTGCAGGGTTTGAATAACATCTGGATTATAAGCATGATACTCACCACCGTGAACGTACTTAAATAAACCACCGTGGCTTAATAATTTACGCTTACTTAAAGCAAGTTTGTGCAAACTTTGCTGATCGTCATCAAAGTCGGTAAAGCATGCACCTTGTATACGACTTGCAACGCCTTTAAAGCACATTTCAATAATCGCATCAGATAATCCCACCGCTTCAAACAACATTGAACAACGATAAGATGCAACCGTACTTATGCCCATTTTAGACATAATTTTGTACAAGCCTTTATTAATGGCTTTACGATAAGCAAGGGTCACTTCGCAATACGACTTATCAATAATTTTGCTGTCGCTCATCGCAACTAACGATTCATACGCAAGGTATGGATAAATTGCCGTAGCACCAAAACCTAATAGCACAGCAAATTGGTGCGCATCTCGCACGCTGCCAGTTTCAATGATAATATTTGATTCACAGCGCAAGTTGTTATCAACTAAGCGTTTTTGTACCGCACCTACAGCCATAGCTGCTGGAATTGGTAAATTTATTTCATCAAAGTTACGGTCAGTTAAAATAAGCATGATACAGCCCGCAGCTGCTTTTTCTTGTGCTTGGTCACAAATACGCGTAACCGCGTTTTCTAAACCCTCTTCAACTGTGTAGGTAATATCAATTTTACAGTAGCTGTAGTGCGCTTCATCAGCATTTAATAGCTGCTGCATATCTGCGTACATTAAAATTGGTGTATCAAACTGTAGGCGCTTAGCGTGGCCCGTTGTTTCGTTAAATACGTTTTGCTCACTACCAATACAGGTTGCAAGCGACATTACATGGTTTTCACGTAGTGGATCGATAGGTGGATTTGTTACTTGCGCAAATTTTTGGCGGAAGTAATCATAAAGTGAACGATGCCCTTCACTAAGCACAGCAAATGGCGTGTCATCACCCATTGAGCCTGTCGCTTCTTGGCCGTTTTCACCCATTACACGAATAACGCTATCAAGCTCTTCGTTGGTATAACCAAACATTTTTTGATATTTAGCTAGCGTTTCGTCATCAAATGAGCGATTACCAGCGTCTTGCTCAGTAAGTTCTTCAAATGGAACTAAACGTTTAACGTTTTCTTCAAGCCATGACTTGTAAGGATGGCGAGATTTTAAATCTTGATCGATTTCATCCGAGTGCCAGATTTTGCCAAGTTTAGTATCAATAACTAATAATTCACCTGGACCAACACGGCCTTTTTCAACCACTTCATCGGCAGTGTAATCCCAAATACCCACTTCTGATGCAAGCGTAATAAAACCATCTTGTGTAATTACATAACGTGCTGGGCGAAGTCCATTACGGTCAAGGTTACACGCCGCAAAACGACCATCCGACATAACAATACCTGCCGGGCCATCCCATGGTTCCATATGCATAGAGTTAAAGTCGTAAAATGCACGTAAATCGTCGTCCATTGCACGGTTTTTCTGCCATGCAGGCGGCACGAGCATACGCATAGCGCGGAATAAATCCATGCCGCCAGCTAAAAATAGCTCAAGCATATTATCTAGGCTTGATGAATCAGAACCGGTTTCGTTTACAAACGGCGCTGCGCTTTGTAAATCAGGAATAAGCGGTGACGCAAATTTATAAGAACGTGCGCGTGCCCACTGGCGGTTACCTTCAATAGTATTAATTTCACCATTGTGTGCTAAATAGCGGAAAGGTTGAGCTAAAGGCCAACGCGGCTGAGTATTAGTAGAAAAGCGCTGATGGAAAACACAAATCGCACTCGTCATACGAATATCAGCTAAATCTAGGTAAAAATTAGGTAAATCCGCAGGCATCATTAAGCCTTTATAGATAGTTACCAAACCAGATAGACTTGCGATATAGAAAGCTTCGTCATCAACAATGCGCTTTTCAGCACGGCGGCGCGCTACATATAAGCGACGCTCTAAGTCTTTAGAACGCCAACCTTCTGGCGCGCTAACAAAAATTTGTTCAAAACCTGGTAATTGCTGTACAGCAATAGGACCTAACATAGATGGGTCGGTTGGTACAACACGCCAACCTAAAATATTTAGCGTTTCTTTTTCTAATTCTTCGCTAAGTATTTGTTTTGCAGCTTGTGCTAAAACAGGGTCTGAATTTAAAAATATCATACCCACTGCGTAGTTTTTGCCTAAGTGCCAATTATGTTCACTGGCAATTGCACGGAAAAAGCTATCTGGTTTTTGTAATAATAAACCACAGCCATCACCTGTTTTACCATCGGCAGATATACCACCACGGTGCTGCATGCGATCAAGCCCCGTAATAGCAGTACGAATAAGCCTATGACTAGCTTGACCATTAACTTGGGCTATTAAGCCAAAGCCACAATTTTCTTTTTCTAACTTTGAGTCGTATAACATAGACCCCTCCCCTTGCTGCACTGTTAGCGTGGATGAACTGCTCGACGATTTGCTAACAGACGGACAAAACTAGCCTCTATCTTAAATAGAGTCAATAGCACTTTGAATACATATTCACATTCTTGAATATTTCTCACTTCATAGCAAGATTTCTTTTTATCATTATTTTTAACATTTAGCGTTATTTTAACCACTATTTTTTCATAACACTGGTGTCAAGTTTAACATATTGTAAAAAATACAAGCACCCACAGGTGCAGCTTACGTAAACGTAAAGGTGAGTAAAAGTGAATAAGTATTCAACAAATGAAGGGCTATTCAGTTAACATTTAGATAGTTTTATGCTATTTCATTACTTTAATGGCTTAACATCCCCGATTATTGCTGCTCATTAGTATAGTTATGAAAGTTCATGTCCTTTTTTGTACATTAATAGTGAATTTTTATTTAAAGCGGTGTCCGATGCGGACATAAAAACTGTCCGCGGACATCATTTTCAAGAACAAAAAATAAAAAGTACTCTAATATCAATGTGATAGTAGTTGGCATATTAATCGTATAGCTTTACATATAATCGCTAATTGGAATTACCATGTTTACTCTAAGCTTATTTTTACTCTCTCCTATTGCCGCCATTTGCACCGCAGCTTTATTACTGCTGTGCGAAAAATACATAAAAGCAATATAGGGGGAATTAAATGATTAAAGATACCAGTGCACAAGACGTACATGTAAAGGCACCTATAAACTATAAAAAATACACGATAATCACTGCGATTGTTTTCATTGTGGTCTCTACAGTTGCTTATATTTTTTTAACTAACCATAGCGCTAAAAGCTCTATTAGCCGCTCAAAAGTACAGATTGCAAAAGTACATGTTAAAGCGCTCATTCGAGACATTGCCGCCAGTGGTAAAATTGTTGCTGCTAATGCTCCTAAAATCTACAGTCCAGAACGTGGATTTATAGATTTAAAAGTAAAGGCCGGCGATACAGTAAAGGCCGGCGATACACTTGCCCTGCTGCAAAGCCCTGAGTTAACTAATGAATTAAAGCAACAGGAATCTGTACTTAAACGACTACAAGGCGAGCAGCAAAGGCAGCATTTGCAAGCAAGACGCCAAACACTCACTTTAAATAAAACACTCGATATGGCACAAGTTGAGCTTAATGCCGCTGAGCGCGAAAATCGCCGGGCACAGTTATCAATTCAAAAGCACTTAATTAGCCAAATTGATCTTGAAAAAGCAGTTGATGATTTATCACGCGCAAGACTCTCATATAAACATGCACAACAAGAGGTATTGCTTGCCAAAGACACGCTCGCCTTTGAACTACAAGCAGCTAAAAGTGATGTGACCCGCCAACAACTTATCGTTGATGATTTAATCAGAAAAGTAAGCAACCTATCTATTAAGGCTACCGTTACTGGGATCGTGGGTAACCTACTTGTGCAACAAAAAGCCGCTGTGACACAAAGCCAACCTCTTATGACACTCGTCGACTTAAGTAATTTCGAAGCGGAACTTCAAGTACCTGAAAGTTACGCCAACGAATTAGGACTCGGTATGGAAGTAGAGCTTAAGTTAGGCAATGAAACAGTGATGGGGAATTTATCCGCCATATCACCAGAAGTTAATAATCGTGAAGTAACAGCACGCGTCCGATTTAAAGGTGTTACTAACAACATCCGTCAAAACCAACGCTTAACTGCACGTATTTTACTCGACAACCGAGAAGGTGTAATGCAGGTAAAACGCGGCGCTTTTATGCAGCAAGGCGGAATTTTTGCTTATAAGGTAGAAGGCAATATTGCAAAGCGTATACCTATTACAATAGGCGCCACCAGCATTAATGCGGTTGAACTTTTAAGCGGTGTTAAAGAAAACGATGAAATTATTATTTCAAGCTACAGCGACTTTAAGCAAGCCGATACGATTTTATTAAATTAAACAGACGTTCTCAACCAACGCTAAAAATAATTAGGAACAACCATGTTACAAATGAACAATGTAAGTAAAGTATACCAAACAGAAATGGTACAAACCCATGCGCTTCGAGACTTTAACCTGCAAGTAAACGAAGGCGAATTTATTGCTGTTACCGGTCCTAGCGGCTCAGGAAAAACAACCTTTTTAAATATTGCAGGTATGCTCGAGCCTTTTAACGAAGGTGAGTACCTGTTAGATGGCGTTAATGTTGGCAGCCTAAACGATAACCAACGTGCTGATTTACGAAATCAAAAAATTGGCTTTATATTCCAAGGCTTTAATTTGATCCCCGATTTAAATTTATATGAAAACATAGAAGTTCCTCTTCGCTATAGAGGGATTAAAGCAAATGAGCGAAAACGTCGAATTGAGCAATGCCTTGAACAAGTTGGTTTAGCATCTCGCGCTAAACACTTACCTCAGCAACTCTCCGGTGGCCAGCAACAACGTGTGGCAATAGCTCGTGCGCTTGCTGGTGAACCTCGTTTTTTACTTGCCGATGAGCCAACAGGTAACCTTGACAGCTTAATGGCGCGCCAAGTTATGGAGTTACTTGAGCAAATAAATCGCGACGGTGCCACTATAATAATGGTAACGCATGATAGCGAATTAGCCCGCCGTGCTCCGCGTAATATTCAAGTAGTTGATGGGCAACTTGCCGACTTTACACTTTATCAAGGCGCGCAAACTATAAAAACAGCATCGGGGGTTTAACTAATGTTTATTCATTATTTAGATTTAAGTTGGCGCAGCTTCAAGCGCACCCCATTGGTTAGCTTTTTAATGGTACTTGCCATTGCGATAGGTATAGGCATAACAATGACCAGCCTTAGTGTTTATCACATGATGTCGGCCGATCCTATACCAGAAAAAAGCAGCCAACTTTACAGTGTGCAATTACAAACAATGGACGATGGTAGTACGTGGTGGACAGAAGATAACATGCCACTGCAACTGACCTATCAAGATGCTGAGAACTTATTAAACGCACCCACGCCAGAGAAAAAAGTGGCTATGATGCGTACCGGTTTCTCAGTTTATCTAGACTCCGACAAAATAAAACCTTTTATAGGTAATGCTCGCATGACAACGCCTGACTTTTTTAGCATGTTTAATTTGTCATTTTTATACGGAGGGGCTTGGAGCAAAGAGCAAGAAGACTCTGCCGCACCTGTGGTTGTTATTACCCAAGAGATAAACGATAAACTATTTGCAGGACAAAACTCCGTCGGAGAACTGATTTACTTAGATGATGCAAGCTATCAAGTAGTTGGTGTTATTAACCATTGGCCTCTCAATATTAAATATTATGATTTAAATAACGGTGCATTTAATCAAGTAGAAGAGTTATTTATGCCCTTTAGCTTAATAAAGACAAAAGAGCTAGTAAGTTGGGGCAATAGCAACGGATGGAAACACGAAAACACACCAACCTTTGCAGATAAACTGCAATCTGAGCAAGTATGGATCCAGTTTTGGGCAGAGCTAAATACGCTTGAACAAAAACAAGCCTATCAAAATTACTTATTAGCCTATATGCAAGAACAACAAAAACGTGGTCGATTTAATCGTAAAGAACTTGAGTATAAACTTCGCGATGTAAACCAATGGATGCAATACAACAACGTCGTCACCGAAGACAATAAAATTTTAGTGGGCCTGAGCTTTATGTTTTTAGGTGTCTGCTTAGCCAATATTTTAGGTTTACTTTTAGCTAAGTTTTTACGCAGAGCGCCAGAAGTAGGTGTAAGACGCGCATTAGGTGCGAGTAAAAGGCAAATATTTTTACAGCACTTAGTTGAGGTCGCCATGCTTGGCTTTATAGGTGGCATGCTAGGAATTGTACTAGCACAACTTGGCTTAATGGG
Source organism: Pseudoalteromonas sp. SR43-5 (assembly GCF_014163835.1). NCBI lineage: Bacteria > Pseudomonadati > Pseudomonadota > Gammaproteobacteria > Alteromonadales > Pseudoalteromonadaceae > Pseudoalteromonas > Pseudoalteromonas sp. SR43-5. The sequence continues at coordinate 95,137 of NZ_JACJEA010000014.1, forward strand.
CGTAGGGCAAAGCTATGACTACTATGAAAATTTAGCGACAATGGATTTAACCATGCTATTGAGCGCCCCATTGATTGCAATTACAACCTGCATTTTGGCTGGTTTGTACCCTGCTTGGCTAGTGTGTAAAACCAACCCTGCTATTTATCTTAAGAGCCAATAAGGAATGTCACAATGTTAGAAATAAAACCTATATTTAACGCCTTATGCCGTTCAAAGGTGGGCGCTGTATTACTGCTAATTCAAATTGCAATTACCACAGCTATCGTCAGTAATGCTGCATTTATCATTCAAGATAGAATTAGTTATTTAAACCAAGAAACGGGCTACCCTGAACAAGATATATTTAAGTTTAATGTAATGACCTTTGGTACTGATATTAACTTAAGCCAGCAGTTTGAGCTTGATGAAAGCATGCTTAGAAAAATGCCAGGCGTGGTCGATGCCGCATTAAGCAGTAGTATTCCACTATCAGGGAGTGGCAGCGCTTCGAGCTTTAATTTAAAACCTGCCCCACAAGAAGGCCTAAGTGTCAGGGCCGCTTATATTTTTATAGACGATCATGCTATTAATACCTACGGCGTTAACTTAATTGCAGGGCGAAACTTTACCGAAGATGAAGTGCTCGTTACAAACGAAATTACACAAAAGCGCACCAACGTCACTATAGTCACTAAAGCCTTACTTGATGAGCTCTACCCTGATGGAGATGGTTTAGGGAAAATAGTTTATTTTGGTGACCTACCACTTAAAGTTATTGGCGTGATCGGAAAAATGAAAGGCCCGTGGCTCAAAGACAGTAAACCCGATAATCTTGCGTTTATTCCTTATATTAAAGCAGCAAGTTATGCACAAGTTGCCGTTCGTACTAAGCCTGGTCAGCTAGCAGCTGTAATGAAAGAAATAGAAAATGCCATGCTCGAAAATTACAGCAAACGCGTTATTAACAACATTAAAGGGCTTGATGAATTAAAAAATGAGTATACCGCTCAAGATCGCCTTATGATGCGCATGCTCATAGTATTAATCACTATTTTAGTGCTTATAACCGCTCTCGGTATTTTTGGCTTAACCTTATTTAATATTAGCAAACGTACTAAGCAAATTGGTACACGCAGAGCACTTGGCGCAAGAAAGTCAGCTATTGTTAGCTACTTTTTAGTAGAAAATGCATTAATTTGTAGCCTAGGTTTAGCCTTAGGTGTAGTAACAGCAATACTACTTGGGAAAATGTTAATGCAGTATTTTTCTGTAGCCGCACTACCGCCAAGTTATATAGCCGTTACCGCCATTGCCGTATTTTTAATGAGTTTACTTGCAGTATTAGCGCCGGCTAAACGCGCTGCCAATATTTCGCCCAGTATCGCAACTCGCACTATTTAATAATATGTAAATCACTATGCTACACTGCTTAGTAAGGCAGTGTAGCCATTAAAAAATTATAAAAATAACCTATGACTCATAAAATACTCATTGTTGATGATAACCAAGCAGTACTCGACGCACTTTCATTGTTGCTCGAGATCCACGAATTTTCGGTAGTCACTGCAACAAATCCGTTTGATGCTCTGCAAATAGTTCGCTATCAGCGAATTGAGCTTGTAATTCAAGACATGAACTTTACCAGTGACACCACCTCTGGCGAAGAAGGTAAAGCGTTGTTTTATGAACTACGAGAAATAAACCCACACTTACCTATTATACTTATTACAGCTTGGACCGAACTGGCCACCGCCATTGAGCTTGTAAAAGCCGGTGCTGCTGATTACTTACCAAAACCCTGGGATGATGCAAAACTACTAGTTTGTATCAGTAATTTAATAGAGCTAGGCAGTGCTAAAAAAATAATGGCGACGCATAATCGCCATCAACAAGAACGTGAAGGTACATTTAAAAATGCAGACCTTGCTGGGCTAATATTTAAAAGTACTGCGATGGAACGACTGGTTACTATGGCGCTTCAAGTGGCTAAATCTGATATATCTGCATTAATTACAGGCCCTAATGGTAGTGGCAAAGAGTGTATTGCGCATATTATTCAAAAAAACTCCCCGCTTGTATCGCAGCCTTTTATTAAGGTAAACGCCGGTGCACTACCGCAAGAACTTATAGAAGCCGAGCTTTTTGGCGCTGAAGCCGGTGCATATACGGGGATAACAAAACAACGTATTGGTCGATTTGAAGCAGCTGATGGCGGTACGTTATTTTTAGATGAAATTGGTAATTTACCACTTTCAGGACAAATAAAATTACTACGCATACTACAAACCGGCGAGTTTGAACGTTTAGGCTCAACACAAACACGAAAGGTAAATGCGCGGGTTATATCGGCCACTAACGAAAACTTACTACAAGCAATTCAACAAGGTCGATTTAGGGAAGACTTATATTATCGCCTTAATGTAATTGAGCTCAATGTGCCTTCCCTAAGCGAAAGACAAGATGATGTTTTAGCACTTATTAGCCATTTTTTACCTCACCGAGAGCTGACTATAAACACAGAGCAAGCACTTCAACACTACAAATGGCCAGGTAACGTTCGAGAGCTAGAAAACGCTTGTAAGCGTGTAGCGGTACTAAAACCTACAGGTGCGCTTACAGTCGATGACTTTGCACTATCGTCACCGGCCACAGCTCAACAAGAAGCAAAAGCAGAGCCGACCAAACAGGAAATAGAACACGCAATGCGCGCTCATCAAGGTGTTATAGCCAAAGTCGCCCGTGAATTTGGTTTAAGCCGACAAGCGCTTTATCGTCGATTACAAAAAATGGGTATTGATTATTAATGCCAAACATTATTAGCAACTTTACCCTAAGCCAAAAGGTTGTATTAATTTGCGGGCTTTGTAGCGCGCTGCCTATTGTTATTATTGCCGCGCTAAGTGACTTTGATATTTACTACACTCTGTTTTTAATATTACTAACGCTTACATTTAGCACTCTGCTTTCAAGAACTCTCACCAAGCCAATAAAGCTTGGCATGCAATCGCTTGAAACAGGATTACTTAATTTTAAAGATGGTGAGCTCTCCAGCTTACTAGCGTATAAAAGTAATGATGAACTTGGAAAACTATGCCAACTTTATAATCAAACCGCAAAACAGCTTCGCCAAGAAAAACAATGGATTTACCAGCGCGAGTTAATGCTTGATAAAGTATTGCAAAGCTCGCCGCAAGCGTTATTGCTGGTCAATGATAATAATACGGTGGTATTTAGTAATTTAATTAGCCGTAGTTTATTTAATAGCGCAACTCGCCTTGAAGGTATGCAACTAAGTAAATTACTCGAAAATTCGCCTCTGCAATTAGTAGCAGCTATAGAGCACGGTATTGATGGCCTCTTTAATATAGAAATAGAGAATCAAGACTCGCAAACTTGGCATTTAGCCACTGGGGAGTTTTTACTCAATAATCAAAAGCATCATTTATATATATTTAAACAGTTAACCCGTGAACTTAGTCGTCAAGAAGTTGCGGTGTGGAAAAAAGTAATACGCATTATTAGCCACGAATTAAATAATTCACTCGGCCCTATGTCATCCATGCTACACAGCGCACAATTGCTCGCAAATAAAGTTGATGAGCCTCGTCTTGCCCGTGTATTTGCAACTATTGATGAGCGAATTAGTCATTTAACTGAATTTGTACAAGGCTATGGCAAGTTTGCTAAATTACCTCAGCCACAAAAAACGCGGGTTAACTGGCAAAACACCCTCAATAATTTAAAAAACCACTGGCAATTTAGCTACGAAATAAAAAATTCACACAATGAATTACAAGCTGATCAAACACAACTCGAGCAGCTGCTGATAAACCTATTAAAAAATTCACACGAGTCAGGTTCCAATGCCAATGAAATACATATTCAGGTCGAGTTTGTACCCCAAGCATGTGTTATAAATGTAAGCGACTGCGGTAAAGGAATGAGCGAGCAAGTAATGGGAAATGCTTTAGTGCCCTTTTATTCAACAAAAAGTACGGGGAGTGGTTTAGGGCTAGCCTTATGCAGAGAAATAGCAGAAGCGCACCAAGGGCATATAAGTTTACATAACAAAATAGAGGGCGGCTTAAACGTTCAAGTGAGCCTTCCTTATTCGTAAATTTACACAAATTAAAAACAACAAAGCCACTTAAAAAGTGGCTTTGTGTTTAAAGAGCTTAATAACCTGAGTTCAGGTTGAGTAATAAATTACTCTGCGTCAGCTTCTTTATATTTAGCAGCAGTTTCTGTAATTAACGGCTGTAATTCACCGCGCTGAAACATTTCGATAATAATGTCACAACCACCAACTAATTCGCCATCTACCCAAAGTTGTGGGAATGTTGGCCAATTTGCGTATGCTGGAAGCTCAGCACGAATGTCTGGATTAAGTAAAATATCAACGTATGCAAATGGTTCACCACATGACATTAACGCTTGCGATGCTTGTGAAGAAAAACCACAATTTGGTAATTTTGGTGACCCTTTCATGAAAAGGATTATTGGATTTTCTGAAATTTGCTGTTTAATTTTATCAATGGTTTCCATCTACAACCTCAAAGTAACGATAGCTAAATATATTTAGGTCTTGAAAATAACTCATCGTGACCACAAATATATAACTTAAAATGGGCAAATAAAGCCGCAATTGAAATAGTCTTTCGCAATAGCATTGCTGTTTGCTTAAACTTGAGTAAAATACTCAACAATTATAGTAACACTATATTACCGCTTGGTATAGGTAACTGCTCTGTTTCAACAGGCATTACGTATTACCAAATGGACTATCAACCAAAGAAGATGGAGATAAAAAAATGGCATTTGAACTACCGTCACTACCATATGCAATCGACGCACTTGAGCCACATATTTCAAAAGAAACGCTAGAGTTTCACCATGGCAAACACCACAACACATACGTGGTTAAGCTTAATGGTTTAATCCCTGGTACTGAGTTTGAAAACAAATCTCTAGAAGAGATCGTATGTTCATCAGAAGGCGGCGTATTTAACAACGCAGCACAAATCTGGAACCATACTTTTTACTGGAACAGCTTATCTCCAAACGGCGGCGGCGAGCCTACTGGCGCAGTTGCTGATGCAATCAACGCTAAATGGGGTTCTTTTGATGCGTTTAAAGATGCATTAAATGACAAAGCAGTAAATAACTTTGGTTCAAGCTGGACGTGGTTAGTTAAGCTTGCTGATGGTTCACTAGACATCGTTAATACATCTAACGCTGCTACACCATTAACTGATGATGGCGTTACTCCAATCCTTACAGTGGATTTATGGGAACACGCTTACTACATCGATTACCGTAACGTTCGTCCAGATTACCTTAAAGGTTTTTGGTCGCTTGTTAACTGGGAATTCGCGAACGCTAACTTCGCCTAATTAGCCTTTAAACGCTAATGTAAAAAAGACGCTTAGGCGTCTTTTTTTGTTTGTTGTTTATCACACCTAAGCGCCTCATCATCTAATAAAACACTTTTAGTAACATGATCTTTTTTCACTTAAATTTTTAATTTTATTGCACAAAAATACACATTCGTGACTAGACTTTAAAAGGTAAGCACCTTTTTACAGCGGGTTTCGGAGGTTATTATGACGATTTTTGAGCATTACCAAGCACGATACGAAGCGGCACAGGAAGAAGAATACAGTATCGCTGAATTTCTTGAGATTTGTAAAACCGATAAGTCTGCCTACGCCAGAGCACCAGAACGCCTACTCATGGCAATTGGCGAACCACACATGGTAGATACCGCAACGGATGCACGACTAAGTCGATTATTTTCAAATAGAGTAGTTGCGCGCTACCCTGCCTTTGCTGATTTTTATGGTATGGAAGACGCCATTGAGCAAATAGTCTCTTATTTAAAACATGCGGCTCAGGGGCTAGAAGAATGCAAACAAGTGCTTTATTTACTTGGACCTGTTGGTGGGGGTAAATCATCCATTGCTGAAAAACTAAAGTATTTAATGCAACAAGTGCCTATTTATTCAATTAAAGGGTCTCCTGTAAACGATCACCCCCTCTCCTTGTTTGATCCTATCGAAGATGCAGACGTACTCAGCAAAGAATACGGTATTAAACCGCGCTACTTAAAAACCATTATGTCGCCTTGGGCTGGCAAACGCTTAAAAGAGTTCAATGGTGATATAAGCCAGTTTAGAGTGGTTAAACGCTACCCTTCTATTTTAAACCAAATAGGCATTGCCAAAACCGAACCAGGAGATGAAAACAACCAAGATATTTCAGCACTGGTTGGTAAGGTCGATATTCGCCAGCTTGAGCACTTTGCCCAAAACGATCCTGATGCATACGCCTACTCTGGCTCTTTGTGTTTAGCTAACCAAGGGCTGATGGAATTTGTAGAAATGTTTAAAGCGCCTATTAAAGTGCTGCACCCTTTACTTACCGCAACCCAAGAAGGTAACTATAACGGCACAGAAGGCATTAGTGCCCTGCCCTTTAATGGCATGATCCTCGCTCACTCGAATGAGTCTGAGTGGCAAACCTTTAAAAACAATAAAAACAACGAAGCATTTTTAGACCGTGTTTATATTGTGAAAGTCCCTTATTGCTTACGTGTAACTGAAGAAATTAAAATTTACGACAAATTACTTGAGCACAGCGAGCTATACAACGCGCCATGTGCACCGGGTACACTTAAAACATTGGCGCAATTTACGACGCTATCACGTTTAAAAGAGCCAGAAAATTCAAGTATCTATTCTAAAATGCGGGTATACGATGGCGAAACTCTAAAAGATACCGACCCTAAAGCAAAATCGTATCAAGAGTATCGTGATTACGCAGGGGTAGATGAAGGTATGACGGGGCTCTCTACCCGCTTTGCGTTTAAAATTTTGTCCCGAGTGTTTAACTTTGATACCACTGAGGTTGCTGCAAATCCGGTGCATTTGTTCTATGTGCTTGAGCAACAGATAGAGCGCGAGCAATTTTCAAGTGAAATAGAAGAGCGTTATTTAAGCTTTTTAAAAGGCTATTTAATTCCACAATATGTCGAGTTTATAGGTAAAGAACTGCAAACCGCTTATCTAGAATCGTACTCAGAATACGGACAAAATATTTTTGACCGTTATGTTATTTATGCAGATTTTTGGATACAAGACCAAGAATATCGCGACCCCGATACAGGACAGCTATTTGACCGCGCAGCGCTAAACGCTGAACTTGAAAAAATAGAAAAGCCAGCGGGTATTTCTAATCCTAAAGATTTTCGTAATGAAATAGTGAACTTTGTACTGCGTGCCCGCGCACACAACAACGGTAAAAACCCACTATGGACAAGCTACGAAAAACTACGCACGGTGATTGAGAAAAAAATGTTCTCTAATACTGAAGATTTACTCCCTGTTATTTCGTTTAATACTAAAACGTCTGCAGAGGATCAGCAAAAGCACGAAGACTTTGTGAACCGTATGGTCGAAAAAGGCTATACACAAAAACAAGTTCGCTTGCTTTCTGAGTGGTATTTACGGGTTAGAAAATCGCAATAACCTTCATAGTCGTAGTATTTAGGAGGTCAATATGGCGCATTTTATAGATAGGCGTTTAAACGGAAAAAATAAAAGTACGCTTAATCGCCAGCGCTTTATTAGGCGCTATAAAAAACAAATTAAAGAAGCGGTTTCAGATGCGATTAACAAACGCAGCGTTACCGATTCAAGCTCTGGTGAGAGTATTTCTATTCCACAACGCGATATCAGCGAACCTACATTTCATCAAGGGCAAGGCGGGAATAGAGAACAAATTCACCCTGGTAACGATCAGTTTTCTACAGGTGATAAAATTGAGCGCCCTAAAGGCGGACAAGGCGGTGGTGCCGGTGAAGGTGACGCCAGCGATTCGGGCGAGGGACAAGATGAGTTTGTATTTTCAATATCAAAAGATGAATACCTTGATTTACTGTTTGAAGATCTAGAACTTCCTAACTTACAAGAAAACCAGCTTGATAAGTTAGTGCAAATGAAAACCCATCGCGCAGGTTTTTGTAGCGACGGCATGCCAAGTAATATTGACATTGTACGCTCTCTTCAAGGCTCGCTTGCACGGCGTGTTGCCATGAGTGCAGGTAAAAAACGCCGTTTAAAAGAGCTCGAAGAACAACTTGCTCTGCTGCTTGCTGGTCCACATAACGATAAAGCGGCAATTGCTTTATTACAAAAAGAAATTGCAGCATTAAAAGTGCAAATTAAGTCGGTTCCGTTTATTGATAACTACGATTTACGTTTTCGTAATTACGAAAAGCGCCCTCACCCCACCAGCAAAGCCGTGATGTTTTGTATCATGGATGTGTCAGGCTCAATGGATCAGCCAACAAAAGACATGGCAAAGCGTTTTTATATTTTGCTCTATCAATTTTTAACGCGCAGTTATAAAGACATAGAAGTTGTTTATATTCGCCACCACACACAAGCTAAAGAAGTAGACGAACAAGAGTTTTTTTACTCCCAAGAAACTGGCGGTACCATTGTTTCGAGCGCTCTTAAATTAATGAACGAAATAATAAAAGAGCGTTATCACGCAAACGAGTGGAATGTATACGCCGCACAAGCCTCTGATGGCGATAACTGGGCGGACGACACGCCGCAGTGTGGTGAAATATTACGTAATAAGCTCTTAAGCGCAGTACGCTATTTTGCTTATATTGAAATAACCAATCGTGCTCATCAAAGCCTATGGCGCGAATATGAATCTATAACACACAGCCATAATAATTTCGCTATACAGCATATCCAAAGCGTTGAAGATATTTACCCAATTTTTATGGAGCTATTTAAAAAAGGTCGTCAACAGCAAAACTCTGCATAGCCTAAAGCGAGGTAACATTATGAATGATAAACGATTGAGTGATGGCCCAGATTGGACCTTTGATTTATTAGATGAGTACCAAGGTGAAATTGCCCGTGTTGCAGCTCACTACAGGTTAGACACCTACCCTAATCAAATTGAAGTGATAACCGCAGAGCAAATGATGGATGCTTATTCAAGCGTTGGTATGCCTATTGGCTACAGTCATTGGTCGTACGGTAAAAAGTTCATTCAAACAGAGCAAAATTATAAGCGCGGACAAATGGGTCTCGCTTACGAAATAGTGATAAATTCAGACCCTTGTATTGCGTACTTAATGGAAGAAAACACCCTACCTATGCAAGCGCTTGTAATGGCACATGCGTGTTACGGACATAACTCATTTTTTAAAGGTAATTACTTATTTAAAACCTGGACCGATGCAGGTTCAATTATTGATTACTTGGTATTTGCTAAAAACTACATAAGCCGCTGTGAAGAAAAGCATGGTATTACACAAGTAGAAGCCCTACTCGACTCATGTCATGCATTAATGAATTACGGGGTCGATCGCTACAAACGTCCACAACAAATATCGCTATTTGAAGAGCAAAAACGCCAACAAGAGCGCGAAGACTACCTTCAATCGCAAGTAAACGAATTATGGCGAACTATTCCTGAGCAACAGCAAGAAACCAAAAAGAAAGTTCGCCATTTCCCTTCTGAACCTCAAGAAAATATTTTGTATTTTATTGAAAAAAATGCCCCATTACTCGATTCTTGGCAACGTGAAGTGATACGTATTGTTCGTAAAATTTCGCAATACTTTTACCCACAAAAGCAAACTCAAGTAATGAACGAAGGCTGGGCAACTTTTTGGCATTACACCATCCTTAATCACTTATATGATGAGGGAAAGCTCACCGACTCTTTCATGTTAGAGTTTTTACAAAGCCACACCAACGTAGTTTATCAGCCACCTTATAACAGTAAGTATTATTCAGGCATTAACCCATATGCTTTAGGCTTTAATATGATGGTTGATATTCGCAGAATATGTGAACACCCAACTGAAGAAGATAAACGCTGGTTTCCTGAATATGCAGGTAGTAACTGGCTAGATACACTGCATTTTGCAATGGAAAACTTTAAAGATGAAAGTTTTATTAGCCAGTTTTTATCGCCTAAGTTAATTCGTGATTTTAAATTATTTACTATTATTGACCATACTAATAATCCCCATCTAGAAATTGGCGCAATACATAACGACAACGGCTATAAGGCAGTGAGAGAAGCACTCTCAGCGCAGTACAATTTAAGTAATCATGAGCCTAACATTCAAGTGTATGATGTTAATATTAGAGGTGACCGTTCATTAACCCTACGCTATGTACCTCATAACAATATTCCTTTAGCAAACTCGCACGAGGAAGTGCTTAAGCATCTTTACAGATTATGGGGCTTTAAAGTAAAACTAGAGCAAGAGTCAAATTCTGGTGAGGTTTCAATGATTGGTCAATGCCCAATAGATGACTCTCGACACACAACACAATAATGAAGGGCAATACAATTTCCATACTGATTGGATTTGCTCAGCAGATTGTAAAAAAACACGGTATTATTTAACCCTAAATTCTGGATATAAAAAATGACGCTTAAGCGTCATTTTTTATATCTTCGTAGGTTATTACTTTATTTCGCCCTGTATTTTTAGACTGGTACAGTGCTTTATCTGCAGCCTCTATCCAGCGCTCATGATTTTTAAAATCATTACTGCTACCAGCCAGCCCTATACTTACCGTCATTGTTATTTCAAAGTGTTTATACTTAACAGGGTTAGTTTCAATCAATACCCTTAAACGCTCAGCAAATACAAAAGCGCCTTCTTTATCTGTATCAAGCAATGTCACTGCAAACTCTTCACCGCCATAGCGCCCTGCAACATCAGTCTCGCGCAGCGTCGTACGTAGTAAGTTAGATAAGTGACGAAGCGATTCATCACCACAGCTATGACCATATTCATCATTTATTTTTTTAAAGTGATCAATATCAAACATTAATAATGTACTACAGCCACCACTTCGCTTAACTCTTAAAAACTCTTGGCGTAGCGTACCTTCCCAGTGTCCACGGTTTGCAAGCTGCGTTAAGCTATCTGTTTGACTTACTTGTTCTAATTTTTTATTTAACTCTTCAAGCTCTTTTTTATTTACCGCGACATCTGTTACATCATACAAAATAATACAAATGTGGCTAACTTCGCCCATCGTATTGGTAAGAGGGATGAATGTCGCATTTTGATACATGTAATCAGCTTTACCAGTAATAGGTCGATAATTTTTAAACCTAAAAATGTATGGCTGCTGCTCCCAAATCGTAAAAGAGCGGTTTTTTAAAACAAAAACCGACTCAGATTTACTTCTAAACCATTTTTCGTCTATTGCAGGAAATAAATCAAATAGATCTTTATCTTTTACTGCGCTTGGTAGAAGCCCTGAATGGTTTTCCATAAAACCATTCCATACACACACCTTATAATCCCTATCGAGTACCACAAGGCCTACATCAACGGTATTAAACATATCCATTAACCAATGGATCTCATTCATTTCTAAATCAGCGGCCATAACTTAATCTTCTAATAGGTAAGCAACTTTGTATTTCAAAGTTTTAAGTGAATCTTCAGTAAATAACAGCATGAGGTCGCAATTTATATCATGGTTTTCAATACCGTAACTAATCTCTATTGCAAGGGTGCGTTGCCAACGTGACTTGTTTGATTTAACCAACTCAGATACATCTCTGTGTTGGCCAAGTACAATCGGGTGCCCTTGGCTAAATGACATATCGAGCTGTTTTGAAAGACCCGTTAAAATCGCGCCTATCAAAATATTACTAATATCCATAAGCAACTCAAGTTCAACTTTATCGTTTAACTCGCCGTCATAGTTCATCAAAGAAGCTATTTCTTTAAAGCTTGAATCATTTAAAAGTAATAGCGCCTCGCCCGAAATACCACCGCCAATAAAGCCCTGGCACACACCCGATGTAGCTGCGTTATTATCTATAGACTGCAGCGCCATATCGAGTTCATTAACTTCCAAAATATTCACATTAGGAATTGGTAACTCTACAAATACATTAAGAAGACGTGCAAGTAAATCCCCAGCCTGCCCCATAGCAACGTTAGTTAGCTCTTGGTATATATCCCGAACATCAGGGTCGACTTGCTCTCCTAGCGAATGAGAGAGACGCTCACGCATGGCTTTATCTTTAATCCCATGGTGTTCAATTATGCTGGCTAGTTTTTCGGGAGAACATGGTTTTTGAATAAAATCGATAGCACCAAGCTCAAGCACTCTTTGGTGTGCACTTGGTTGTATATCACCAGAGACAACAACAGTGAGAATATTAAGCCCCTGTTCTTTCATAGCGATTAAAACTTCATAACCGTCCATTTCTGGCATGTTTAAATCGAGAAAAAGTATCTCTGGTTCAATTAACTTTATTTGCTTTATACAATCAACGCCGTCAAGTGCAAATTCAACTTTAATGTCCCAATCTTCAGGTAATGAGCGAGCTAGCTGACGCCTAGCTAATTTCGAGTCATCACATATTAATACCGATGTTGACATATTATCTCTCTGTTTCTAAACCAGTAATGAGCATTAAAATCATTTTATGATGGTTTTTATTTTTATTATTGAAGATATCTTTTGTAACTTCATGTTAATCAAAGTTTAGCATAGTTACAATTTTTATATTTCAGAGCTAATACCCACTCTATTAAGCAGGTTTAATCACTTGGTAACTAAAGCCCAGTATAATACACTGACGCCCATTGCGTTAATTTAAAAGGAAATACCTTATGTTACGTTCACTTGCCTTTGCTTTGAGTTCATTTTGTTCTGTGGCTATTGCAGCCGACTATCCAGAAAACACACTTGATGCAGGAAAAGTATCCGCACAAGGCAAACCAGTCACTTTATTAGGTCAAGGTATCTCAATTGGAGATAGTGCGCCAAACTTTAAAGTTGTTGATGACAACTTTATTCCAGTGACACTTGAGGATTATAAAGGCCAAGCTGTATTAATAAGTGTAGTACCCAGCCTAGATACCGGCATTTGTAGCCTGCAAACTAAGCACTTTAATGAAAAAGTAGCCTCACAATTCCCAAGTGTAGTTATGCTAACAATTAGTGCTGATTTACCATTTGCTCAAAAGCGTTTTTGCAAAGCTGAAAATATCGATAAAATCACTACGTTATCAGATTCTGTTTGGCGTGATTTTGGTCAGAAATACGGATTGATTATTAAAGATATGGGCTTACTAACGCGAACAGTCTTTATTTTAGATGAAAGCCATAACGTCATTTATAAACAGTTAGTTAGTAGCCTTTCAACTGAACCAGAATACAACAGCGTAATTGAGAAACTTAAAACATTGTAAAGTCCATTAAGTAGCACTAATTAAGCAATGCTAAATAGCCTTAAAACAAAAAACCGCCAATTGGCGGTTTTTTAATGTGCTTTTATAATTAACCTAAAAGTTCACCAAGTTGTTGGCTAACAGTTTCAACAGCTTGTGTACCATCTAGTTTATGGTATTGAGTATTACCAGCAGCCGCTTCTGCTTGATAGTAATCAACCAATGGCATAGTTTGCTCGTGGTAAATACCTAAACGTTTACGTACTGTTTCTTCAGTATCATCAGCGCGAACAATTAAGTCTTCGCCAGTTTCGTTGTCTTTACCTTCCACTTTTGGTGGATTATAAACAACGTGGTAAACACGACCAGAACCAGGATGAACGCGACGTCCGCCCATACGCTCAACAATGACTTCATCAGCCACGTCAAATTCAATAACGTGATCAACCACTACGCCATTTTCTTTCATTGCATCCGCTTGCGGGATTGTACGCGGGAAGCCATCAAGTAAAAAACCTTTCTCACAATCCGCTTTAGTAATACGCTCTTTAACTAAACCAATAATAATATCGTCAGAAATTAGTTGACCAGCATCCATTACTTTTTTTGCTTCTAGACCCAGTGGCGTGCCTTCTTTAATTGCCGCACGTAACATATCGCCAGTAGAAATTTGTGGAATACCGTATTTGTCCATTAAAAACTGAGCTTGAGTACCTTTACCTGCACCCGGCGCGCCCAAAAGAATAATGCGCATATTATTGTCCCCTAGTATGGATATTTATTTTAAAGCCTGAATTCTTCCACAAGCGCCGCCGATACTCAAGCAACTTATACTAATTGATGAGCCGTTGGGGTGTTTACAGGGCATTAAAAAAGGGAACACACGTTCCCTTTTATTTAAAGTACATAATTTATACTTTATTAACTGAGTAAATAGCTATTTGCTTATTTACTTAGTTCAAGCATCAATTTATTTAAGCGAGTAACAAATCCTGTTGGATCTTTAAGTGTACCGCGTTCTGCAAGTAGCGCTTGATCTAGTAAAACGTGTGACCACTGCGCAAACTTATCTTCATCTTGTTCGTCATTTAAGTGCTTAACAAGTTGATGCTCTGGGTTTAGCTCAAACACAGGTTTTGCTTCAGGGGCTGCTTGACCAACAGACTCCATTAGCTTTTGCATTTGTGAGCTCATGTCGTTGTCGTCGCTTACAACACATGCTGGAGAATCTGTTAAGCGGTGCGTAAAGCGCACTTCTTTAACGTCATCACCTAGTGCTGTTTTAATACGTTCAACAAGCCCAGCCATTTCTTTTTCAGACTCTTCTTGCGCTTTTTTAGTTTCTTCGTCGTCAAGCTTACCTAAATCTAAGTCACCACGTGTGATCGACTGTAGTTGCTTATCAGCAAATTCAGTTAGGTGACTCATCATCCACTCGTCAACACGGTCACTTAGTAGTAATACTTCAATGCCTTTTTTGCGGAAAATCTCTAAATGCGGTGAGTTTTTCGCAGCGGTGAATGTATCAGCTACTACGTAGTAAATTTTGTCTTGGCCTTCGTTCATGCGTTCAACATATTGCTCAAGCGACACATCTTGTGTTTGTGAATCAGTGTGTGTCGAAGAAAAACGAAGTAGCTTACAAATAGCTTCTTTATTGGCAGCATCTTCAGCTGGGCCTTCTTTCATTACTTGACCAAACTCATTCCAAAATACTTGGTAATCGTCAGCTTTGTTTTTAGCCATACGCTCAAGCATTTTAATAATACGCGATGTACACCCTTTACGAATAGCTTGCGTTACTTTGTTGTCTTGTAGAATTTCACGAGATACGTTCAGTGGTAAATCGTTTGAATCTAGTAAGCCTTTTACAAAGCGAAGGTAGCTTGGCATGAATTGCTCAGCATCATCCATTACAAACACACGTTGTACGTAAAGTTTTAAACCACTTTGACGTTCACGGTTCCATAAGTCGAAAGGTGCTTTTTTAGGAATATATAAAAGGCTAGTGTATTCAGTTTTACCTTCAACCTTATTATGTGCCCAGCTAAGTGGCTCTTCCCAATCATGGCTTACATGCTTGTAAAACTCTTTGTATTCATCATCAGAAAGCTCTGATTTATCGCGTGTCCACAATGCAGTCGCGCGGTTAATGCTTTCCCACTCACCTGGTACTGCTGGAATTTTTTCGCCGTCTTCGCCTTCAGATTCAGGCACTTCTGCTTTAAACATTTGTACTGGCGTTGAGATGTGATCAGAGTATTTAGTAACGATACTACGTAGGCGCCAGTCATCAGCAAATTCTTTTTCTTCATCGCGAAGATGTAAAATAATGTCGGTACCACGGCCTTCTTTTTCAATTTCTTGAAGTGTGTATTCGCCTTCACCTTGAGATTCCCACTCATAAGCGGTTGTTTCACCGGCTTTGCGTGTACGAACAGTGACTAAATCAGCAACAATAAATGCTGAGTAAAAACCAACACCGAATTGACCAATTAACTGTGAATCTTTACTTTGATCACCCGTTAAGTTTTTGAAAAACTCAGCAGTACCCGACTTTGCAATAGTACCTAATGAGCTAATGATTTCATCGCGCGTCATACCAATACCATTATCTGAAATGGTAATTGTATTTGCTTCTTTATCTGCACTAATACGAACACGTAAATCGGCATCACCTTGGTAAAGGTCACCTTGAGATAATGCTAAAAAGCGTAACTTGTCTGCTGCGTCTGATGCATTTGACACAAGCTCACGTAAAAATATTTCTTTATTAGAATAAAGAGAATGAATCATTAAGTTTAATAATTGTTTTACTTCTGTTTGAAAGCCTAATGTTTCTTTTTGTGCTGCAGTCATTTATATATCTCCAATTTGCAAAGTGTCTGCGTTATGCACTTAATATGGGGTGAGGTGTTAGAACTTCAAGGGAAAAATTTAAAAAAGGTGAAACGAAAACAAAGAACCATTAATTTGTTTAAAACGAATGCGGACAATTAATATGAATCTTTTCACCAGTTGTTGGATGTTCAAAATATAAATCGCTGGCATGTAATTGTAACCGCCGTGCCATATGTTCACTTTGCGCACTTTTATATATATCACAGCCTAAAATTGGGTGCCCTATAAACTGGCTGTGTATTCGTAATTGATGGGTACGCCCAGTAATAGGTGTAAATTGCACTAAGGTTCTGCACGGCTGCGTGAGCCGCTCAAGTACTTTATATTCACTCAGCGCTGTTTTACCTGTCGATTGGCAAATTTTAACACGCGGAAAAAGCAGTTTATCTTTTGCAATTGGCGCAGTAATTTGCCCTTCATCAACAGCCAAGCATCCCTCTAACATGGCTACATAACGCTTTTGAATAGTACGCGCTTGAAATTGCTTATTAAGGTGCTTTGACGCAATCGCGTTTAACCCAACAATCATAATGCCCGATGTGCCCAAATCTAGCCGATGCGGTAACTTAGCCTCTGCAAATGCAGCTGTTAAGCCCTTTTGACCATTTACTAAGCGGTAATGCACTGAGTCCCAATTAAGCGGATTTTTACCTGATAAGCTTAATAGTCCACTGGGTTTATTGATCAGTAAAATATCGTCATCTTGATATAATATTTCAATAAACCCGTCGCACTTAGGGGCTACAAAATCATCAACTATAATGGGTTGTTCTGAAGGTGTTTGCGATGTTGGGTTAGCCATTAAGTTAATCATTAAATTAGTCACTATCTTTTGAATGAAGCGCTTTTAAAGCCAATACTTTTTCACGTAAATCATCTGCTACTACTTTATCAGCAGCAATCGGGGCACCGACTGCAACCGACACCAAAGACCATTTTAATCGAGGCAATTGCCACTTAGCTTTACGACTAAACATGCTGCCCCATAAACCACCTAAGTGCACAGGAATAACGGGCACAGGTGAGCGCTCAATAATGCGCTCGATTCCACGGCGAAAAATATCCACTGAGCCGTCACTGGTTAGTTTTCCTTCAGGGAAAATACCAACAAGTTCGCCTTTATTAAGCGCAGCAGCTACTTCGTCAAAGGCTTTTTTAAACGCTTCTGGATTGGTTTTTTCACTGTTAATGGGAATAGCCTTAGCCATTTTAAATAACCAATGTAGAGCCGGCGAATAATAAATAGGGGCAAATACCATAAACCGGATAGGCCTTGGTGATGCGGCTAAAATAAACATCCAATCAACAAAGCTGACATGATTACACACGACAACCGCAGCGCCTGCATCAGGTATATTACTTTCACCTTTTGTACGCACTCTGTACATACAAATAGCTAAAATATATATAATAAATCGTAAAAAGAACTCTGGTACTTTGGTATAAATATAAACAGAGATAAGTAAGTTTAGCCCGGCAAGTAACAGTAGCAACTCTGAAATACTCCACTGAAAAACAGACAGCGTTACAATACTTAAAACAGCACTGCCCACCATAAACAGTGCATTTAATACATTGTTAGCCGCTATAACTCGTGAGCGACTCGACTCTTCAGTACGCTGTTGAATAAGCGCATACAGCGGTACAGTGTAAAAACCAGAGCCAATACCAATGCCTGCCATCCATACAAAGTGCCACACCATATCGCCTGTTTTTAATAGCTCCTGAAGCGTCAATAACTCAAGGTTTTGAGGTAAATAAGAGCTAATGGCTGGCTCTTGGCTCAGTAAGTATAAAAACAAGGTAATTAAGATCGCGCCAAAAGGCACAATTCCTAATTCTATTCGAGAGCGGGAAAGCTTTTCACACAGTAACGAACCAATAGCAATACTTAGTGAAAACACAACAAGCGCGCTAGTTACAACCAGTTCATCGCCGCCCATTGTGTGTTTTACATAATTTGGTAGGGACGTTAAAACGATGGCGCCAATTAACCAAAACCAACTGATCCCAAGTACTGATTTACCAACCGATTCTGTTTGCGAATTAAGTGCTGAAAATACGTTTTTTGTCGATGAAAATATATTATAGGTAAATTTTAAGTTAGGCTCGTTTGCTTCACTAGTGGGTATAAAGCGACTGCTCACATAACCCATCACGGCCAATACTAATACTGCAATACTTATAAGCGTAGGCCCTACTGATTGAGTAATATAATAAGTGCCAAAAATTGTACCCATTAGTATCGCCACAAACGTGCCTGATTCAACCAAACCATTCGCTTTTGTTAATTCATTCGGTGCTACGTGCTGCGGTAAAATAGAATATTTTAATGGACCAAAAAACGTACTTTGCACGCCCATTAAAAATACGGTGGCTAACATTAGCCACACATACTGAGTTAAAATAGAAACTGCCCCAACAACCATAATAGGGATTTCACATAGTTTTACGATTCTAATCAATTTTGATTTTTCTGTTTTTTCTGCAAGCTGCCCTGCCATCCCTGAAAATAAAAAGAACGGAAGAATAAATAACCCAGCAGCAATATTTGAATAAAGTGCGCCATCTGCAAGCGTTGCAGCCTGAAATATTAATAGAATAAGCACTGATTGCTTATACACGTTATCGTTTATCGCTGAGAAAAACTGCGTAATAAAAAGCGGTAAAAAACGCTTACTACCGAGTAATGCACCTTGATAGGGTTGGTTATCTTTCATTGTATTCCTTACTAATTAGAGACATAGCCCAAAAATAAATTAGATTGTTTTTAAGCTTACCTTAAAAACGAAAAAGCCTACATGATTTAATCATGTAGGCTTTGGTAATTTGTTTTCAAATAGTGACTTAGAGCTAGTCTTGAGTAACTAGGCGCCTGCCGCTAAAGGCATGCATAAGTGTTCTACCATCTACTAAATCAAGCTCACCTCCCACAGGAATACCATGGGCAATACGTGAAGCGCCTACTTTGTATTTATGACAAAGCTGAGCAATATAATGTGCGGTAGTATCGCCTTCAACCGTAGGGTTAGTCGCTAAAATAACCTCATTAATATCGCCTTGAGCAAGCTTTTGCTCTAAAACATCTAAGCCAATCTCTTTAGGACCAATACCGTCTATTGGCGATAAGTGACCCATTAATACAAAGTATAGACCTAAATACTGACCTGTTTGCTCGATGGCAAGTACGTCAGTAGGCGATTCAACAACACATAATATACCGCTGTCTTGGCGTTTTGTACTTAAACAAATATCGCACTTAGCTTGTTCGCAAAAAGTACGACAAGACTGACAGTGCCCTATGGCGGTCATTGCTTTAGTGAGTGCATTGCCCAGCTGAGTGCCTCCCTTTCGGTCGCGCTCAAGCAGGTGAAAAGCAATACGTTGCGCTGACTTTGGACCAATGCCAGGTTGACAGCGCAGTGCTTCTATAAGCTGATTTAAACTATCTGAAAGTTGCATTATTGACTTAAAACGGCATTTTCATACCTGGTGGTAATTGCATACCCCCAGTTACTTTACCCATACGCTCTTGTGTTTCTTCAGCAACACGGCGTACAGCATCGTTACATGCTGCTGCAAGTAAGTCTTCAATCATGTCTTTGTCGTCTTCCATCAAGCTTTCATCAAGCTGAACACGACGTACATTGTGGTTACCAAGCATGGTTACTTTAACTAAACCGGCACCGGCTTCGCCAACAACTTCTAATGTTGCGATTTCGTCTTGGGCTTTTTGCATGCGATCTTGCATTTGCTGCGCTTGCTTCATCATGTTGCCCATTCCACCTTTAAACATAACTTTCTCTCTTTCTTTTAATACATTAATTAACATGAACATAAGGGCGATTGTAAGTAATTACAATGCCTGAATACTGTTTTCGTCAATTTCGGCGCTAAATACTTGCTGAAATTGTACTATGTTTTCATCAGATGTGATCACATCGATTGCTTGTTGATGACGACCTGCATCAATTTTTTGCTGAATAAGATAAGGAGAGTCAATAACTCCCTTAGCAAAATTAATACTTAACGACACGTTATGCTCATAAATACTCGACAATGCGGCATCTAATCTTTGGCGAAGCATCGGTGTATCTAAATGCTTTTGTGATTCATCAACGTCTATATGTAAACTGTTGCCTTGCTTGGTAAATATTGAATGCAATGCAAATTGGCGCATACGACCCCCCAGTCCCATACGTTTAATTAAATAAGCCCATTCATCTTGTTGATGTGCAAATCTAATTTCACTAATTGGACTTTGAAAATCATCAGGCACGGGAATGCTAATTTCCTCGGGCGCTGCTTCAGGTACTTTTTGAGGATTTATTTGCTCAAGTAGCTCTGGCGCTAGATTTTCGGTAATTGTTTGATGCTTTTCTTTAAAATCAACTTTTCGTACTGGTTTTGTATTAGCGTGACCATGTGCCTGGCTTTCGCTCCCTCTTGGTGGGAGCTCATGCTTTTTTTCACTTGCACCTGCACTATCATTTACCCAAGGTGGGGGATCGCTAGGTGCAATGCTTGAAACGCTGTTGAGCTCGTTTATATTTTCAGCGGTACTATCTTGGTGAACACTTTGAGCTTTAGGCATTCTTGGCTGGTGTTCTGGCTTTTTAGCGGGTGCTTGGTTTGGCTGCGCTGCTACATTATTTGCAGAGGTGCTTGTACTCTTGCTTGATAACCTACCCGCACCGGATATGTTTCTATCACGTAAAATACGAGCAATGGCAGATTGCGCCTGCGCTTCTTGTTCAGCTATTGGCGTACTTGCATTGTGATTTGTTAAGGGCTCTGATTGAGGTTCTGAGTTTGCAGTAGGTGCAGGGTTAAAACCCTGATCTACAGCGCTACTCATTATATCGTCAAATTGCGAGGCCAGCGTTTGTTCAGCATCACTATGGAGCATATAAGCTTCATCTTCACTTTGTCGCTGGGCTTGAGCATCTGAAACAACATTGGTTTGTGGTTGCTCTTTAGCTAAAGCCTGTTGCTTTGAAGCGTTTTCACTTTGTTGAACCGGTTGCTCTACTGCAACTTGGGCAGGCTCATTATTACTTTGCACGACTTCATTATTTGATGACTGAGCGGCTGCGTTAGCTGAAGGCTCTATCTCAACGGCTTTAGGCTGCTCTGCATTGCTAACTGGCTTAATATTATTTACTGGAGCACTGCTTTGGCCAGCTACGGTGTTTTGCGATGTTTTATTTTTATTTAATATATCTCGCAGTGCATTTGCACGGCCTTGTTTATTTGGGGCCGGCTCTTCGTTTGCTGTGTGTATAGTTTGTTGCGCGTCTGTAGGCTTAAATGCTAATAATCTTAGCATAATCATTTCAAAACCTAAGCGAGGCTCTGGTGCCCATTGTAAATCTTTTTTACCATTTAACAGTAACTGATAATAAATTTGAATTTGTTGTGGGCTCGTATGTTGTGCAACATGAGCAATATAATCTACATTTTTTTCATCTAGCCCTGCCGCTTCTGGCACTAACTGGGTTAGTTGGGTCAAATGCGTAAGTGCAATTAAATCATCAAGCAATGCCACATAATTAGGATTACGACTTGCCACCTGCGCAATCTCATCCATTAGCGCAGCGCCATCTTGTGCAAGTAATGCTGCAAGCAAGCTTTGGCTATAATGAGTATCCATTAAACCAAGCATTGTTTGTACTGCTTGATTATTAATATCACCATTTGTTTGCGCAATAGCTTGGTCGGTTAAGCTAAGCGCATCACGCATACTGCCATCAGCGGCTTTTGAAATAATGCTAAGTGCATCGGTATCAAAGCTAAGCTGTTCTTGAGTAAGTACGTGTTCAAGCTGTGTTTTAATCTCACTTTGCGACAAGGCATTTAGATTGAATTGTAAACAGCGAGATAAAATAGTAACTGGTAGTTTTTGAGGATCCGTCGTCGCCAATAAAAATTTCACATGCTCTGGTGGCTCTTCAAGCGTTTTTAAAAGCGCATTAAAGCTGTGCTTAGAAAGCATGTGAACTTCATCGATTAGGTATACTTTATAACGTCCACGCGTTGGTGCATATTGAACATTATCAAGTATTTCGCGAGTGTCTTCTACTTTTGTACGAGAAGCCGCATCTATTTCGAGTAGGTCAATGTAGCGCCCTGCTTCTATATCCAAACAGCTGCTACATTGTCCACACGGATTTGCAGATATACCTTCATCGCAATTTAGGCTTTTAGCAAAAATACGTGCAATGGTGGTTTTACCTACACCGCGGGTTCCAGTGAATAAATAAGCGTGATGCAGTCTATTTTGCGTAAGCGCATTTACAAGCGCTTGCTTAACATGAGACTGCCCAACCAATTCATGAAAGGTTTGAGGACGCCATTTTCTCGCTAGAACCTGATAACTCATCGATTACTCGCCTTCGAATTCAACCAATTTTAGGATTTTAATACCCATTTTTTTGATGCGCTGCTCGCCACCAAGTTCTGGTAGTGATACAACAAATGCTGCATCTGTGGCTTCGCCACCTAGTTTATTAACTAACTTAGCAGTGGCTTCAATTGTGCCACCAGTTGCTAATAAGTCATCAACTAGTAATACTTTGTCGCCAGGTACAATTGCATCTACATGCAGTTCTAGCGTGTCTTCACCGTACTCAAGTAAGTAATCTTGGCGAATAACTTCGCGTGGTAACTTACCTGGTTTACGTACTGGAATAAACGGAATGCCTAACGCGTAAGACAATGGCGCACCAAAAATAAAACCACGTGATTCTGTGCCTATGATTTTAGTAAAGCCCTGATCTTTATATTCTGCGATAAACGCGTCAATAGTTGCTTTAAAGGCTTCTGGATTTGCCATTAAAGTGGTTACATCGCGAAACATAATGCCCGCTTTTGGATAATCAGCAATTGTAGTTATGCTGTTTTTGATAATTGCTGGTGTTACTTGAGTCATAATTTTAACTGCTCAATTGTTTATATTACAAAGCAGGTGATTATAACCTTAACTAACCTTTAATTGCGAGTTTGGCGTTATTATAAAAGAAGTATTAAATATGGAAGGGGTAATTAAAATAAAGTGGTTCAAGGCTGAAGTTAGCAACAGCCTTAATAAACGTTATACATTTTACGTTAAGCTAGTGATCCAGCCTAATATTGCATTTAAACAACCAATCCCTGCAAATACAGCTAAAAAAGCAAGAAAGTAAGTAGCGTTGAACGGATCTTTAAAGTCTTTATCATCTGACATTGGTACAACCTTTTATTAAGCACGGCAAATAAGGCTGCCATAATAGACGATGTAAAATCATCAATAAAGACCTTAGTCTTGATTTTTTGTCACAATTACTCCTCGTTCAACCATAGCATTAAGAGTAACCAGTGCACCTTGAGCAATTTGCTCTGCATTAAATTGTGGTGCATGAGCTAATACCTGTTGGCAGACGTTGTCAAATGTCGCGCCTTCGCTTGCCTCTATGATTGACAATAGCAAAGCTGTCATCACATTCGTAGCCAGAAATTGAACGTCATCATCTTCATCTCTATATACAACAAAATAATTAGGCTGAGGTGATGGCTCTTTTGGTTTAAAGCGATTGCTAATATTTTGAACCGGAAATTGATAACTTAAATTTCTTGCCGTTTTCGATAAATATAAAGCTGAACTAGTGAGCGCTGTTGTTTGTAATTTTTTCTCTTGCTCATCTTCGTGTGCAATGGATACATCTAGCTCTACCCATTCATAATGGGCAAGCTCAAGCATAAACACGGGATCGTATTTTTTCATTTTATAATCACTTGATAAGTAATTAATAAACTCCCCTGCTATGTCTAAAAAGTACGGCGAATGACAATCATATTCGCTAAAAAACTGGCGTACGAGGGCTTGCCATTGCTTCTGGGTATATAACGTTTTTAATACCGGAAAACCTGATGATATAAAACCTTCAATGTTATTAAAAAATAGGTCGCGATAAATAGCCATACGCCTGTCTTCGATACCGCTGGGCTTTTTATTTTTTTGAGGCTCGCGAATATGCGCCATAAATTCGTTTTGTATTTCAATAAAGCTCATAACTAGGCACTCTTTTAATGTTGATAAAGGCTTATATTAAGCTCGTTGTTTTGAAACAGTTGAATCAAAGTGTTTAGCTTGTAGATCATGAATTATATCTAACTCTTTGGTTAAAACATTCATGGTAGGAATATTAAAATCGCGCTCAAGCAAGGTTGGAAATACGCCATGCACTTCGTATGCTTTATCGAGTAGCTCCCAAACAGGATCAATCACATCAGCGCCATGTGTATCAACAATTAAGTCATCAGCCTCATTATAATGGCCAGCAACATGCCCATAGGCTATACGATTAGAGGGTAACCCAGTTAAAAATGCTTGCGCGTTGTAGCCATGATTTATCGAATTAACATAAATGTTATTCACATCAAGTAAAAGCTTGCAGTCAGCTTGCTCTAAAATAATATTCGTAAATTCAAGCTCTGATAATTGCTGTCCAGGAGCACCATAATAGGAAACATTTTCTATCGCAATTTGCTGCTCTAGTATGTCTTGAACTTGTTTAATGCGAGGTACAACATGTGCTATGGCATCTTGTGTAAATGGAATGGGCATTAAGTCATACATATGCCCTGTACCGGAGCAGTAACTTAAGTGCTCACTAAAAATTTTTATATTGTGCTCTTCAAAAAACACTTTTAAAGACTTAACAAATTCAACATCAAGAGGTTCGGGAGAACCGATAGACAGTGATAATCCATGACACACAAAATTATTAGCATCGGTTAATGTTTTAAATTGCTTTTTAAAGCGTCCACCCAGTTTTAACCAGTTCTCTGGCGCAACTTCTAAAAAGTCTACTTGATTAGGTACATGCTCAAGCAGCTCATCAAGCATTTCTCGTCGTAGGCCAAGGCCCACCATCCCAAAATCTTTACTTTGAGTTTGTATCATAACTACCTCTAACTTAACAAAAAAGGGCCTTAGGGCCCTTTTAGCATAACTTATTTAGAATAAGATATTAACGGCCACCACATTTACCTTCGCCGCACTTACCTTCTTTTTTAGTTTTTTTAGCGTCGCCGCCACATTTACCTTCACCACATTTGCCTTCTGTTTTAGCTTTTGCGTCTTTTGCATCGCCGCCACACTTACCTTCGCCGCATTTACCTTCTTTTTTATCTTTTGCGTCGCCACCACATTTGCCTTCGCCGCACTTACCTTCTTTTTTACCTTTTGCATCGCCGCCACATTTGCCTTCGCCGCATTTGCCTTCTGTTTTATCTTTTGCGTCGCCCCCACCTTTGCCTTCGCCGCATTTACCTTCTTTTTTATCTTTTGCGGTACCGCCACTTTCGCCTTCACCGCACTCACCTTCTGCAGCATCTAATT